>JBKBPE010000077.1:0-6395 GCA_046293375.1 Aquificaceae bacterium
TTCTAAAGGAGACTCAGGATGCAAGGATAGTTATAGTCAGACTTGTCTACCCAGGGGACATATTCGGTTGGATAGAGTGGGGGAAAAAGGTTCCAAAAAACACTTACGCTGCAAGGTCCATGACCGAATCCAGGGCCCTTTACATATCCAACAGGGATTTTATAAACCTTGCGATAAAGCATCCTGCAATAGCCATAAAGATGACATGTGAAGCTACCGCAAACCTTATACAAACTTACGAGACTTTAAAGAGTATAGCTGGGGGGAAAGTAGAAGAGAGGATAGCAAAGGCCATACTTGACATAGCCGATAGAATAGGGGAAAAGTATGATGATTCTATAGTAATAGAAGCTCCTCTTACAAGGCTTGATATAGCCGAGATGACCGGAACAACTGTTGAGACAACTATAAGAGTGATGAGCAAATGGAAAAAGCAAGGCATTATAAACACAGAAAGGGGGTACATAGAGATACTTAAAAGAAGAGAACTTGAAAAGCTCTTGATCTAATAGAGTCTTTCAAGAAGGTTATGGGCACCGCTTAACTTGTGGTAAGCTGAGGATATGACATAATAAAGCTGTTCGCCATCTGCTACTGTGAGGTCGTAGAACGTTACGCTAAAGTCCTTCAGCATGTTGTACAGTGTTGTATAAAGAGATTCATCCAACTTTTTATTTGGGTTAGGGATCTCCCTGTACACCTTTAGAATGTAATCGCATATGTTCTTTATGTTTTTGGCCAAATTAAGAACCTCTTCATCTGAGCTGTATATATTAAGGATCTCTTCGTATAAGCCTTCTATCTCCTTAGCTATACTCTTGTATAGCATGCCCTCAAGCACTGCCACGTCCATCTTCATGCTGTATAATTTGAGTCAATTGATAAAATTTTTCAAGTATGTCCAAAAAACTTGTCCACTCTCTCTAAGACATCTTCTAAGCTCTCTACATGTTCAATTCCCTCTATCTTGTGAGTTTTGTAACCTACTATGTACTTTCCCAGTATAAGAGCGTAAGCTATTTCAGAAAGCGTTCCCCAGTGTCCGCCTATGGCTACTACCATATCACCACTTGCCACCACTATGGGATTTCTGTTCCATTGCATGCCAGTTTTTATTTTTATGCCGATGTAAGGGTTTGCTTCCTCCCCACCATAAGATGGTAGTATACCTACACTTAAGCCATCACCCTCGCTTGCACCCTTACAAACTGCCTCCATAACTCCACCCCTTCCACCGCATACGACTAACAGTTTTCTCTTTGCAAGCTTCAGCCCAAGTTCATAAGCAACCTTATACTCTTCATCGCTGGCTACAGAAGAACCGACCACCGATACAGCTCCCCTCACTTTAAGCATGTCTCTAAAGTGGAGATTATGCCTTCCTTAAAGGTTTTAAAGGCAGAATGTTTTTCTACGAGATGGTTAAGCATGTGATAGTTCAGATGTAAATGTTCATCTTCCCCTTTTACAAGCTCAAACTTTTCACCAAACTCAATCATGCTCTCATAGTACCCTGGGTTGGAAAAAAGTATGAAGACCTCGGGAAAGTATCTGGACAATCTGTAAGTCAGTCTCTCTAAATCCAAGCTCAGGTCATCTACTCTTACGTCCATATACCCCTTCCTCTTTTTCATGCTGACCTTTTTACCCTTTTCTCTTTCAAAGGCCATCATAGATGCAAAAACAACTGCACAGACTGTGGTAAGGTCTACCTTTTGATAGGTGTCTCCTAATATATCAGCTTTTGATGCAGCTTCCAGACCATCTTCTTTGTATAGGTAAACGTGGTTGAGGCCTTCAGAAAAGGAAAGGTAGCCATTCTCTACATGAGCTATCCTCTTTCCAGTTTTACCAAAGATATGTAACCCTTCCTCAGTGAGTAAGTAAGTCTGATAGATGGAGTACTCAGCCTTTATAGGTCTACCATCAAATTCACCTGTGGAGCTCACTTCTAAGCTTTCGTCCAGGTTTAGCACCTTTCCATCCTCCCTTATTCCAACAGGGCCGTCCTCACTTATGAGGAGAGTGTGGATATCTGTTAAGGCTTTCTCAAGAAGCTTCTTACCATCCCTATCAAGCTTATAAACATAACTTCTGGAAGCTACATAAATGTTTTCATCAGATAGACACAGAGCTCTAAGGGGTTTATCCATAGTATCCGACACTGCAAGCCTTTTTATCTCAGGCAAAGAGAACCTCTCTATGGACATTCTGTAAAGAGCTGTCTTTGTAAGAAGATAGAGGTCTCTATGGCCACCCGCTACATCTATAAGATGGTCTTCTAAGGACAGGTCTTCAGCATGGCCATCTGTCTTGTCTATTCTTACCATCCTATCCTCCCCTATGCCATAAAGGTAGTCTTTTGTGTTTATTAGCTTTTTTAGGTTCACATACAACTTGAAAGTTTTCCAAACTAAGCTTTTCTTCTCTGCATTTACAAGGTCCTCTTTGTCGTAAGCACTCACCCTATAGTTTTCAGATACATAAACCCTTTTGTCATCGCAAATCATGTACATAGTATCACCTCCTAAAAGGGGAGTCTTTTCTTTTTTATCCAAAACACAACAACAAACCCAGCAGAGGCTAAAGTAATAAGCAGGGAAAGTGGCAGGGCCAGTTCCCTGTTTACTCTCAAAAGTGTATCCAGAAGGAATAGAAAGAGAAGATAAAAGCCGTATGCCACCAAAAGTAAAGAGAATAATTGCCAAGCCTTGTTCAGTACTTTCAACTTTAAACCTCCAGCATGGTTTTTATGGTTACATTCACACACTCCGAAAGAGCTCTATGGTCGTAACCCCCTTCCAAACTGAAAATAATGGGAACTTTCAGCTCTTTGGATTTGCTTACTATGTACCTTACTATCTTCTCAACTCCTTGAGTGCTTACGTTTAGATATGTAAGAGGGTCATCCCTGTGTATGTCGTAGCCTGCAGAGACCAAAACAAAATTGGGAGAGAAATCCTCCATAAGCTTGGGAAGTATACTCCCGTAAATGCTTTCATACTCTTCATCTCCACTACCAGCGCAAAGTGGAACGTTGTAAGTGTATCCAAGGCCCTTGCCGGCACCCCTTTCTTCCTTTGACCCAGTCCCTGGGTAGAAGGGATGCTCGTGAGTTGAGAAATAAAAGACCCTGTCCTCTTCATAGAAGCTCTTCTGCGTTCCATTACCATGATGAGCATCAAAATCAACTATAAAAACCCTTTTTATACCCTTTTGTAGAAGGTACCATGCAGCAACAGCTACATTGTTAAATATGCAAAAGCCCATAGCCTTTGAATATTCAGCATGATGACCAGGTGGCCTGACTGCACAGAAACCAGCCTCTATATCACCCATTAGGATCCTATCTATACTTTCAAGCACACCCCCAACTGCGTACATGGCAACTTGGTAAGATTCGGGAACTGCATAAGTGTCTGGATCAAGATACCCTCCACCAGCCAAACAAAAGTCGTGTACTTCTTGTATATAAGAAACGTCATGATTGAGTGCTACTTCCTCTGCCTTGGCCTTCCTTGGCTTTATCCTTATCAATTGATCAAAGAGTTTGCTTTCCTCAAGCCCTCTTATTATGCTTATGAGCCTGTCCATATTCTCTATGTGGTTTTTCCAATTGTGTTTTAGGTAAATATCATCGTAAACAAAACCCACTCTCATACAAAAACATTTTAACAGCTAATGCCTAAAATGTCTTGTACCAGTAAAAACCATGGCCATCTTGTGTTCATTGACAGCTTGTATGACCTCCTTATCCCTTATAGAGCCACCTGGTTGTACAATGGCAGATACTCCAACCTGGCTTGCTATGTCAACGTTGTCTCTGAAGGGGAGGAAAGCCTCAGAAGCCATGACGCTACCCTTTAGCTCAAAACCGTACCTTTGAGCTTTTGCTATTGCACATCTCAAGCTATCTACTCGAGACACGTTACCAGACCCTATACCAAGAGTTCTCCCATCCTTTACTATAACTATGGCATTGGATTTTATGTACTTACAAACTTTTATTGCAAACACCATATCCTCCATCTCTCCATCTGTTGGAACCCTTTCCGAAACAACTTCAAACCTCTCATAGTCTGAGCTGTCCTCGTCTTGAGTTAAAAAACCTCCGCTCAACTTCTTTATGTCAAAGGAGTAAGAATATCCAAGGAACTGTATGACCCTTAGGTTTTTCCTTTTACTGAAGACTTCCAAAGCATTCTCAGAGAATTCAGGAGCTACAACAACTTCAAGAAAAACACTAATCATTTTCTCCGCCAGATGTTCATCCACCTTGTCATTGAAAGCAACTATTCCACCAAAGGCTGATTCAGGGTCCGAAGAGAAGGCTTTTTCATAAGCGTCGAGCAGGTCCTTCCCCAAAGCTACACCGCAAGGGTTGTTATGCTTTACTATGGTACAAGCTGGCTTTTGAAACTCACTTACGAGCCTTGCAGCAGCGTCAGCATCCAAATAGTTGTTAAAGGACATATCTTTTCCTTGAATGGTCCTACTTCTGACTATACCAAGCTTCTCCATAGGGTTGGAAAAGAGCAATCCCTTCTGATGTGGGTTCTCCCCGTACCTGAGCTCTTTTTCAAGCTTCATGGGTATGGCAGAATACTCCACAGGAACATCAAACTCAAATAGGTAAGCCAAGGCATTGGATATGATGGCGTCGTAATAAGATGTTAGAGAAAGGGCCTTGTAAGCTAAATATTTTCTGTCCTGAAGGTCTAATCCACCTCTGGCTAAGTTCTCCGCCACCCAAGGGTAATCCTTTGGGTCCACAACCACAGCTACCCTGTGGAAGTTCTTAGCAGAAGCTCTTATGAGAGCTGGCCCACCTATATCTATAAATTCCATGAGCTCCTGCAGTGTTAAGTCTTCATCCATCTTCTCCTCAAAAGGATAAAGATTAACAACGACCAAGTCTATTGGTTTAATGTTAAGGTCAGCTATCTGTTTCTTGTCTTCTTCTACCCAGTCTCTGAAGAGTATACCGCCATGTATTGTGGGATGCAGAGTTTTTACTCTACCCTCCAGTATCTCGGGGAATCCAGTTATTTCTTCAACCTCAATTACCTTTATGCCCTTATCTTTCAAATACTTGGCAGTACCACCAGTTGAGATTATTTCGTAACCTTTATCCTCCAAGGCCTTTGCAAACTCGTATATACCATCTTTGTAATAAACGGATATAAGGGCCCTCATTCCAAAACCTTTATGTGAACTTCTTTTAGCTGCTTTGGAGACACGTAGTCTGGAGCACCGGTAAGTGGGCAGATACCCCTTTGGGTTTTTGGAAAGGCTATGGTATCTCTTATGGAATCAAGACCTCTCATGATGGATACAAGCCTATCAAGTCCAAAGGCAAGACCTCCATGTGGTGGTGCTCCGTAATTTAAAGCTCTTAGCAAGAAACCAAACTTCTCTTCTGCCTCTATCTGTGATATGTCCAAAAGTTTAAATATAACCTCCTGGATTTCCCTTCTATTGATACGTATGGAGCCACCTCCCACTTCGTAGCCGTTTATCACCATATCGTAAGCCCTTGCCCTTACAGATTGAACAAGTTTTTTCCTTTCCTCAAAATCCTCCTCCTGCAAAGCCCTTAGAAGTTTTGGAATGTCCTCCTCCCTTGGCAATGTGAATGGATGATGAAGAGATACGAACCTGCCTTCCTCTTCGTCCCATTCCATTAAAGGAAAGTCAACAACCCAAAAGATATCGTACTTGTTCGTATCAATAAGGCTGTACTTCTTGGCTATGTAAAGCCTCAAACTTCCCAAAACTTTAAAAACTACATCCTTTTTATCAGCGGATAAAAGTATGGTATCTCCCACATTGGCTCCTGCCCTCTTCATTAACTCCTGCTTTTCCCCCTCCGCTAAGAACCTAACTATAGGGGAGTTCAGTTTTCCATCTTCTACCTTTATCCAAGCAAGCCCTTTTGCTCCTGCTGTCTGGGCAAAATGGGAAAGTTCATCTATCTCCTTTCTAGAAAGGTTTGAACTTCTGAAGTTTATAGCTTTTACAACGCCACCACTTTCTACAGCTTCTCTAAAAATCTTAAACTGACTGTCCTTAAAAACATCACTCATCTCTATAAGTTCAACTCCGAACCTTCTGTCTGGTTTATCAGAACCATAGTTCTCCATAGCCTGCTTATAGGGTATCCTATCAAAGGGTCTTTTTAGTTCAACACCAAGGAGTTCTTTAAACAGTGTGTGCACAAGCTCCTCGCTAAAACTCATAACATCATCTTCATCCACAAAGGACATCTCAAAGTCAATTTGTGTAAACTCGGGCTGCCTATCTGCCCTTAGGTCTTCATCCCTTAAGCATTTGACTATCTGATAGTATCTATCAAAGCCAGATATCATGAGTATTTGCTTGAAGAGCTGGGGGGA
>JBKBPE010000078.1:0-4154 GCA_046293375.1 Aquificaceae bacterium
ATTAGCCACATCCTTTAACCATACCATACTGCCCCTTGATCCAGAGGAGGACAAAGAGATACAGGTTTTTTGGGGTATAAGAGTCTTTGAAAAGTTTTTTGGTAAAAAACCAACGGGTTTTTGGCTTCCGGAGCTTGCGGTTGATAGGGAGACTGTGGATATACTTATAAAGTACGGAATAAAGTACAGCATCTTAGCACCGCACCAGGCAAAGGTAAAGGAAAACTTCTTTAGATATTACACAGAAAAGGGCCACATTGACTTTTTCATATACGATGAAGAGCTTTCCCATGGTGTAGCTTTTGGTGACCTTCTGTCTGATGCTCAAGCTCTCTTGGAAAAGCTAAAGAAGAGGAAGGAACTCACTCTAATAGCAACCGATGGCGAAACCTTTGGACACCATAAAAAGTTTGGTGAGATGGGATTAGCTTACATGTTTATCAATTCCAGCGAGTTTACAACCCTTGAGGCCTTTTACAAAGAGCATAATCCCAAGCTCTCTGGAGACATAAACTGGAATACGTCCTGGAGCTGTCCCCACGGTGTGGAAAGATGGAGAAGCGACTGCGGATGCAGTAGTGGAGGGTTGCCAGGATGGCATCAAAAATGGAGAAAACCTTTGAGAGAGGGGTTAGAAGTCGTAAGGTCCAGGGTAAAAGAGATTGCTCTCAACGAGCTTGAAAGGTACTTTTTTGAGCCAGAAGTGGCTGTATTGCATTTTATAGATGTAATACTTGGGAGTTCCAAGGAGGAGTACCTCAGAAACCATGCTAAGAGGGAACTAAGCGGGGAAGAAAGAACAAAGGTTTTTAGCCTGCTCAACGCCCTAAAGTATACGCAGCTCTCCTTTTCATCCGACGGTTGGTTCTTTGCAGAGCTCTCTGGTATAGAAACGGTTAATAACATACTTTTTGCAAAGAGGGCTATGGAGCTTGTAGGAGACACAAGTATAGAGAAAGCTTTTTTTAGATATTTGGAGGAGGCACCTAGCAACGTTCAAACTTATGGTAATGGACTTGGTGTTTGGAAGAAGTTAGTACTACCCCAAGTCTATGAAAAAAAGTTCATAGCGGGATGTGTACTGCTTTTGCACCTTTCCGACTTGGTAGAGGAAGAGGGCTCTTGGGGGAAGTGGAAGTTTGAAATAGCAAAGCAAGATACTTTCAAGATAGGACTTTTGGACAAGGAGACAGATGAAAGCTTCCTTTTGGAGGAAGACTTAAAGGATTTTGATATGTCTCAGCTCCCATCCTTGTGTTGTAAAAAGCTTCTGGAGAAGTGGAGTATGGATTACGTAGAGGCTGAACTTGAATTCTTTAAAGATTATGAAAGGCTGCTCGAAGACTTGATTTTGCATTCCAAAGGCTTAAGGCTCGATATGGCAGACTATATGAGAAAGAAGTTGGAACTTTCTTTAAAGCTAAAACTAATAAAGTCCTTTCTCAAAGGAGAGGAATTTGAAAAGATAAAGGAAGTTTTCAGCAAGGCCGGCGAGCTTTCTGTTGATATAGTGGATGAACATATATCTCGTCTTTTTAACCAATACATTAAAAAGAATATACCTTCTATTTCTGAAGCGGAACTTATAGAACTCCTTGAGTTTGTGAAAGAGTACAATCGCAACGTAAGCAAATACCATCTTATGATAGATTTCTGGGAGATACAAAACTGGGTATGGGAAAGAAAGGAAACCATTAAGGACAGGAAGGTCTTTGACCTTTTAAACTTGGAAGCTGTGGTATAATAAAAAGGCTTCAATGGATTATACAGTTCTTGACTTTATTCCAGAACCTGTTCTTGTGGTAGATGAAAATTACATGGTAGTATTCCTAAACAGGAAAGCAAAAGAGGTTTATGGGGATATAAAACAAACATGCTATGGTATAACGCACGCCTCAGAAGTGCCATGCTATGAACTAAGCAGCCACCCCTGCCCCGTAAAAGCCATAAAAGAGAGCGGTGTAGACTCTTCTCGAGTGATCCACGTTCATAGTACAAAGGAGGGCAAAGGCTACTTTTATGTGATTGCCAGCTGCAGCAGGGAAGCCGGGGTCTATGTGGAGATGCATATAGACATCTCTAACCTTATAATATCCATAGGAGAGAGTGGTTTTAGACTTGAACAGCTCTTACAGACTGGTAATATAGTACTCTTTCTATGGGAGAACAAGCCTGGCTGGCCTGTAAAGATGGTAACCCCCAACGTAGAGAATGTTTTTGGATACACTGCAGAGGAGTTTCTCTCTGGTAAGGTAAGCTATGCAGATATCATACATAAGGATGACCTAAAAAGGGTAGCTGAGGAAGTAAAAAGGTACACAGAAAGCAAAGCTCAAGCGTGGACGCACGAAGATTATAGGATAGTCAGAAAGGATGGAAGGATAGTATGGCTATTTGACCACACCATTCCCATATACAATGGGGAGGAGAACATAACCCACTATTACGGATACATACTGGATATAACAGAAAAGCACGAAAAGGAAGAGATGTTTAAAAACCTATCTGAGGCCTCACCCGTTGGAATCTTTTTGCGTTCTGGGAAACGGTTTGTTTATGCCAACAAGGCCCTTGCCAGTATAACTGGCTATTCTATGGATGAACTTCTCAGCCTGGAGGATATAACCCTTCTTGTACATTACAAATACAGGCATAAGGTTGAAAGCGTTATGAAGAAAAGAGATACAGGCATAAAGGGCATAGATAGCTATGAAGTTATGATAAAGAGGAAGGATGGAAAAAACAGATGGGTTAGGATAAGTTCAGAAACAACCTATTGGAAGGGATCATTCGCTGGCATAGGCGTGATGATGGACATAACAGAGAGCAAAATATACGAAAGGAAGCTAAAGAAACTCTCTTTCTATGATAGCTTAACGGGTGCCTACAACAGGTACTCAGTAGAGTTGCTCTTGGAAAGGGAAGTTGAGAAAGCCAAAAGATATGGCACAGACTTAGGTATAGTCTTCTTTGATATAGACAACTTTAAATCTATAAATGATACTTACGGCCATTTGGAAGGAGACAGGGTATTAAAATCTGTAGCAAGGATAGCAAAAAAGAACATAAGAAAGTCAGACTATCTGGGAAGATGGGGAGGGGACGAGTTTCTCATAGTACTACCAACAACCAAAGAACCGCAGAAGGTTGCAGAAAAGATAATCAAGGTAATAGGGAATACAAAATTCAAAAAGGGTTATAAGGTAGGTATATCTGCAGGATGTGCAGTTTACAGAGTAGGTGAGAGCATAACTTCTTTTATACATAGAGTAGATGAGGCGCTATACAGGGCAAAATCAGCCAAGAGGTTGGATCAGATTGTCTAACTTCTGGTTCATCTGATGGACCTTTTCTTTGAGTTTCTCTCTGTAGTCTTCTAACTTTTTTTCAAGCTCTGGATGTTTTAAGGCCAAGACCTGCACGGCCAAAAGCCCTGCATTCGTAGCATTCCCTATGCCTACAGTTGCCACAGGCACGCCAGCAGGCATCTGGACTATAGAATAAAGAGAGTCCAAACCGTTCATATGTTTAGATGGTATGGGAACTCCTACAACGGGGATAGTGGTTAAAGAGGCTATAATTCCAGGAAGGTGTGCAGCCCCACCAGCACCAGCTATTATCACATCTACTCCTACGTCTCTTACCCTCTTTGCAAACTCGTAAATTAGGTCAGGAGTTCTATGGGCTGATATTACCCTGACATCGCACTCAACTTCAAACTCCTTTAGTACGCTGTAAGCTTCTTTCATACATTCCCAATCGGATATGCTCCCCATTATTATGGATACCTTTGGTTTCATAAACCTATTATACTACACAAACACTCCGGCTATCTTTGTTTTACATTTGGGACATCTGTCTTTTAAAAGATGATTCTTTATCCTTTCCCCAAGGTATCCCCCCCTTTCTATCACTTTATAGCTGCAGGATGGGCAGTAGGTAGACTTCAGATCGCTCGCCGGATAGTTTCCTACGTAAATATACTCAAGTCCTTCCTCTTTCCCAATCTGGTAGGCTCTCCTTAGCTTCTCAGTAGGCGTTGGTGGAAGGTTTATCATTCTGTAAGCTGGGAAGAATCTTGAAATATGCCATGGTGTATCCTTCGATAAACTCTTTATAAACCTTGCTATGTCCCTTAATTCTTCCTCTGAATC
>JBKBPE010000078.1:4164-6358 GCA_046293375.1 Aquificaceae bacterium
AATCGTTTAAACCTGGTATTAGCAATGTAGTGATTTCTAACCAGATACCCCTCTTTTTAACATACTCAATTGTATCTAATACAGGTTTTAGCCTTGCTCCGCATACCTCCCTGTAGAACTTATCAGAGAAAGATTTCAGGTCTATGTTCATAGCAAAGAGATAGGGCAAAGAAGCATCTATAACATCCTCCGTTTCATAACCGCTCGTAACAAACACGTTTTTGATACCATCCTTATGTGCTAACTTCATCGTATCGTGTGCAAACTCAAAGAATACAGCAGGCTCATTGTAAGTGTACGATATGGAAGGTGTACTGTGAACCCTTGCAAAATAGACCAGCTCCTCGGGCATCACACCATTGCCAAAGATTTCATAATTGTGAGTTTGTGGATGCTGGGAGATTTCCCAATTTTGGCAGAACATGCACGAGAAATTGCATCCAACCGTTCCTACAGAAAGTGAGCGAGTTCCAGGGAGGAAATGGTAAAGGGGCTTCTTCTCAATGGGGTCTATGTTATAAGCAGCTACCCTTCCATAAACCGTGAGATAGAGGGTTCCATCCAAGTTCACTCTTACTCCACACTTTCCATACTCTCCATTCTCGAGGATACACCTCTGACGGCATGCTTTGCATAGAACCTTGCCATTTTTCTTATCACTCATCCAAGCCAAAGAGCTCATAAGATTAAAAGATAATTTAAACCTACCAATTTGAACTTTTGGTGTTAAAATATAACCTTGACATGAGCGTGAAAAAAGTAAGCAGAAAGGCTTTCCTCAATTTGGTAGAGTCTGTGCTTTTTTTAGATTTTATAAAAGGCCTATCTGTAACGCTTAGAAACCTTCTTAGAAAGCCTATTACTATAAACTATCCCATTGAAAAGCTTATTCTCCCAAAGAGGTACAGGGGAGCACATGGGCACTTTGTTTGGGACGGTACAGAACCAGACTCTTTAAAGGCTATAGGCAAGTTCATGAGCTATGAAAAAGGGAAGAGTAGGTGTGTAGCTTGTTATATGTGTCAAACGGCGTGTCCCATGCCTACTCTTTTTAGAATAGAGGCACTTCAGATGCCCGATGGTACCAAAAAGGTGGTTCGTTTTGATATGAACCTAAATAACTGCCTCTTCTGTGGTTTGTGTGTGGATGCCTGTCCTGTTGGGTGCCTAACCATGACAGACCTGCATGAACTTGCTGGATATACAAGGTCATCGGCAGTCTACAGGATGGATAACCTAGAGGGTAATGCGGTGGATTGGAAAAAAAGGAGAGGAAAAGAAACAGATAGGATATGGATAGATGATTCCAAAAGAGAAAGGCTGTGGGGGAAGATCCAATGGAGTGGTTGATCTTTTCATTCCTTATGCTGTGGCTTGTTCTGTCAGCTTTTGGCACAGTCTTTATGAAAAACCCTATACATGTGATCCTCTCCTTCTTGTCTGTAATACTCGCCATGGTTGGTGTTTTTTTACATCTTGGGGCTTATCTTGTAGCTGGTCTTCAGCTTATAATATACGCAGTGGCTATAGTTGTTTTTTACGTACTCGTTATAACTGCTGTGCCATGGGAGAAGATAAAGAGATTTGAGGGTATATACATGAAAGAACTACTTTGGAGCTTGCCTTTTTTGCTTATGTCTTTTGGTGTTATGTCTTACATGACGCTTTGGGGCAAGTTCTCAGCATCTCTCAATTTGACCACAGAGGACAATGTAAAAGATGTGGGTAAATCGCTTTTCACTTCGTACCTTTTCCCCTTTGAGGTTGCCTCTGTTGTGCTCTTGATTGCAATGATCGGAGCTATCCTTCTTGGGAGGAAGGAAGAGTGAGTCTTGAAAAGGCTTATCTGCTTGTAAGCATACTTCTATTTCTGCTTGGTTTCTTGGGTGTTATAGTACGTAAGAACCTCATAACCATACTTGTGAGTGCTGAGCTTATGCTTAATGCTATAAATCTGGCTTTTGTAAGCGTAGATAGGGTGTTGAAGGGTGTGGAGGGGCAAGTTTTTGTTCTCTTTGTGCTAACGGTTGCAGCTGCAGAGGTTGCTGTTGGTCTCGGCATTGTAGTATCCATATTTAAGCTGAAAGGGTATGAAGGTTCCTCCGAAACTGTTCATCTGAGGGATTGACATGGAATCCTTTGCAGTTTTATCACCCCTTTTATCCTTCCTGCTTGTAGGCCTGCTTGGAAAGAG
>JBKBPE010000079.1:0-6312 GCA_046293375.1 Aquificaceae bacterium
TATTTTTCTCCTTCATCAAGCTTACAGCTGTATAAACGCTTTCCGTAAACTTTAATGTTAGGACCTCTTTTCTAGCAAAGTTCTTTACACTCATCTCTATCCACCTCCTTAACAATAAATATAACGCTCACTCACTATGTGGAAAGCTTTCTCTTTATCCTATCTATGACAACGACGGGTAATGGGTCATATCCGTATGCTTCCGCAAGGTAATAGCTTGTCCAGTCTCCAAGGTTTATAAGATAAAGAAGCCTTTGAAGTAGGCTTTCCCCTTCTGCCTTTATCAAAAGGGGTGCAAGCCCTAAGTCCTTTAAAAGTTCCTCTGTTATTTCTATCCTCTTTAAGACTCTTGGATGGTCCAGTGGGTCATATAGAAGAACAAAGTGGCAGAGATTTCTAGAGATAGGGTTATCCAACCCTACAACTTCATTGTGATGGAGCTCTGGAATGGTTGCCGTGTAGCATAGGGATTTGGCATTCTCATTTATCTGAGTTTTCCATCTGAAAGCTACAACTTCTGTCAAGGGTGTCCCATACACTATGGGTATATAGCTGTATAAGGAATCTGCAAGCTCTTTGGCTCCTTGCTTTATATCGTCTTTCTTCCCTTCAAGGAATGTACGGCTCTCCTCAACATTCTTGGACATACCAAAGATACACATAAGTGTAGACAGCATAAGGCCAAGGGCATACCTGGGAGGATAACCGGAGGGTATAGAGTAGTGTATCAAAGATCTTTCGTATGCCATGTCCTTCAGCTTCCCACCAGAGCTTATGTACAGTGTTTTCGTGTTTCTTTTAATTGCTTCCTCTGCCACGTAAAGCGTTTCTTCTGTGTTTCCACTGTAGCTTATACATACAACAAGCCAATCCTCATTTACGTAAGACGGGAGTTCATAACCCCTGATAGACATTGCAGGAACTTTTGGCCCTTCTCCCTTTTCAAGAACAAGCTTAGCTATGTCACCAACTATTCCAGACCCTCCCATACCACTGAAAACTATACCTGCATATTCTTTAACGTCTAAAGGGGAGCATTCAACTGCCCTCAGTTGGTCAGTAAACCCCTCGAGCATATCTTGAGCTTTCATACATTCCCCCAGTTTTTAAATTTTAAATACAGGTGTTTTGTGCCTAAGCATATTAAGAGAAAAGCTCATATTATCATAAAGGTTTATAGAGTAGTTGTCCCAAAAGACGCATGTTCCAGCTAGACAGAAGTATCCCCCACTCGTGGGCGCTATTTGTTCAGCTATGAGAAGCGTATAGTTACCGTGATTTGATATAGCAGTATCCTCTGCTCTAACAACTACTTTTATATCTGGCATGAGCGGTCTTATGGATGCGCTGCAAGCAAGCATGACTTTTTTGACTTCGTCCTTTGTGTATCTCCTTATCTTAGAGGTGACTACAAAGTACCTGTCTCCTTCGTGATTGTTTACATTGTCTGTAACCTCATCTGGATTGAGTTCCATACCAAAGCGCCTTGCTAATGTGTTGCATGTATCCGCTATGAGGTCTTCGTTCTTGTAGTATCCCAAGAGTATGACCTTTTTACCGTCTTTCCAGACCCACTTCTCTACATCCTCCGCTTCCCTTTCCGTAAAGGGTATCTCTGGATAGTTAAAAACTACCGTGTCATAATCTTTCAGCTTTTCCCACTGGCTTACCTCTTCAATGACTATTCCAGCCACTTGAGCTTCTTTGCTAAGCTTAGAAAAGTAGTAGTGATCGGTTATTGTAAACTCTTGATGTGTTATGCTCCAAGCTACTTTGGTTTCTTTCATAGCTATATTATAAGCCTTTGTTCAATCTGTCTCCAACTCTATTGTGTCGTCCGTTTCCCTTTCTATTACAAGCTGACAGGTGAGCCTTCTGTTCTCTTCGTACTCTCCTATTCTCCATAGGGTTTCCTCTTCTGCCTCAGAAGGCTCGACAAGGTATTCAAGCCCTCTTTTAACTGTACATACACATACCCCACACTTTCCATCTGTACAGCCAAACTCAACACCTGCCTTTTCTATCTCATGATGTAGCTCACCAAACCTGACACCAACTGGTATCTCTATAGTTTTCTTGTTTATCTTAACCTTAGTCATGGTTCTTATCCTATTACTTTTAAATTAGTATGCAATGATTTGCCTCAATCTAACTTTCCCAGAAAGGCAAGAAGGGAGGTAATAACTGCAGGCGTTATACCATCTATCCTTGATGCTTGCCCTACGGTTAAAGGCTTGAACTTTTCTAGCTTTTCTTTTGCCTCCTTTGTTATGCTTGGGATCCTGTCATAATCTATACTTTCTGGAATTTTTACATCTTCGAGCTTCTTTATTCTCTCGTTGAGGATTCTTTCTCTCTCTATGTAAGGGGCATACTTCATTTCTGTCTCCACCTCCTCTCTTACGTAAGGATGTTCTGGAACTTCCATTCCAAACTCTTTTAGGTCATCAATGGTGTACTGCGATGTAAGAAGTTGAGAGGGTGTGTAGCTTTTTACGTCTGAGCCTATGGCTATTGTGGCTCTTTGTGATCTATAAAAATTCAACCATGTGCTGACCTCTTTTGATAACTCTTTAACCATTTCATACCTCTCTTTGTCCAAAATACCAAGTTGGTATCCAAGTTTAGAAAGTCTTAGCACTGCGTTATCCTGCCTCAGATAAAGCCTGTACTCTGACCTTGATGTGAAGAGTCTGTAAGGTTCCATTACTCCTTTGGTTGTAAGGTCATCTACCATTATACCTATGTAGCTTTCATCTCTCCTTAAGTATACGGGCTCCTTTCCAAAAGCTCTAAGACATGCGTTTATTCCAGCAAGTATACCTTGTCCAGCAGCTTCCTCGTAGCCTGTTGTTCCGTTGAAGTTTCCAGCATGGAAAAGCCCTATTATTTTCTTTGTTTCCAATGTGGAATACAGCTTCGTTGGTGCTACAATGTCATACTCTATTGCATAAGCTGGTTTTATAAGCTTTACATTCTCAAGGCCTGGTATGGACCTGTACATCTCCCATTGAACCTCCTCCGGTAGGGAGGTGGAAAGTCCGTTTGGATAAACTTCTATTGTGTCTAAGCCTTCTGGCTCAAGAAATACCTGGTGTTTATCTCTATCAGCAAACTTGACTACCTTGTCCTCTATGGATGGGCAGTACCTTGGTCCTATGCCCTTTATTAAACCACCATACAAAGCTGTTCTGTGTAGGTTCTTCTTTATTATCTCGTGAGTCTTTGGTGTGGTATGAGTGATCCAGCAGTTTATTTGCTCCTTTCCCTTAGGAAACCAGTATGTGCCTGCTGGCTCTGTCCAGAAGGAGAACTTGGGCGGTGGGTCATCGCCATAAGCTATCTCAAGGCAAGAAAAGTCTATGGTCCTTACGTCAAGCCTGGCTGGAGTACCTGTTTTGAACCTAAGGAGCGGAAAGTCATGCTTTTTGTAAAACTCGGTAAGTCCCTCAGACTTCATCTCTCCAGCCCTTCCTCCTGGGAAGGTTTTATCACCTATGTATATGACACCGTTGAGAAAGGTACCAGTTGCGACTACAACGGCCTTGGTTTTGTACTCCAATCCAAGCCCTGTCTTTATAGCTGCTACCCTGTTCTTTTCTGTAATTATGTCCGTTACTTCATCCTGTATTATGTAAAGGTTTTCCTGATTTTTACAGACTTCTTTCATGTAACTACTGTAGCGTCTCTTATCAGCCTGAGCCCTCGGTGACCATACAGCCTTTCCCTTCTTCCTGTTTAGCATTTTAAACTGTATTCCAGTTGTATCTATTGCCTTCCCCATCTCTCCACCAAGGGCATCTACCTCCCTTACCACTATGCCCTTAGCTACCCCACCTATGGCAGGGTTACAAGACATCTGTCCTATGGTGTCTATATTGAGCACAAACATAGCAACCCTTGCTCCCATCCTTGCAGATGCAAGGGCTGCTTCTATACCAGCATGGCCACCGCCTATAACTATCACATCAAACTCTTCAACAAGCATGTGCTTTAGCTCTTTTCAAATACTTCCTTCTTTATATCTTCCTCTCTTCCAAAAACGCCCATTATGTGATAACCGTTGTCTACATGTATAACCTCACCAGTTATAGCTCTGGCCCAATCACTGCATAAAAATGCAGCAACGTCACCTACTTCCTCTATGGTTATGGCTCTTCCAAAGGGATTTACCTTCATAGTATGCTCCATGAGAAGATGGAAGCCAGTTATGCTATACGCTGCAAGAGTTTTTACAGGCCCAGCAGAGATAGCATTTATCCTATGCCCTTCCTTGGCTATATCGTAAGCCAAATATCTAACCGTACTCTCTAACGCAGATTTGGCAATTCCCATGACGTTGTAATGGGGTACAACCTTTTCTGCACCGTAATAGGTGAGCGTAAGTACAGAGCCATTCTTTCCTTTCATAAGAGGCAGAAGCTCCCTAGTCAGGGCTATAAGAGAATAAACAGATATATCCATGGCTATCTTAAAACCTTCCCTGGATGTATCTATAACACCACCATTGAACTCATCCCTTGGCGCGTAAGCTATGGAGTGCACTACTATATCAAGACTTCCCCACAGACCTTTTACGTGGTCTACAAGGGATTTTATGTGTCCGTCCTCGGACACATCGCATTCAAAGGTGAGGTCCGTGCCAAACTCTTTTGCTATCTCATTTACCCTGCTTTTTAGCTTTTCGTTGGCATAGGTAAATAGCAGCTGAGCTCCTTCCGTGTAAAAGGCTTTGGCTATGCCGTAAGCTATGCTTCTCTCGTTGGCTACTCCAGTTATAAGAGCTTTCTTTCCCTCAAGGAGTCTCATCTGTACCTCCTATCCTTTTAGTGCTTTTAATGCCTTTTCCACATTTCCGCCTTCGTGTACTATGACGGAGAGCGCTCTGACCATGCTTTCTCTGTTCTTTGCTTGGAATATGTTCCTTCCAACAGAAAGTCCTTTAGCTCCAGCTTGCATAGCGCCGTATACCATGTTCATAACCTCTTCCTCTGTCTTCATTTTTGGACCTCCAGCTATGACTACTGGAACGGGACAGCCATCTATGGCAAGTTTGAAACTCTCAGGATCTCCAGTGTACGGGACTTTTACTATATCGGCGCCAAGTTCGGCACCTATCCTTGCACAATGAGCAACAACCTTAGGTTCATACTGGTTTATATCCTTACCCCTGCCATAAACCATGGCCAAAAGGGGCATACCCCATTCTTCACAAACTTTTGATACATATCCAAAATCTCTCAGCATCTCCCTTTCCATACCTGCACCTATGTTAACATGGATAGAGACAGCATCGGCACCCAACTTTATAGCTTCCTCTACAGTGCACACAAGAACCTTATCGTTTTTGGTGGGAGATATATCTGTTGAGGCTGAAAGATGAACTATCAGACCTATATCCTTACCCCTTCCTCTGTAACCTGCTCTTACCATACCCTTATGCAATACTACGGCATTTGCTCCACCCTCTGCTACATCGTTGACAGCATCCTTTATATCCACTATACCCTCTATAGGACCAGAGCTGACACCATGATCCATAGGTACTATTATTGTCCTGCCCGTACTCCTGTTGATCATCCTTTCAAGTCTGACAAGCTTACCTATGCTCATCCTTAACCTCCCTTAAACCTGAAGATGAGTATGCCTGTTTGAATAAGATTCTCCTTTATTGGTTCAAACTTTATGCGCCTTACAAACTCAACAAGCCTTTCATCTATCTGGGGGACACCGCTTCTTTGAAGAATTTCAACCCTTGAAACGATCCCCGATGGCTCAACCCAAACCCTTACCCTTAGGGTTGACGGCAATTCTTCTGCAGCAAACTTTGGGAGAGCTGGAACGTACAGTATCCCCCTTCCAGAACCACCACCAAAACCAACGCTCCCATTTGATATAACAGCACTCACCTCACCTATATTCTTTGTAGGCGTGCCTTCTTCTTGACTATCCTTGCGCCCCTTTACCCTTCTTTCTATCTCTGAAAGTATGGATACATCCTCTTGGGTAGTCTTTCCTGCTGGAAGCGACACGTCCCCTTCCCTTCTTTCTAATACCATTGGTGTTGTGCTAGCTCCTTCCTTCCCCTTTTCTATTGTGTGTTTTCCAAGCTTTGGTTTTATTTCCATCCCTTTGGCTCTTGAAAACTTTACTTTCTCTACTGCAGGGTTCTCAATAAATAAGTTTATTGGAGAGCTTTCTATCTTTACATCTACTTTAAGTAAAAGGATATAAGCCAAGAAGGTGAAGACAAAGAGATTTATGAGTGCAGAAACAAGCCAGTAGAAGATGTCCTCTGTGTTCATTCTTTCG
>JBKBPE010000080.1:0-6215 GCA_046293375.1 Aquificaceae bacterium
TGTCAAAAGTTGGGGATTTTTGCGGACGCTATGGAAGTGATAAGTTTATGCTATTTAAAAGGTTGAAGAATATAAAGGAGCTTGAAAAATTTGTAGATGATATCCTCAAGATAGGAGAAGGGCTAAGCCTAACTTTAAACGTTGGTGTTTCTCTTTACCCTTTAGATAGTTCAGACTCTTATGGTCTTGTAGAAAAGGCTATGTATGCCCTAAAAAAGGCAAAGTCTGCCACAACATCTTATGCCTTTTATACCAAGCATGAAGAAGAAAAGATAATAATGAGTTTAAAGATGGAGGAAGAACTAAGCCATGCCTTGGAAAGGGGAGAATTTGTACTTTATTTCCAACCCTATTATAGCTCATGGGATTATAAATTAGCTGGGGCGGAGGCTCTCTTGAGGTGGAACTCCAAAGCCTTTGGATTCTTACCAGCAGGGAAGTTTATCAACCTTATCCAAAAGAGGAAGGAACTTTTGGATAAAGTGGAAAAATGGGTGTTTGAAACTGCTATAAGACTTATGAAGACCCATTCCATTAAAGTTCCCATATCCATAAACCTATCACCTATTCATGTAGAGGAAAGCTTCTGCGATTACCTTGAATCTCTGTTGGAAGAGTACAATGTAAACCCTGAGCTTATAGGCATAGAAATAACAGAAGAATCCATGATAAAAGATGTGAACAAAGCTTCAAAGGTTCTAAAAAGGTTAAAAAAGCAGGGCTTTAAAATAGTTCTTGATGATTTTGGGGTTCTTTACTCTTCCCTTTCTTTACTTTCCAACCTTCCCATTGATTATCTAAAGATAGATAAGTCTTTCGTGGATAAGATAGAAACCGACGAAAAGAGTTTAAGGATAGTGCTAAACCTTGTAAATATGTGCAGATCCCTTGATATAAAAACTATAGCAGAGGGGATAGAAAAAGGAACACAGGCTAAATTACTAAAAGCAATAGGATGCGATTACCTTCAGGGCTTTTACCTTGGCAATCCTATGCCAGTAGAGGAATTTTTGAAGCTTTTATAAGAGGCTTGTATTTCAGTTTTATAAGCTGGGAGGTTGCATTTTTATAAATTTATCTTATAATAACTATAAAGGTAGGTGATAGAGATTTAAATCCCCTCCCCATGGCACACCTCCTCGCCACTCCCAGCAATTGGGGGTGGGCCTTTTTATGCTATCATTATCATTATGGGAAAAAATCTACTGCTAAAAAGCATAAAGGGAGAAAAGATAGATAGGTTTCCTGTTTGGTTGATGCGTCAGGCAGGGAGATACCTAAAGGAGTACAAGAACCTAAGAAGCAAGGAAAAAGACTTCCTTAGCTTTTGTAAAAATGTGGGACTTGCTACGAAGGCTTCACTTCTTCCTGTAGAGCTACTCGATGTGGATGCCGTGATACTCTTTTCAGATATACTTGTTCCTCTTGAACCCATGGGAGTGAAGGTGGAGTTCAAAGATGGAGATGGACCTGTACTCTTTTGGGATAGAGATGTGAAGAATCTCAAAAGAATAACATACAAGTCTGCTGATTTTGTAAACGACATCGTGAGAAGCATAAAAACCGCTGTTAAGGAGTTGCCATTAATAGGCTTTTGCGGTGGACCCTTTACTCTTCTCTCATATATGGTGGAGGGTAGGGGCAACGGGAGTTTCAAAAACACGAAGGCTTTTCTTTGGAGGAATGAAGATTCCAGAAGGCTTATGAGTCTGTTAGTGGATAACCTAAGAGAATACTTAAAGGGGCAAGTATTGGCCGGTATAGATGTGGTTCAGGTTTTTGACAGTTGGACCATGCACCTTCCTTACGAAGATTTTGAGGATTATGCAAGAACCTATCTTAGGAAGCTATTTACTGACATAAAAAGAGAGTTTGGTATACCCATCATATACTTTTACAGAGGTTCAAGTTCCTTCTTATCTGTTATAAAAGAACTTCCAGCGGATGTAGTGTCTGTAGATTGGACTGTGGATATGGTCGGAGAAATGTCAAAAAGTAACAAAGCATTTCAGGGAAACTTGGACCCCCAAGTTCTTTATATGGATGAGGACTTTATAGCAAAAAAAGTGGTGGAACTCCTAAGATGTATACCAAGGAAAACCAAATACATATTCAACTTAGGGCACGGTCTTGCACCCGACATGGACTTTCATAAGGTAAAGCTTCTTGTAGACACTGTAAAAGCTTACAAGTTGGTATGATAAGGGAAGGGAGAGCTGTTCTTCCTTTGGAGGTTCCACAGGTGGTCTCCTCTCAGATGCCTGTCTTTTACAACCCTCATATGGTTTTAAACAGGGATATGAGTTTACTTGTACTGATGGCATCAGGAATAAAAGACCCAGTAGTACTTGACCCCATGGGGGCTTCTGGTATAAGGAGCATAAGATTTTTACTTGAAGCAAAAGTAAAGAAGGTAATTTACAACGATATAAGCCCCAAAGCGGTTAAGAAGTTCAAGGAGATCATGGAGATAAACAGTGTGGGGCCAGATATGGTGGACATACACTCGGAGGATGCTTCCCTTCTAATGAGAAGGATAAGAAACTGCCATTATGTGGATATAGACCCTTTTGGTTCACCCGTCACATTTTTAGAAAGTGGTATTCTGTCTGTCAGGAGAGGTGGAATTTTAGCAGTTTCAGCTACAGATACGGCAGTCCTCTCTGGCACATACCCTACAGCTTGTTTAAGAAGGTACGGTTCTAAACCTCTGCTTGAGGCTGAGTTTTACCATGAGTTGGGCATTAGGATTCTCATAAAGAAGGTAATAGAGATAGGAGCTATGCACGATTATAGCTTAGAACCCATACTCTCTTACTCTCATAGACATCACTTTAGAGTATTCTTCAGAAAGGATGTAGGGGCAAGAAAAGCGGATAGGCTCATAAGTCGGTTAGGCTATACTCTTTACTGTGATGCTTGCCTCTACAGAGAAGTGGTTGGCTTGGAGAGCTTTACCCATCTTTGTCCTCTGTGTGGAAACAGACTATCCTATGCTGGACCATTGTGGCTTGGTAGGCTATGGGATGAGGAGTTAATGAGAAGGATATGGGAGAGGAAGGGAGAACTCTCAATAGACAGAAGTACGGAAAAAATGCTTATAAGGTTGATGGAAGAGTCCCAGATGCAGACTGTAGGCTTTTATACCCTTTCGCGCATAGGGAGCAAGCTTTGCATAGGGAACCTTCCCGCTATTGAGGAGGTACTTTCCCTGATGGAAGGTGTTAGAACTCACTTCAGCGGAGAAGGATTCAGGACACGCATGAGCCATCAAGACTTCTTAAAGGTATGGAGAAAGATAAGAGAGTGAGCTACTACAAAGAACTAAAAGGGTTAATACTCTCTCTTAAAGACGTTTTCTTTCTTTCTCCAAGGGAGATATGGTTTCTAAAATTTCTTGAAGAGTCTGGGTATCCTTTAGATTTAGTAGCGGATGGCATAAAGAAGTTTTATACTAGCTTGCCACCGGAAAAGAGGTCCAAAGTACCAGTTTTTTTTGCGTTCAAAGAGATAAAAAGGTTTTACGAAGCCTTTCTTCATAAAAAGGCAAGGGAAATAAAGATAGATTGGAGAAAGAAGTTCTTTAATAAGATAGAGGAAGTAAAAAAATATCTTCCAAAAGACTACACCCTTAGGATGCCACAGAATGAGAAGGAGGCAGAAAAGATACTGAATAAGATAGAGGATTTGGTAGCTAAAAACTTATGGAACAGCTTAACAGATGAGAGTAAGCACATCATCATCAAAAAATACATACAGTTTAAAGATAACAAACAAATATTTAAGCTTATGATAAAAAACGAAGTCTTGAAGATGTGGAACATAAAAACACTCTCCCTGTATGTGGACTGAGGGAATGTTAAAATTTTATTTATGTTCAAGAAGGTCCTGATAGCCAACAGAGGAGAAGTAGCTTTAAGGATAATAAGAGCTTGTAAGGAGCTTGGTATAAAGACGGCAGCCGTATACTCAGAAGCGGATGCCAAATCTTTGTTTGTTAAGAAGGCTGATGAATCGTACCTTATAACTGGAGACCCCATATGGGCTTACTTAGATTATGTAAGGATAGTGGACCTTGCCAGGTCTGTGGGTGCAGATGCCATACATCCAGGTTATGGATTTTTGGCAGAGAGTGCGGATTTTGCCTTCTTCTGCCAAAAAAACGGTATAGTCTTTATAGGTCCATCACCTGAACACATAAGAGCTTTTGGGGACAAAGTTAAGGCTAAACAGATAGCTCAAAAGTTGGGACTTCCCACGGTACCTGGAGTAAACGAACCCCTCAGAGAGTACAAGGATTGCCTCCACTATGCAAGGGAGATAGGCTTTCCGGTCATACTGAAGGCTGCTCATGGGGGTGGTGGGCGCGGTATGAGAGTAGTAACCAGTGAAAAGGAGCTGCCTCAGCTGTTTGAATCTGCCTACAGGGAATCTGAAACCTTTTTTGGGAAGGGCGACCTCTTTATAGAAAAGTATTTGGAAAACCCAAAGCATATAGAGGTACAAGTTCTCGGAGACAAGTATGGAAACGTAATACACTTAGGTGAAAGGGACTGTTCCATTCAGAGAAGGCATCAAAAAGTACTAGAAGTTACCCCATGTCCCGTTCTGCCAAAAGACCTGAGGAGTAAGATGCTTGGGCTGAGCGTGCGTGCCATGATGCAGGTAGGCTACGACAGTGCAGGAACCCTTGAATTCTTAGTAGACCTGAAAAATAGAGAATTTTACTTCATAGAGATGAATACAAGACTTCAAGTGGAACACACTATAACAGAGTTGGTTTCTGGTGTTGATATAGTGGAACATATGATAAGAACAGCCATGGGAGAACCCCTACCTTTTACCCAGAGTGATATAACTTTTAGAGGTTACGCCATAGAGTTTAGAGTTAATGCAGAGGATCCAACCAAGGGGTTTGCTCCAGCACCGGGCAAAATAACTGCTTACTACTCACCCGGTGGTCCAGGTGTTAGGATGGATGCCGGTGTCTACAAGGATTTTGTTATACCACCCTATTATGATTCTATGATAGCCAAGCTTAGCGTATGGGCCCTCACATGGGATAGAGTAATAGCCAGGGCAAGGAGGGCAATAGATGAGTTTATAATCAGGGGTGTTCCTACAAACATACCGCTTCACAGGGAGATAATAAGGGATAGGGACTTTATAAGTGGCTACTTTGGAGTCAGGTTTCTTGAGGAAAAACTTCCCATCTACGATTTTGAAATAGAAGGACAGAAGGATCCAGAGGATATAGCTTTGGCCATATCAGTAGCCTTAGCATCCTACTATGGGTTGTAAAATACGCTTTCACCCTTACTCTCAAGACCAAGCCTGTTCTTTACCTTCACAGTGTAAACAGCCTTTCTATTGGGAAGGGCATCCTCGTACATGTTTGTTTTGGTGCTTCCTATGAGTTTGCCATCTTTGTAAACCGTGAACTCCTCAAAAAGCTCATCTGGTTCATAAGACCAAAAGATGTAGATTTTTTTATCCACCACTTGGTATTCTAACCTGTTTACATCTTTAACCTCAGAAGGTTTTTTGGGGTCAATGCAAAAGATAAGTGGCTCACTTTCTACATCTTGCTCTACACCGGTCAGGGCGTAGCATCTTTTGAAATAATCCCTTTCTATGGAATGCTTACCCTTTATGACCTTCCAGCTGTATAGGTCTATACTACCATTTTGTACACTGTAGAGCTTGTAATCAAAAAAACCCTCTGGTTCTATCAAAACCTTATCCTCCATCTCTAAGAAACCAGCTGTAGGCTTTCTCTTTAATGCTTCTCCCACACATACCTTGGCACTTTTCCCACCCAACCTCTTTACGTCAAAGCAAAAGGCCTTTTCTTCCCTCTTTTTAAACCACTCATCCCATCTTTCAAAACCCTTTATCTCCGTCTCACCCTGCAGCGACCTAACATAAACCATAGAACCGACTCTCTTTACTTCCAGCATAGGTTCGGGAAGCGGCTTAGGCTTGGCCTTCATACCACATGATGATGAAATGACAAAAATAAGAAGCAAAAAGTATAGCATACAAAATATCCTACACTAAGCTCCAAGTTCCTTTTCGTAAGGCCAGGCGAGTATTCCACCAGCCAAGTTGTAAGCTTCATAGCCCATATGTCTGAGAAAATAAGTGGCAAAAGCACTCCTTTCTCCACTCCTGCAGTACACTATGTACACCTTATCCTTTGGTAGGTTACTATA
>JBKBPE010000081.1:0-6162 GCA_046293375.1 Aquificaceae bacterium
TATAAACCCAGATTCTCCTATAACTAGCTTACTACCGCTAATATTTTGTGGTGGTATATGGAGGGGTATGGGTGGCGGTCCGGCTATGTTGTCACCCCATGGAGAATAAAAGCCACCGTGACATGGACAATGAAAAACTGGATACTTATACTCTGCTTCACCCTGAGGCTTCCAAAGAGGAATACAGCCCAAGTGCGTACATACAGCTATAAGAGCATAAGCATTGTGCCCTTGCAACATTTTCTTATTGATATCCTCTTTTGTTGTTCCACTCCACTGAAAGTCTGCAGGGAGATGTACAACAAATACTGGCTTTCCCTTCCATGACACAACCCTTACGTTTCCCTCTGGAATCTGAGAAATATCCACTTCCACTTTGGCACCCGCTAGGGAAGCTGTGCTGGGGGCAAGAGTCTTTATTATAGGATAAAGAACTCCCAGCACACCCACAGCCCCAAGACCACCGATGGCCAAGCTAAGCATGTCTCTTCTTGAAGATTCCATGTTACTCACCTCCTGGCTGAGTTCATAATGGTCTTAATTATACCACCAAAGCATAAAAACGATAAAAAGAGTTCTAAATATTTTTTACATTTGACAGAAATCATTATATAATTATAAGCTGGTTTAATCAAAACTCTAAGGAGGTGAAGTTATGAGTAAGCACATAGTCGTATTAGGCGGTGGAATGGGTGGAATAGCCACAGCCTATGACCTAAGAAAGTTGGATAAAAGCGTAAAGATAACAGTAGTGTCTGGAAGGCCGTACTTTGGTTTTACACCAGCCTATCCTCACCTTGCCTTGGGGTGGAGGACTTTTGACAGCATAACCCTTTCTCTGGGGACAGTACTTAACAAACATGGTATAGACTTTATAAATGAAGATGGTGAGAGTATAGACCCAGATGCAAGCAAACTAAAAACTAAGGGTGGCAAAGAGATATCTTACGATTATCTGGTAATAGCTACTGGGCCTAAGCTTATATTCGGTGCAGAAGGACAGGAACAGAATTCTACATCTGTGTGTACCGCAGAGCACGCCATGGAACTAAACAAAAGGCTGGAAGAGTTTTACAAAAATCCTGGTCCCGTGGTGGTAGGAGCTATACCCGGCGTGAGCTGTTTTGGTCCAGCTTATGAGTTTGCCTTTATGCTACATCATGAGCTCAAAAAGAGGGGACTAAGGCATAAGGTGCCTATAACCTATATAACCTCTGAGCCCTATGTGGGCCATATGGGTCTTGGTGGTGTTGGGCCCTCAAGAAGGTTGATGGAAGACACTATGGCAGAAAGAAGTGTAAAGTACATAACCAATGTAAAGATAATCAAGGTAGAACCAGACAAGGTCATATATGAAGACTTAGAAGGCAAAACCTACGAGGTACAATGTAAGCTTTCTATGATCATGCCAAGGTTTATGGGTCCAGATGTAGTTGCTTCTGCCGGTGATAAGGTGGCAAACCCAGCTAACAAGATGGTTATAGTCAACAGATGCTTTCAAAACCCCACTTACAAAAATATATATGGCGTTGGAGTCGTAACAGCCATACCACCCGTTGAGCAGACACCAATACCCACTGGAGCACCAAAGACAGGAATGATGATAGAACAGATGGCTCTTGCTGTGGCTCACAACATAGTCAACCATATAAGAAACTCAACGGATAGATACGCACCAGAGCTCTCTGCCATATGCGTAGCAGACATGGGGGGAGATGCCATGGGATTTTTCGCATCCCCAGTGCTTCCACCCAGAACAGTAGTAAAGTACAAGAAAGCTGTATGGATGCATTGGTTTAAGACAGCCTTTGAAAAGTACTTCCTATGGAAGGTAAAACGTGGTGATATGGCCCCTTTCTTCGAAGAGAGCATGTTAAACACAATATTTGGTGTGCATCCCGTACACCTTTGCAAAGACTGTGACGGTTCGCCTGGTTCTCCCTGTTAATTTTTTCTTAAGTAAAGGATGGAGGTTCCGCTACCTCCTTCCTTTGGATAACCTTCCCTGTGGAAAAGGACAAGGTCTGAGTTCCTAAGAAAATCTTCCAAAGCTTTCTTTATGGAGCCATGGCCGTGCACTACTTTTACACTTTTAACGGATAGTTTGCTTGCTTCCTCCAAGAAAAGCTCAAGCTTGCGGAGGGCTTCGTCCACAGACAAGCCTATTAGGTTTATCTCTGATACAATTCCACGCCTGATTTCAAAGCTGGCTACAACGTCCTCCTCAGTCCCTCTGGTGGGAGGCTCAGACCTTTTTAGTTCAGAGAGGGGCGTCCATGCCTTAGCACCACCAAAAACCACGCAAGCTTTTTCTTTTTTAATTTCTATCACTCTCCCCTTTGAACCCATGAACTCTACCCAATCACCAACTCTTATTTCTTCCTTTTTCATCATAGCCATGACTTCCTTCTTTTTCTCTTGAACAAAATTCCTTAGCCTTTGCCTCTCCTTTGCACTCTTTAGAAGTTCCTCCCCCTCCTTTTTGAGTTCTTCTAAGTAGTCGAGGGCGTCTTTCATGGCTTTACTCCATATGTCTTTTTTTTGTTTCTCCAGCTCATAAAGGACTCTATCTTGCTCTGCCTTCCTCTGCTGAAGCTCCAACTTCATTTTCTCCACATCCTTGAGTTTCTCTTGATAGTCCTTTATGCAGCTTTCAAGGTTCTCTTTTGCCGCAATGTACTCTAAGGTCCCAACGGGAAGATACCTTTGAGAGGTCTCCAACAAGTCTTGTGGCAGACCATGTCTTTTTGCTACTTCAAAGGCCATACTCTCTCCTATCACGTTGTAGTGGATAACGTATAATGGTCTTAAGGTTTCCCTATCAAAGGACACGCTGGCTGGAGTGTAATAATCAGACCCAAGGGCATACAACTTTACGGGTGTGTGGTGTGTAATTGCAAACACATAGGCATTGCTTCTTTTGAAATACTCTAAGAGTCCTATTCCAAGAGCAGAGCCCTCAACTGGATCCGTACCTGCCCCAAGTTCATCTATCAGTACCAAAGTTCTTTGGTTTAACCATGGTAAAAACTCCCCTATGTTGGACAGGTGAGCGGAAAAAGTGGAGAGGTTTTGCTCCATACTCTGCTCATCGCCTATGTCCGTAAATATGTTTTCAAAAACGGGAAGGGAGCTATCCCCATTCGCTGGAACTGGCATTGCACACTGAAACATAAGGCAGACAATCCCAAGGGTTTTTAGAGCCAGTGTCTTTCCTCCTGTATTAGGACCGGTTAGCAAAAGCCCCCTTTTCTCTGATATGACCAGGTCTATGGGAGTTACTTCATCTTTTATAAGCATCAGAAGAGGATGTTTAACTCCTTTTAAATCCACGTTGTTGCCAATTTTTATGATCCTTCCGTCTATGAGTTTGGAAAACCTTGCCAGAGCTTTAAGATAATCTACCTTGAGCAAGGTAAGGAAAGCTTCATGGAGCTTACTCGCATGTTCTCCTACGTACGCCGTTATGCGTCTGAGGATTCTTTTTGCTTCATCTTCTTCTTCACCTCTGAGAGCTACCAATTGATTGTTCAACTCCACCACGTTATGGGGTTCTATGTAAATTGTAAAACCTGATGAGGAAGTACCATGAACAACGCCGATCACCTTTTTAGCCTCAGTAGCTTTTACAGGAAGGACATATCTGTTATTCTTAAAAGCTACAAACTTATCCGAAAAGATGGCCGAAGAGTCGGGCCTCGAAAGTAAACCTTCAAGCCTTCTCATGACCTCCTTTTCAGTATTCCTTATTCTGTGTCTTATCTCCCTTAGGTCTTCACTGGCCGAATCCTTTACAAACCCTCTCATATCTATAGCAGACTCTATGACACTTTCAAGGTTTGAAAAAAGCGGAAGGCCCCTGATGAGTCGATGTAAGTTGGGGTACGTGCTTACATATTCTCCCAACACCCTCCTTATGTCTCTGATGAGCTTTGTCACCTTTAGAAGCGATATTATCTCCTCTACACTTAAAACGTAATCCTTTATACCAGACTTTCTTATTGTTTCCTCCACATCATCAAAGGTGTAAAGACTAAGCCCCTCCTCTATGGCAAAGAAGTCGCTCACAAGGCTCATCTCTACTTTTAAGTCTTCACAGTCTACGATAGGCCTTATGTTTTTTATAAACCTCTCCGTTGCCTTAGAATGTACAAACTCTCCAATTCTTTCCAAAAGCTTTAAAAACTCAAGCCTTTCTAAATCCCTATCCCTCATAATTTATATATTATGAACCTTCTCATAGTTGAGTCGCCCACAAAGGCAAAAACCATAGCCAGATACCTTGGTAGTGGTTGGAAGGTTGTAGCCTCCCTTGGACACATAAAGGACCTTCCAAAGGACAGCATGGGAGTTGACCTTGAAACTTTGACTCCAAGATACGTTTGGATACATGGCAAGAAAAAGATGGTGGAAAAGATAAAAAGGCTTGCCAAAAGAGCCAAGATAGTTTATCTTGGGACAGACCCAGACAGGGAAGGAGAAGCTATCTCTTACTTTTTAAAGGAGGAGCTTCAACTAAAAGGCATAAAGAGGATAAGATTTTATGAAATTACTAAAGAAACCATAGAGGATGCCATAAAGAAAGCTGGGGATATAGACCTAAACCTTGTTTACTCCCAGTTTGCAAGAAGGATTTTGGACAGGCTTATTGGCTATAGGCTATCACCCTATCTATGGAGGGAGTTTGGTAAAAATAATCTATCCGTTGGGCGAGTACAATCTCCAGCCTTGAAGCTAATAGTGGAGAGGGAAATGGAGGTGCAAAGCTTTGAGAAAAAGAAGTATTACTATGTAAAGGCCACGTTTGAGAAGGATGGTATAAAGTTTGAAGCTACCTTCAAGAAAAGGTTTGAGAAACCTGAGGATGCGGAGGCATACCTGCAAAATTTTGAAGGCTCCTTCTTTGAAATAAAGGAACAAGCAACAAAAACTCTCAAGCTATCTCCACCAAAACCTTTTAACACCGCAAGCCTTCAAGCCACAGCTTCCAAAGAGCTCCGAAAAAGTATCGAACAGGTTCAAAAGATAGCCCAAAAGCTCTTTGAGAAAGGTTACATAACCTACCCAAGAACGGACAGCTACAGGATGAACGAAAACAAAGCCAAAGAGTTTATGGAATTCATCAAGAAGTCTTACGGTGAGGAGTACATAGGAATGCTCAGAAGGTTCAAAGATAGAGCTAGGTCCCAAGGGGCTCACGAATGTATAAGACCAACCTCTCTCTACAAAAGCCCAACGGAGAAAACGGAGATGGAGCTTTTTGAGGCCATTAAAAGGAGGACCTTGGCCAGTCTCTCATCCCCCATGGAGGTAAAAAAACAAGTGGTTACCCTTTCTCCCGTAAGTTTTGACGCACCTTTTGAGTGCTATGGGATGCAAGTTCTCTTTGATGGCTTCTCAAAGATAGAAGGTTCCCAAATTGAGGAGAGGCGTCTTCCTAATTTGGAAAAGGGTGAGGTTCTAAGACCTGAAAGGGTTTACGTAGAAGAGGTGTCTTTGGGACCCCCCCCGAGGTATACAGAAGGGATGATGGTCAAAACACTGGAGAAGCTTGGCATTGGTCGGCCATCCACTTACAGCAGCATAGTAAGTACCCTTATCAAGAGAGGTTATGTTAGGACTGAAGGTGGGGTGTTAAAACCTACGGAGATAGCCTTTCATGTAACTCAGTACCTTAACGCTAACTTTGAAAGACTCATGGATTATAACTTTACTAAACTTATGGAGCTATCCTTCGATGCTGTTGAGGAGGGGAAAAGGGATTGGAAGGATGTGGTAGGTTCCTTCTATAGAGGTATCATATTAAACAGGAGCAACGACCATGACAGAACTTAAAAGCAAGTTCAGAGGTGCTATATTAGGAGAAGCCATAGGTGATGCTATAGGAAAGTGTGTGGAGGACGTAACTAAGGAGGAAGTCTATAAGTTCTACAGAGGCAGGGTGGAGAGTTTTGTAGAACCTCATCCTTTGAGCCCTGCCTATGGATGTTCATCCCAAGAGGTATCTGATGAGACAAGAGTAACAATCCTGCTTGTTGAAAGTATAGTGGAGATGAAATCAATAGACACAGAAAATTATTACAACAAGCTACTCCTATGGAGAAGGGACGAGAAAAGCCACAGGTATCCAGACCCATCTCTGCTTCTAGCCATAGACAGGGG
>JBKBPE010000082.1:0-6005 GCA_046293375.1 Aquificaceae bacterium
AAAGTGGTAAAAGAAGTTGAAGAAAAACTACGCAATGTTAAAAAGCCTTTGAAAGTTGCCATAATGGGGTGTGTAGTCAATGCCATAGGAGAGGCAAGAGAGGCAGATATTGGCCTTGCATGCGGGAAGGGTTTCGCTTGGCTCTTCAAAGAGGGAAAACCCATAAAAAGGGTTGATGAGAATAACATGGTCAATGAGCTCTTGTGGGAGATAGAGAAAAACTACGATGTACGATTCTGAAATAGCCTCCTTTTTTCGTTGACAATTTTAAATTTTTGGGAGATAATAAATTAAAAGCGGGCGTAGCTCAGTGGTGGAGCGGCTGCTTGCCATGCAGCAGGTCGTGGGTTCGAGTCCCATCGCCCGCTCTTTACATGTACATTTGGTCCAAAGAGTCAAAAATCTTGCATGTGTTTTTTTCACATACAACTATCCCCTCTATGTCCCTTTTGACTATGAACTTAAAGGGTCTGAAGACTCTGAGTGCATCATAAAAGTGCTTACCTGTTTCTACTTTAAGTATTCCTTTAAAAAAGGCGTAAAGGCTCATAAGGTATGAGTGTGAAGTCATAGGACTTTCTCTTACAAGTTTTGTAAAGGCCATAAGGGACTTTTTAGCAAGGTCAAGGTATCTTTCATCCCCTGTTAGCGCATGCAAGAGAAGCAAAAGATAAGGTGCTATACCGTTCGCAGACTGGATTGGTGTGTCCATAATACTTTTCCTCCTGATCCTCAGAAGTCCCGGACCATCTTCTGATGTTTCAAAAAACCCCCAGTTTTGGCCGTCCCAGAATAGCTCTATAGCCCTGTCTAAAAGAGTCTTGGCCTTTTCAAAGTATCTTTCGTTCTGAGTTATTTCATAAAGAGACAAAAGCCCTTGAGCGAAGAACATGTAATCTTCACAGTATCCTTTTACGCCTTCTGAATGTTCTATTAGGCCGTCTTTGTACCTTTCTGCCCATAATCTGTCAGCTGTCTTCAATGATATATCAACAGCCCAATCATCACCAAAAACTTTCCAGTAGTTGCACAGCCCGTCCATCATCAAACCGTTCCAGCTGGTATAAAGGGTTTGGTCTATGTAAGGTATCTCTCTGCTTTCTCTGTGTTGGAGCATCTTTTTCTTTGCAGATTCCAAAAGGGCTTTTATTCCCTCTTCCAGGTCCTTCTCTATGGTAAGCACCTTTTTGTCTGGGTCTGTGGGCATGCTTTTAAAACCAAAGTAACCTTTTATTGCATCAAACTCTTCTTGGTTGAGTATAGATTCAAGCGTTGCAAAGCTAAAGATGTAATATCCACCCTCATCAAGGAGTCCTATGTCTGCATCTTGAGAAGCGTAGAAGCCACCTTCTTGGTTATGCCCATACTCTCTGTAATACCTTACAATGCCTTTGGACACATACTCGTATAGAGGTTTTCCAAAAACTGCAAAGGCAAGAGAGTATAACCTTAAAAGCTCAGCGTTATCATAGAGCATCTTCTCAAAGTGAGGGATGCTCCAAGTATCATCCGTTGAATATCTAAAAAAACCGCCAAGCAGATGGTCGTAAACCCCCCCTTTTGCCATGGCATCAAGTGAAACCTCCAAGGCCCTTCTTGTCAAACCATCCTTTGTAAAGTAGTAGTGACAAAGAAGAAGTTCAAGGGCCTTTGAATGGTGAAACTTTGGGGCGCTGCCAATACCGCCAAGCTGATAGTCTACAGAAGAAAGGGTGGAGTTTATCCCCAGCATGAGAAGACTCTCCTCTAACATGTCTTTGAAGCCTGCCTTGCTAAGGCTTTGAAGTTCTTCAAAAAGATAGCTTGCTGACTTAAAAAGCTTTTCTCTGTCTTCCTTCCATAGCTGTGATATCCTTAAAAGAACGGATTTAAAGCCTGGTCTTCCCCATCTATCCTCCGGTGGAAAGTAAGTACCACCGTAGAAGGCTCTTCCATCTGACGTTAGAAATACTGTAAGAGGCCATCCACCACTTCCAGTTATATCAAACACAATGTCCTGATATACTCTATCTATGTCTGGTCTTTCATCTCTATCCACTTTTATGGCCACAAAGTTCTCATTTATTATCCTTGCTATCTCTTGGTCTTGAAAGCTCTCATGAGCCATAACATGACACCAGTGACACCATACACCCCCTATGGAAAGAAGAATGGGCTTGTCCTCTTGGGCAGCTTTCTGAAAAGCTTCCTCAGACCACTCCCACCAGTCTATTGGTTGACTTGCAGACTTTCTCAGATAAGGGCTTTTTGATCTGGTAAGTCTGTTCTGCATGTTTACACCTTATTCTGTGTTCTACTGTAAAAAGTAGTCAAAGTTTACTCTGAGTGTTTTGCCTTTATCATCTGTAATATAAATGCTTATCGAGTATAGCCCTCTATCGGACATCTGAAACCATCCACCGTAGTTATTACCGTACTGATGAGGATACGTGGTTAGGGTTTTTCTTTCTGCCCTCAGAATAGGAGATCTCACTTCCGCTTCCACTTTGTAGTTGGAGAAATACATTACCTTCCCATTCTCCTCTCTCCATAGGGCAACGGCTAAATGATAAGTGTCGTATTTACCTGGTTCTCCATGGCTCTTTACCAAAAGTTGATAAGCTCTTGGGAATGTGCTCTGAATATCTCTGATGCTTATTAGGCCTATGCTCACGTTCATATCTTTTAATCTTTTGGTCGAGGGTGTTTTCAGAATATCATCTTCCTGCGCAATGGCAAAATAAACTAAGGAAGACAGCCATATAATCAAGAGTGCCAAATTCCTTCTCATTTTTCTCCTCCTCTTACCTTAAGTTCCATCCCTTTTAACCTTGTGGCAATTAAATCTCCATATGCGTTTATAAGATACGCTTATAGTTTGCTCACTGTTTTGGTATTAAAATATTTTACCCATGGTAGATTATAAGGATACTTTGAACCTTCCAAGGACAGACTTTCCCATGAAGGCAAACCTTCCGGAAAAGGAACCTCTTTTGCTCGAGAAGTGGAAGGAGCTTTACAGAAAGCTCAAAGAAAACAAAGAAGGGAAGCCTCTTTTTGTACTTCACGACGGCCCACCATATGCAAACGGCAACATACATATAGGGCATGCCCTTAACAAGATACTCAAGGATGTAATAAACAAGTATATGCTTATGTCCGGTTACAACCTTGACTATGTGCCTGGATGGGATTGTCATGGTCTTCCTATAGAGCAGCAGGTAGAGAAAGAGTTAAGCAGAAACAAGATAAGTAAGGAGAGCATAGGTAAGGTGGAGTTTAGGAAAGTCTGTAGGGAGTATGCAAAGAAGTTTTTTAATATACAAAGGGATGAGTTTATAAGGCTCGGTGTGCTTGCAGACTGGGAGAATCCATACCTCACTATGGACCCCAAGTATCAAGCTACAGAGATAAGGGAGCTCAAAAGACTCTTTAAAAGAGGTTTGGTTGTAAGGAGTAAAAAGCCAGTTTACTGGTGTATGTATGACAAAACAGCGGAGGCGGAAGCTGAAGTAGAGTATTACGAAAGGGAGGACCCAAGCATAATAGTGAAGTTCGAGCTTACAGAGGAAAAGGGAACATATCTCCTCATATGGACTACAACACCCTGGACACTCCCTGCTAACCTTGGCGTTATGGTTGGAGAAGGTTATTATTACGTGCATTACAAAGTAGGCGGTGATGTGTACATACTTGCTGAAACCCTAAGAAAAAGCTTTGAAGAGCTCACTGGTTTAAAGGGTGAAGTGGTAAAAAGGGTAAAGGGTAAGGACTTGGTGGGCCTCTCTTATATAAGGCCTTACGATGGTGAGGGTAAGGTTTACCCTTCAGAGTTTGTAGATCTAACGTCTGGTACAGGTCTTGTTCATATGGCACCCGGTCATGGTAGAGAAGACTACATTGTTGGGTCAAGGTACGGGCTCGATGCTTACTCTCCAGTGGATGATGAGGGGAAGTTTACGGACGAAGCGCCCAGATTCTTGAGAGGCCTTCAAGTTTTTGAAGCAAACAAGCTCATAGTAGAAGACTTAAAAAGAAGAGGGCTTTTGCTATATCAGGGGAAGGTCCTACACTCTTACCCACACTGTTGGCGGTGTAAAAACCCAGTGATCTTTAGGGCCACTCCCCAATGGTTCATAGTAATGGAACAAAGGATAGATTCAAAAACCTTAAGGGAAAAGGCCATAGAAGAGATAGAGCTTGTCCAATGGATTCCATCTTATGGAAAGAACAGGATAAGGTCCATGGTTGAACTAAGGCCAGACTGGTGCATATCCAGGCAAAGATACTGGGGAGTTCCCATAACAGTCTTCCATTGCAAATCATGCGGGTACATAGTAGCCGATGAGGAGACCTTCGAGAAGGTTGCTTCTATCGTAGAAAGGCATGAAAGCGGTTCAGATATTTGGTTTGAGCTATCTGAAAGGGAGCTCCTTCCAGAAGGATACAGGTGTCCCCAATGCGGTTCCGACCAGTTTAAGAAAGAGGAGGATATACTGGATGTATGGTTTGATTCTGGCTCTTCCCATGCCGTTGTTTTAAGAGAAAGAGGCATAGATGTAGCAGACCTGTACCTTGAAGGTTCAGACCAGCACAGGGGATGGTTCCAGTCTTCTCTTCTTGAGTCTGTAGCCTCTTATCTGAGAGCTCCTTACAGAAGTGTTTTAACGCATGGCTTTACGGTTGATGAGAAGGGAAAGAAGATGTCCAAGTCTTTGGGGAATGTAATACTACCTCAGGAGGTTATAAAAGAGCACGGGGCGGACATCCTAAGGTTATGGGTGGTGTCCGAGGACTATACGGAGGATGTAAAGCTTGGAAAGGGCATAATAAAAAGGGTGGTGGAGGATTACAAAAAGATAAGAAACACCTTAAGGTTCCTGCTTGCAAACCTTTACGATTTTTCTCCAGAAAAGGCAGTTCCTTACGAAGGGCTTCATCATTTTGATAGGTGGATGCTCTCTTACTTACAAAAGGTTTTACAGCAAGCTCACAGCTTTTACAAAGGATATGCCTTTCATAGAGTCTACCATATTATAAGAAACTTCTGCGCTGTTGAGCTCTCAAGCCTTTACCTTGATGTGCTAAAGGACAGACTTTATGTGTATCCTCCAGACTCCTTGGAGAGAAGGTCAGCCCAAACTGTACTTTTTGAACTTTCTAAGACCTTAACTACCCTGATGGCACCCTTTTTAAGCTTTACAGCTGAAGAGGTATGGGAACATCTAAGACACATAGATGAGAAACTACCGGGGAGCGTATTCATGAGCGAGATCCCGAAGGTAAGGGAAGAGTTAATAGACGGTGAGCTTCTGGAAGATTACTCTAATCTTCTGAGGATAAGGGATGATGTAATGAAAGCCATAGAAAGTGCGAGAAAAGGAAAAGAGATAAATCATCCTTACGAAGCAAGGATATACCTTTGGGGGAATGAACATACCCTGACACTTTTGAAAAAGTACGAGGATTATCTTAAGTTTTACTTCACTGTAAGCCAAGTGGTTTTAGACTCTGGCGGAAGGCACACAGAGCTTTCAGAAAATTATGAAGGTCTTTACGTAGGAGTAGAGAGGGCAGAAGGTAGGAAGTGTCCTAGGTGTTGGATGTATTACAGAGAGGAAGAGTTTTTTGGAGAAGTATGTGAAAGATGTGCAAAGGCTATAGCCTGTATGGGCTTAGAGGCTTAAATTATAATGCTTTGGAGGTAAAGCATGAAGAAAGAAAGTGTGCCCATCATAGAACTGCTCAAAGTGGAAGAAGGCCCAATACTTATTTTCTCCCATGAAAATCCAGATGCCGTCACATTGGGTAGTGCTCTGGCCCTCTCTTTGTTTTTGAAGAAGAAGGGGAAAAAGGTAAAGGTGGGCTGCAAAGACCAAGTGCCTCACTTTCTGGACTTTCTACCGCATATCTCCGAGATTATAAAACTCCCCACCAACGAAGTGTTCAGCTTAGGAATAATAGTGGATGCGAGCGGTTTTTACAGGGCTGGCACGGAGGTTAGAGCCATGAGAAAGGTAAGAATA
>JBKBPE010000083.1:0-5889 GCA_046293375.1 Aquificaceae bacterium
TGTCCCAGGGTATGGCTCCCATAGAAAGGTGATAAATCATATCCAAAAGGACAAGCTGTATGGGTGCCATGGGTAAGAATGGGAGGAATACACTTGCAACCATAACAGAAAACACGTTGCCAAAATTAGAGCTTGCTGTCATGGCAAGGTACTTTAGTATGTTTCCAAAGACCCGGCGACCTTCTAATACCCCATTCTCCAAGACCATCAAGCTCTTCTCCAATAGGATGATTTCGGCAGACTCTTTTGCTATGTCTACGGCGTTGTCAACAGAAATGGCAACATCAGCCTCTTTCATAGCAGGGGCATCATTTATCCCGTCTCCAAGGAACCCCACCACATGGTCCTTAAATTTCAGGACTCTTATTATCCGAGCCTTTTGCATAGGTGTAACCTTCGCAAAAATGGTGGTATTTTCTGCTTTTTCTATCAGCTCAGCATCGTCCATTTTGTCTATATCTTCACCCAAAAGCACACCGTTTATCTGCAATCCGACATCTTTGCAAACCTTTTTAGTAACTGTCTCATTGTCTCCTGTGAGGATCTTCACTTCAACTCCGTGTTCTTTTAATGCTCTTATGGCTTCTGGTGCTGTTTCCTTTGGTGGGTCTAAAAAGGCCAGAAATCCTATCAAAACCATATTACTTTCGTCTGCCACGCTGAACACATCTTTTGGAGGAACATCGTTCTTTTGAGCTACAGCAAGTACTCTCATTCCATCTTTGTTAAGCTTGTTAACTAATTCTAAAGCTCTTCCCTTTATCTCTTCCGTCAGCGGTACTACCCGTCCGTTGTATTCTACCCATTGGCAGATGGATAGAATCTCTTCCACCGCACCTTTGGTGACCAGCTGTCTTTTTTTGCTGTTGTTAGGTTTATCGCTTTCCAAGACTACAGACATCCTTCTTCTTACAAAGTCAAAGGGAATTTCGTCAACCTTTCTGTAGATCCTTTCCAGCTTCAAGCCATTTAATCCTCTCTCCTCACCATACTCCAATATTGCCAAGTCCAAAAGATTTTTCAAACCAGTTTGATAGTAACTGTTCAAAAAGGCATGTCTGAGTACTTTATCGTTCTCATCTCCATGCATGTCAAGAGCTTTCTTTAGAACAACCTTGTTTAAGGTTAGTGTTCCTGTCTTGTCCGTACAGAGTATGTCCATGGATCCAAAGTTCTGTATAGAATCTAACCTTTTCACTATGGTTCTTTTCTTGGCCATAGCTATGGCCCCTTTGGCCAAGTTTCCTGTAACTATCAGTGGAAGCATCTCTGGCGTAAGTCCTAAAGCCACTGCCAAAGCAAACATCAAAGCATCGAACCAATCCCCTTTGGTAAGTCCGTTGACTACAAAAACTATGGGGAACATAGCCACCATAAACTTTATAAAGAGTTTGCTTGTGTCATCCAAACCTTTTTCAAAGCTTGTCTTTGCCTTTTGACCTACTATAGCCCTTGCCATAGAACCTATGTAAGTATTCTCACCTGTAAAAAGAACCACACCAATGGCAGAACCGCTAACAACGCTCGTACCCATAAAGCATATGTTTTCCAGGTCGTATATAGATAGATCCTTGGCGTTTCTTTTCTCTTCTTTTAGATGTGGGTGCTTCTCAACTGGTTCAGATTCTCCTGTCAGCGTTGCCTGGTTTACAAAAAGGTCTTTGGAGGTTATTATTCTCATGTCTGCTGGGATCATATCTCCAGCCGACAGGTGTACTATATCGCCTGGTACTACTTCTTCCCTCTTTATCTCTTGCAGTCCTGTTTCTTTTCTTTTTACAGCTCCTGTCGTGTATACCATGGCCTTTAGCTTCTCAGCCGCCTTATTGGAACGGTACTCTTGTACAAAACGCATAAACCCGCTGATAAGAAGCATTGTGGAAATGATTATCACAGTACTCCAATCCCTTTCCTCAGGTTTAGCGAGTAATACATCGGTTACTAAAGATACAGATGCCAAGAATATAAGTATGTAAGCAAAGGGACTAGCATATGCTTTTAAAAGGAGAAGGTACCAAGGCGGTGGCTTTTCGTGCGCCACCTCATTAAGACCATAGACTTTTAACCTCTTTTTTGCTTCCTCCAAAGAAAGTCCTTCTCTGTCGGTTCCAATACTCAAAAGCACTCCATCAACATCCATCTTTGCAAATTCTACAAGCTTGGTAAAGACCAATCTGTTAACCGCACCTATATCTCCTTTGCCTTTGTACTTTCCAAACCTCAAGTCCATAACCTTTGCTACCAACATGCTATATCCCATCCTAAACCACTTGTCATAGCTGTGCCTCTTATGATGGCTATCGAGCCTATTATTATATGTCTATTTCTTTAAGAGACAGTTAAGAGACAGTATAGAAGACAAAAAAACGTTAAAATACTAAAACACTATGCCAAAAAGAACAGACATAAAGAGCATACTCATAATAGGGTCTGGCCCTATAGTGATAGGTCAGGCTGCCGAGTTTGACTACTCAGGAACCCAAGCTTGCAAAGCTCTCAGGGAGGAAGGATACAAGGTTATTTTAGTAAACTCAAACCCAGCAACCATAATGACAGACCCACACATAGCCGAGAGAACATACATAGAACCCCTGGCCTTGGAAGTTTTGGAAGAGATAATAAGGGTAGAAAGGCCGGATGCCCTTTTACCCACATTGGGTGGACAGACTGCTCTGAACCTTGCAGTAAAGCTCTACGAAGAGAAGGTGCTCCAAAGGTACGGAGTTGAGCTCGTAGGAGCCAGCTATGAGGCTATAAAGAAAGGCGAGGACAGAGATCTCTTTAGAAGGTCCATGCAAAGGGCTGGTTTGAAAGTTCCAGAAAGTGCTATCGTATCCTCGTTGGAGGAAGGGTTGAGTGTTATAAAAAGCATAGGCTTTCCTGCAATACTCAGGCCAGCCTTTACTCTTGGAGGAACTGGTGGGTCTGTAGCTTACAACATAGAGGAGTTCAAGGAAAAACTCCAAACTGCTCTGAAGACCTCACCCATACATCAGGTTCTTATAGACAGATCCCTTATAGGCTGGAAGGAGTATGAGTTTGAAGTGATAAGAGACAGGAAAGACAATGTAATAATAGTCTGTTCCATAGAGAACCTTGACCCTATGGGTGTACATACAGGAGATTCAATAACTGTGGCTCCAGCCCAGACACTTACAGATAAAGAGTATCAACTTCTTCGTGATGCTTGTATTACTGTCATGAGGGAGATAGGCGTAGATACGGGTGGTTCCAACATACAGTTTGCTGTAAATCCAGAGGATGGGAACTTTTATGTTATAGAGATGAACCCAAGAGTATCTCGCTCTTCGGCCTTAGCCTCCAAAGCCACAGGTTTTCCCATAGCAAAGGTTGCAGCAAAGCTTGCCGTTGGCTACACATTGGATGAACTAAAAAACGATATAACAAAGTACACACCCGCATCCTTTGAGCCATCCATAGATTACGTGGTTGTAAAGATACCACGCTTTGATTTTGTTAAGTTTCCAGAAACTGACACTACCCTGACAACTATGATGAAGTCAGTAGGAGAAGTTATATCTATAGGAAGGACATTTAAAGAGGCTTTGCTGAAGGCTGTAAGGAGTTTAGAGACAAATGCCATTGGTCTTTTATACCCATCCTTTGACCATACGCCCGATGACGTGATAATAAAAAACCTCAGAACTCCCAATGAGCACAGGTTGTGGTACATAGCATCAGCCTTTAGGAGAAACTTTTCTGTGGATGAGATTTACGAATATACAAAGATAGATAGATGGTTTCTGTATAACATAAAAGAGATTGTGGAGTTTGAAGGACTTTTAGGAAAGGAGAAGTTGGACAAGGAAAAGCTTTTTAGAGCAAAGGAGTTTGGGTACTCAGATAGAGAAATAGCTAAAATAAGGGGCATGACAGAGGAAGAGGTCCGGAGTTTAAGATACCAGTATGGTATCCTCCCAGCTTTTAAGGGAGTGGATACATGCGCCGGTGAGTTTTTGGCCTACACTCCTTATTATTACTCTTCTTATGAAAGACCTTACTACACCATTGAGGGGGATGTTCTTTTGGACGGAGATTGAACGATGGAACCTTCCCTTTTTACAAAAGTGTTGATATCCTACTTTCTTTTATTGCCTGTTATTCTCATATCTCTGAAGGAAAATTTGAATGCAGAAAGGGATATGGTTGAAAGTAGCATCAGAACGACTATCCAGCTTCTCATAGCTGGCTATGTACTTGGATCTATATTAAGTCAGCATTCTGTGTGCGTGCTTATTGTTACTATGATTTTTATGTCCTTGGTGGCTTCCCTTGTGGCTTCCGAGAGGTTGGGCATTGGCGGAAGCTTTATAAAAAGCTTTCTCATCAGCTTTTTCTCTTTGAATCTTTCTACACTCTTTGTATTCTTTAGCTTGTACTTTCTTGGTGTTATAAAGCATGACTTTACAGAGACCATCACCCTTTGGGGATTCATTCTTGGGAACTCTCTAAACAACGTAAACCAATCCTTTGAAAGGCTCAGAGCTGAAGCATCAAGCAAAAGGGAACAGATAGAAAGCATGGTCGCCCTTGGAGCTCCCCTCAAAGTTGCTCTGTCGACGTGCATACGCTCAGCCATGAGTGCTTCTATGATTCCCAAGTACAACATGTTAAAATCGGCTGGTTTGGTTCATATACCTGGTATATCTGTTGGTATGATCATAGCCGGCATAAGCCCTCTGGAAGCTATGCTCTACCAAACAATAGTTATGTACATGCTCCTTTCGGTTGGCTTTCTAACTTCCTTTTTTGTAATACTGCTTTCGTACAAGTATATTTTCTACTGATGGTAAGGCCTAAGGTGGTGCTGAGCGGATGTCTAAACTTGGAAGAAGTAAGATACGACGGGAAAATAGTAAGGGATGAGCTTGTCTTGAAACTTCGTAAGTTTTGCCATGTACTATCTGTCTGCCCAGAGGTCTCCATAGGCTTTGGTACCCCAAGGAATAGAATAGTGCTTTACAAAGGGTATAATACCCTTAGGCTTTTTCAACCTGCCAGTGGACTTGACCTTACAGAAAGAATGATTGAATTTTCTATAAGCTTCATAAAGAGCTTACCCAATGTGGATGGCTTTCTTTTAAAGAGCAAATCGCCATCTTGCGGTGTTTCTGGAACTTTGGTCTATGAGGATAAAGAAGTTAAGTGTGCAAGGTTAAAAGGTAAGGGAATGTTTGCCATGGAGATAATGAAAGCATTTCCTCTTTTACCCGTTGAAGATGAAAGGAGGCTAAGGGATCCAAAAAGGAGGGAGCACTTCTTTACAAGACTCTTCTCCGCTGCAAATTTAAGAGAAACCATAGAGAAGGCAGAAAGCATTAAAGACTTAGCAGAGTTTCACGAAAGCTATAGGCTTTTGCTTTTGGTTTACTCCAAAGAAAAGTTCATCAAGCTGGAAAGGTTAATAAAAAGGAGTGGGGATCTCCAAAGCATTAAAGAGAGTTACAGAAGGCTCTTTTTAAGTGCCATAAGAAGGAGACCATCCCCAAAAAAGCATGAAAAAGCCTTGCTTTACATTTTAGACAGATGCTCCTTGAGTTCAAAAGACTTAAAGCTTTTTAAAAACCGATTAGAAATGTACAGAAAAGGAAAGGCAAGCCTCTGCTCACTTTTGAAAACGATAAGAGCATTGGCCTTTGAAGACCTTATTATAAAAAAACAAGCTTACTTGAATCCATTTCCAGAGGAGCTTTGCTGTGCTTAAGGTGGGTTTGACCGGCAACTTGGGCTGTGGTAAATCAACTGTGGCTAAAATGTTCAAAGAGCTCTCTTTGTATGTCTTTGATGCCGATGAGATAATAAAGGGGTTCTATGAAGAAAGAAAAGATGTATACAGAAAAGTAGTAGAAGCATTTGGAGATAGCATAT
>JBKBPE010000084.1:0-5883 GCA_046293375.1 Aquificaceae bacterium
ATGAGTTCTACCTTGGGATAGGACCTTTTGACGGGTTCTTTAAGCGCTTCAAAAAGATAGCTTGCAAAGTAGAAAACAACCCCTGTAGCTACAAGCAGAGCAAGTATGGATTTAATCAGCCTGCTTCTGAGTTCCTTCAGATGTTCCGTCAGCGGCATCCTGGGAAGTTGATGCTTTTCCATTCTCCTTTACCTCTTTTTGTTGCTCTTGTTCTATATCATCCACAGCCATACTTTCCTGTTCTTTCATAACCTTTCTGTTTATCTCCTCCATGTACATCTGATATCTTAGCTCGTCCCAAGTTTCTCTTAACTTTCTTATAAGTTCCCCCAGCCTTGTGGCCAGCTCTATCATCTTCTCCGGTCCGAGGAATATAAGAGCTACGATCAGTATTAGCGCAATCTCTGGAAAGTCCATAAATAATAGTTTAACTCTGTTAGTTTATAATTGCATTATATGAGGTTGGGTGTGAACATAGACCATGTTGCTACGTTAAGGCAGGTTAGAAAGACTTTTGAACCAAGCCCTGTTTTTGCAGCCCTTATTGTACAACAATCTGGAGCAGACCAGGTTACTTTTCACCTGAGGGAGGACAGAAGGCACATACAAGATAGTGACTTAGAGTTCATAAAGAATCTCTGCACAATACCTATAAACCTTGAGATGGCACCACTAAACGAGATGAAGCTTATAGCCTTAAGAGTTAAACCAGACAGGGTAACCTTAGTCCCAGAGAGAAGGGAGGAGATAACTACAGAGGGTGGCTTGGATGTATCAGCCATGAAAGTGTATCTCACAGAATACGTAAAAGATTTTCTCAAGGTGGGCATAGAAGTATCTTTATTCGTTGAGCCAGAAGGAAGTCAGATAATAGCTTCAAAGGAGGTCGGGGCTCATGCAGTAGAGTTTCATACTGGAAGGTACGCAAGCCTTTGGGCAAACCATCGTTTTGATGAAGCAAAGAAAGAGATAGAGAGAATTAAAAAGGCTGGGCTTGAAGCTAAAGGCTTGGGCTTGAAAGTGTATGCAGGACACGGACTTACCTATTACAACGTAAAGCCTTTTGTAAAAGAACTTTCTGGAGTAGTGGAGGAGATAAACGTGGGGCATTCAATAGTATCCAACTCTGTCATATTTGGCCTTGAAAGAGCCATAAAGGAGTTTATGCTCCTTATGAAGGAATAAATTTTATAGTATGGCAGAGAAGGAGGAGCTAAAACCAGAGAGCTTGGAAGAGCAAGTAAAAGAGTTCGAAAGAAGTTTTTTAAAGCTTTTTGAGCTCTTCTTACCACCAAAGGAAGTAAGGAGAGAGGTTGTAAAGAATCTCTATATGGCTGAACTCTCAATGCTTAAGGTCTTTAAGACTCTAGTGGACTATAAGGTATCTGAGATTGAAAAGAAAGTCGAGGGGAAGGAAGAAAAGAAGAAGGAGCGAGTCAAAAAAGTGGAGGTTGAATAAAATATTAGTGTGCTTAGAGATATAAATTTGGTATTACTTACTGTAAGGCTTCTCATAGCACTCTTTTTTATTCTTATAGCTTTTGGTAAGCCAATAGGCACAAAATCCAGCCTCCTTGTTCTAAGCACCCTTTACATAAGCTTCTCCATGTTCTTCTATCTCCACCCTGCAAAAGGGGGGAAGGTAAAGAAGTTTATTGATGTTATTATACTTCCAGTACTTTGCTTGACCTCAGGAGAAGTAAGGACTGTTTTCTCCCTCTATGTACCAGCCGTTTTTTACATAAACAGGGATACAGTTGTTTCTCTTTTACTCTTCTGGGCAAGTACAGCACTTCTTCTTTATATGGGTGGTATCTCAGATGCTTTGTACATTCCCCTTCTTTTAGCCCTTTTCTTGGCTCCATTATCTCCAGATTTGGTAGAAAGCTTACGTAAGGAGAGATACTACATAAAAAAACTAAGGTCATCTTACAGAGAGCTTACAAGATATATACCAACCCTTGAAAGAGAAAAAAAAGAGAAAGAGGATTTATTATTTATATTGGAAAGTGCACTCAAAGATACATCACCAGAAGAGTATCTCAAGCATGTAAAGGAGAGATTTTCACTCAAAAAGATAGCCCTAGTCCCCAAGAAGGAGATCTCTCACAAGGATTCTATTGTAGATACTGCCAACTCAGCACTTTATGTTCCCCTTTTTTTTGAAAAGGGATGCGCCTATGTGGTCTTTTATATGGAGAGTCCCTTTGAAGTTTATGATAAGGATAAGGTAAGAAGTCTTGAAAAGTCTGCAAAGCTGTTAAATTTATATATAGTGGGTTTTGATGACAGTGTTAAGAAAGATACGGAAAGGCTCGCTGTGTGAGGTGCTATGATGCAAGTTTTAGAAGAAGTTAAAGTAATTGACCTTTCTGGACTTGTTTGTCCCCTCCCCATTGTTATGACATCTGAGCATGTGAAAAGGTTGGAAGAGGGACAAATTGTTCAGGTTATGGCTACAGACCCAGGCTTTGAAAAGGATATAATGAGCTGGTGCCAGCAGACAGGCAACGAGCTTGTGAGCATAAGTAGAGAAGGAGAAAAGACCATCGCAGTCATAAAGAAGACATCCTCCTCTAAGGAACCGCCTCTCATATACTGGATAAAGTTTCATTCCTTGGGTGTAAAGCTTCATATAAGGGAATTTCTAATGCGCATAAATCCCTTTGTAAAAAAGCCCGATCATTTTATAACTTTTGTAGCTATATCGGAGGGGACAAAGGCTGAGAAGTTCCTCAAAGGTAGGGCAAAGCTAATACCCATACCAGACGAAATAGACCCAAGGTGTGGCGTTGTTTTGGCCCTAAAAGGCTATCAGAAGGCTAAGGAAGTCTATGACGAGCTCTCAAAAGAAGGCTTTGGTGTAGAGGCCATATACAGGAGGGAAGGAGAATCGTACAAGAAGGTTTACCCTGATGAGCTTTCTTAAAAGGATAGCACAGATAAAGAAGGAAGAAGTAAGGAAGGGGAGAGACCACAAGAGAAGGCTCCGTGAGCTTGTAGAAAAGAGAAAAGTTTTCCCATCCTTTGAAGATGCACTAAAAAAGGAAGGGACTAAGATAATAGCAGAGGTAAAGAGGGCATCCCCATCGGCTGGTGAGATAAAGAACGTGTCTGCATCTGAGCAAGCCATTGTGTACCAAAGGGCTGGCGCAGTAGCCGTATCCGTTTTGACGGACAGAGCTTTCTTTAAAGGTTCTTTAGAGGACCTAAGAGATGTAAGGCAGAAGGTAAACATACCTATACTCAGGAAAGACTTTGTAATTGACCCAATCCAAATAGAAGAGGCAAAAGCTTTTGGTGCAGACGGTATACTTTTGATAGTCCGTATGCTCGATGGTGAAAGCCTAAAAGACCTAATAGCTTACTCCTATGAGCTTTCTCTTATGCCTTTAGTTGAAGTCTTTAACCTTCAAGAAGCAGAGCTTGCTCTAAAGTACGGAGCAAAGATTATAGGCATAAACAACAGGGATTTGGATACCTTCAAAGTGGATATAAGCCTTTCTAAAAGCCTATCACTCAATATAAAGAAGATGGGAGTAAACACGCTCGTAGCGGAGAGCGGTATAGACACAAGACAGGATATAGAAGAGCTCCAAAGCTTGGGAGTTGATGCTTTTCTGGTGGGTACCAGCCTGATGAAAAGTGAAGACCCAGCTAAAAAGCTAAAAGAGCTACTGGGTTTTAATGTCTAAAACCCTTGTAATATCCCAAATCTGCATTAATATACCATATATTATGGTTAAAGAAACCTTAGATTACAGAGAGCTACAGTTTAGTTTTGCTAAAAGGTACTTTAAGGAATTCATCTCTCAAAGAGAGCACCTTATACATCACCTAAGGCCAGAAAGGACGCCGCTTCTGCTTGTTGACCTAAAAGGTGTGCAGAAGAAATATTTACAACTTAAGTATCATATGCCACAGTTTAAGGTCTACTATGCCGTGAAGGCAAATGACGATATGAACATACTTAGAGTGCTTTCCGAGCTTGGTTCAGGCTTTGAGGTTGCTTCTCCTGAGGAGCTTCAGAAAGTTTTGAGTTTAGGTACAATGCCAGAGAGGATCATATCCAGCAACCCAGTAAAACCCATTAACTTTATAGAGCATGCTTACTCTGTTGGGGTTGATAGGTTCTGTGTAGACTCCTTTACAGAGGTGGAGAAGATAGCCAAAGTGGCCAAAAGAGCAAGGGTTTACGTGAGGATATCTGTTCCCAACGATGGGAGCGATTGGCCCCTTTCTAAAAAGTTCGGCGTGAATGTGGATACTGCTTTGGAACTTCTTGAGTTTGTTCGAGAAAAGGGGCTCATACCTTACGGCATTACCTTCCATGTAGGTTCTCAGTGCAACAACTATAGAAACTGGCTCATGGCTATAAAAAAATCTGCTGAACTTTGGGCAACGGCGGCAAAGAGGGGTTTTAGACTGCAGATGCTGAACATGGGCGGTGGCATTCCCGTAAAGTACATGTACGAGGCCCTTAGTATAGAGGACATAGCTTACTATATAAAGGGGCTCTTGCAAAAGTTTTTCCCAAATACTCCACACGAGCTCCAGGTAGAACCAGGAAGGAGCATAGTGGGAGACCAGGGGCTGATGATAGCAAGAGTCATAGGGAAAGCCAAAAGAGAGAGCGAGGGTTGGATATACATAGATACAGGGGTTTTTAACGGTCTTGCGGAGGCATTGGGTGGAATAAGGTACCCCTTTTATGTAGAAAGGGAAGGGAAGCTGAAGGATTGGACTATAGGTGGCATCTCCTGCGATAGTATGGATGTAATAGCTAAGGATGTAGCCCTTCCAGAACCAGAAGTAGGAGACTACGTTTACATACTATCATCTGGAGCCTATACCACTGTTTATGCAGCCAACTTCAATGGTTTTCCAAAGCCTGATGTTCTGTGTCTGTAATCCTGATGTTTAATCTTTCCTCTGTCTTTGAGCTCTCAACTTTTATAATGGCCTTTATAAGTTCCTTTTGCTGTTTAAGGTCTTCCATAACTGTATCATCGCTCATAAAGGAAGGGTGGAAAAATAACAACGTATCTAGTTGTACAAGATGATAGAGCCCTTGCAAGATCTTTTCATTAAGGGTAATGCTTCTGTAGTCTATGTACACAACGTCAGGGTTCATATAAAGTATACTCCTAAGCCCCTCTTCAAAGGTTGGCGTATCCGTACCTGCCTCTATCTGTATGACTAAAGACCTGTCATGCCTGAGCAGAAAAGAGATAGGTTTTTCGAGAGTTAATATGACCTTTGTATAGTGTTTGGATATGTACTGAAGCAAAGAGTATACAAAAGTGCTAATTTTTGGTAGATTTTTACCTAAAACTAAGATTATGCCAGACCTGTGCAATCTTACTATCTCGTCCAGTTTATGTACATGCTTGTTGTTCTCGCATAGCTCTTCCAGCATAGGTATGTTGTAAGGTGTTTTTACTATATTCACAGCGTAGCTACCCCTTTGAACCGTATAGCTGACTCTAAACCTTCCTATATTGCTTATTCCGAAGGAGAAGACCCCCTCGTTGCCAAGAGGTCCTGGACTTGATGATGTATAGCTTCTCAAAGCCAAAAGGGTGTCTCTTATATCTTCTGGGTTTAGGGTAACGTCCATGATCTTTATAAGCTTTTCATCTCTCCTATCTACAGGTGGAGCTTTGGATACCATGTATATCTCCGCTATATCTGATGCGCTGCTTAGATATTTCATAACCTGAGACAAGTAGTTCATAACCTCACCATCCACAGTATTCAGGGTCTTTCAAAAATAGCCTGTGATTTCTACAGACTATGCCCCTGTCCCCTGTAGCAGGAGCTTGTACCCACATAAGGTCTTCCCACAAGCCCCAAAAGAGTCTCTCTTTCAGGACAGCGGTT
>JBKBPE010000085.1:0-5809 GCA_046293375.1 Aquificaceae bacterium
TTGAAGAGCTGGGGGGATTGGGGAAGGGCGTAAAACTTTCCTGGATGCTGCCTGGATGGAACTATGTAATCCCTTGCTCCTTCTGGTGTTGACTTGGTAAGTATGGGGGTCTCTATCTCCACAAAATCATTCTTATTAAACACATATCTAACTGTCTGATAAAACTTATGCCTGAAGAGCATGTTTTCCGTCATGCTTCTTCTTCTGAGGTCCAAATACCTGTGCTTGAGCCTGACCTCTTCCGACAGAGGAGTCTCTTCGTCCACTGGGAAGGGTAGCATATCTGAGGTGTTTAAAATTTCCACTTTTTTGGCAGCAACCTCATAGTATCCAGTCTTTAGCTTTGGGTTTTCAGTTCCTTTAGGCCTTTCTCTTACTGTTCCAGAAAGACCTATAACATATTCGGGCTTTAATTTTTCTGCAATGTTGTAAGCTTCTGGCGATGCGCTCTCTTCAATGACAACCTGCACTATACCTTCTCTATCTCTTAGGTCTATAAATACAACACCACCATGGTTCCTAACCTTGTGAACCCACCCAAAGAGCGCAACTTCCTTTCCTAAATGCTCTCTGGATATGTTGCCACAGTAACATGTCCTTCTTTTAAGCATAGAAGAATCATTATATTTTCTTTGACATGCTTTTGCAATAATATTATGAGGCTGTATCAAAAAACCCCAAAAAGCAAATAACGACCTTTACTATATATACATTACCACCCTGTCAATAGCCTATCCCTTACTTATGTATGAGTGCTTCATGGTATGATTGGGGTCTGCCTCTTTTAGATGTTTTTGTGTGTTCTTTGTTAGCCATTCCCATAGGAAAAGGATCATACAAAAGCTTCATGTTTTTGAAACACCCTCTCTAAGCTTGTTGACTTCTTAGAACAAGTATGATAACCTTTTAAACTTATGAAATTCTATGTCACAACCCCCATATATTACGTTAACGATGTTCCACACATTGGGCACGCGTACACAACAGTAGCGGCCGATACTATGGCAAGGTTTTACAGGCTGAGGGGGTACGATGTTTTCCTTCTTACGGGTACAGATGAGCATGGGCTAAAAGTACAAAAATCTGCGGAGGAAAGAGGAATATTTCCCAAAGAGCTGGCAGACCAGAACTCGGAAAACTTTAGGAAACTTTGGAAACTCATGAACATAAGCTATGACAAATTCATAAGAACAACGGATAAAGAACATAGGGTCTTTGTACAGGAAGTTTTCCAAAAGAGTTATGAAGTTGGGGATGTATACAAAGGTGAGTATGAAGGATTGTACTGTGTTGGATGTGAAGAGTTCAAACAAGAGGCTGAACTGCTGGAAGGTAATATATGTCCTATACATCTAAAGCCTTGTGAGTATGTAAGGGAACCTTCTTACTTTTTTAAACTATCCAAATACCAAGGGGAGCTTTTGCATCTCTATGAGTGGATGCCAGACTTTATAATGCCTGAGTATAGAAAGAGGGAGGTCCTTTCCTTTGTAAAACAGGGCCTAAAGGACTTATCCGTTACAAGACCAAGAGCAAGAGTAAAGTGGGGGATAGAGGTGCCTTTTGACAGAGAACATACCATATACGTATGGTTTGATGCCCTTTTCAATTATATATCTGCTCTTGGAGACAGAAAACATTACTGGCCAGCTGACCTCCACCTCGTTGGCAAAGACATACTGAGGTTTCACGCCGTCTATTGGCCAGCCTTTCTGCTATCGGTGGGGTACGAACTTCCTAAAAGGGTCTTTGCTCATGGATGGTGGAGGGTGGAGGGGCAAAAGATGTCTAAGTCTTTGGGAAATGTGGTAGATCCATACACAATGATAGAAGAGTACGGTCTTGATGAAGTAAGGTATTTTTTGCTCAGGGACATGCCTTTCGGTCAGGATGGGGATATAACAAGGGAGAGTCTTTCAAACCGTCTAAAGGGTGAACTATCCAACGAAATAGGGAACCTCTTTAGCAGAGTAACGGCCATGGTACTGAAGTATCTAAATGGTTCTGTCTTTGGAGGAAAAGACACAACATATGAAACTCTCTGCCATAATATTGTGCAACACTACGAAGGATGCATGAAAAATGTAGACTATTACAATGCTTTAGAGGACGTTATAAGACTTTCCTCTTTTCTAAACAAGTACGTTGATGAAAAAGCCCCTTGGAATTTAGCCAAAGTTGATGAGAAAAGGCTGAAAACCATTCTGTACACGCTTACAGATGGCCTTTTTGTTATAGCCTACCTTCTTTACCCTTTCATGCCCAGTAAGATGAGTAAGGTCTTTGAAAACTTCGGCGTTAGCGGAGGGCAAGAGTATATAAAACCCTATACCTACTCTTCTTATCGTGTTAAAGAAAAGCTAATACTCTTTCCAAGAACATCCTAAGTGTTAGGGTATAATATATCCTTTATGGTAAACCACAATGTTTTTATAGCCTTGGTTCACTATCCAGCTCTTGACAGGAACGGTAAAACAATTGTTACTTCCTTCACAACCATGGACCTTCATGATATTGCACGGCCAGCAATGGCTTACGAAATAAACACCTACTACATAGCCCAGCCTGTGGATGGACAAAGGGTGGTGATAGAAAAACAGATAGAGTACTGGCTTTCAGAAGAAGGCAAGAGCACAAACCCAACAAGAAATCAAATAGTCAAGAAGGTAAGGCTCTGTTATACATTGGATGATGTGATCGATGACATAACAGAAAGAAGAGGGAAAAGGCCCTTAACCGTTGGTACCGATGCAAGGACCTATCCCAACACCATCAGCTACGGCTTTTTGAGAGGAGAGATAGAAAAGAGGGATAAAGATTTTCTTATAATCTTTGGGACAGGCTACGGCATCCCACCAGATCTTATGAATACCTTTGACTATATTCTCGAGCCCGTACACGGTGCTGGGGACTGGAACCATCTGTCCGTTAGGAACGCATCGGCCATCATCTTGGATAGGCTATTAAGTAGGAACAGGTGCTAATATGCTATATCATGTATCTTTATGGCTTAAGGATTATATCTTTGTCTTCAACGTCTTTAAATACATAACTTTTAGGTCTTTGATGGCTATTGTGCTCGCCTTCTTCATAACGCTCATAATAACACCAATATTCGTGAGGAAGATGAAAGCCTTCCAAAGATTATTTAAGGGATATGTGAGAGAATATACACCACAGGGGCATGTAGTAAAGAGGTACGTACCAAGCATGGGCGGATTTGTTATAGTTGTTTCTATACTTCTCTCTTCCTTCTTTTTGATGAGGTTAGACCTTCCATACTTTTGGATGATCCTTTTTTGTATACTTGGCTTCGCCTTAATAGGTTTTGTGGATGATTATACAAAGCTCAGGAATAAAAAGGGGGTATCAGCAAAGTATAAGTTTTTGGCGCAAGTATTCGTAGCCCTTACAACAGTTGTATCCATGCAAATGTTCACAGATGTGGGTACAAGGCTTTATTTTCCACTTTTCAAAAACCTCCAAGTTGACCTGGGAACTTTTTACATACCTTTTGCTGTGCTTGTGATAGTTGCTACATCAAATGCAGTCAATCTTACAGATGGGCTAGATGGACTGGCCATAGGTCCCGTAATGACAAGTTCTGCTACCCTTGGTATCATATCCTACGTAGTAGGGCATTACACACTCTCAAAGTATCTAAACATCCCCTACGTACCCTATGCTGGAGATTTAACAGTCCTTTGCTTTGCCATAGCGGGTGCTGGTTTAGGCTTTTTGTGGTTTAATTCGTATCCAGCACAGCTTTTTATGGGAGATGTGGGGTCTCTTTCTTTGGGTGCAGCCCTTGGTGTTATAGCTTTGGTGTCCAAGTCGGAGCTGATTCTCCCGTTGGCTGGTGGTGTGTTTGTTTTTGAAACCCTGAGCGTAATAATGCAAGTTGTATACTTTAAGCTAACTGGTGGTAAAAGGCTCTTTAAAATGGCTCCCTTTCATCATCACCTTGAACTTTCTGGAATCCCAGAACCCAAGATAGTTGTCAGGATGTGGATAATTTCCCTTCTCTTTGGTATACTTGCCATATCCATGCTCAAGTTAAGATAAAGGTTTATAAACTTCTTCAAGCCACCTGTAGAATTCCTCTGAAAAGTACCTTACTCTCCTCTTTTTGAACTCTCTAACAGAAAAAAGAAGCTTATAATCATATACACCAGTTTCCTCACTTACAACCTTTACCAAATCCCATATTTCTTCCTTCGTCCTGCCGTGTATCATGGCAAAAAGATTGTAATTCCAACCATTGCTTGTAGTTCTCTCATAGCAGTGGGATACACCCTTAAAGCTTGCCAGGTGGTTTCCAACACGTTCTACCGATTCACTGTTAACCTTCCAAACGCTCATGGCATTTGACAGGAAGCCTACCTTTGTATGGTATACTATGGCGCTTATCCTTCTCAGAACCCCCTTCTGCTTGAGGTTCACAAGCTTTTGGATGAGCTCTTCTTCTTCCATACCTAAACTTTTAGCATATTCAAAGAAAGGCCTTTTTACCAAAGGCATATCTTCTTGGGTAACCTTGACTATATTCTTCTCTTCATGGGTCAATGGTTTGTATACAAGGCCTTTTAAGCTTACCTCCTCTCTCTCTCTTGCAGACTCATAATCTAACTTTACGCCTATCTTAAAGACCCTCAAAGCTCTTAGGATAATGTATTGATATACGTCTGTACATTCTGCCATAAACTTCACTATGCCCTCCAAGTTTACACCAACATCTAGAGGTACGGCTATGGTGAACCATAGGTTGAATTCGTGCGTTCTTTCGTAGTTATGACTCACACCAGGATAGGTGTTTACAAAGGAGGAAACCTCTTCTACTCTTTCAGGCTTTACTCTAAAGGCAACCAGGGCAGAATCATAGCCTAACATTCTAGTGTCATATATGGGGGAGATCTGTCTTATGATTTTATTCTCTTTTAGCACTTTTACAGCTTCCAGAACTTCATCCTCTTCTAAATCTAACGCTTGTCCAATTTCCCAAAAGGGTCTTTTTATAATAGGGATCTCTCCCTGTACAGCCATTAACACCTTGTCAAAATTATTCGTCATATTATAATTATAACATTATGATATACTCGGAAACTGTTAAATATGCTTTGTTGGCGTTGGCCTATCTGGCGTTGAACAGAGATAGGTTAGTTAAGGTTGAGGAAATATCAAGTGCGCAGAAGATACCAAAACCTTTCCTTTCCAAGATCTTCCACAAGCTTGCAAGGGAAAGGGTCTTAAAGTCCTATAAAGGTCCTACTGGTGGCTTTACTCTTTCAATACCTCCAGAGAAGATAACCATCATGGATGTCATCAGATACCTTGATGAAGATTATAAATTGGACTACTGCGCCCTGAGACCAGGAAGATGCGAGGAATGGAACACCTTACCGTGCGGTGTTCACGAAAAGTGGACAAAGCTCAGAGAGGCTATCATGGATTATCTAAACACTACCACCATAGCAGACCTTGTAGAAGTTGAGGAAAAGCACAGAATGGCTACTTCATAACGTATTCCCATCTGTCTTTGAACTCTTCCTGCTTTCCTCTGTTCCATCTTTGGACTGGCCTATAGTATCCCACAACCCTTGAGTAGGTCTCTGTTTCTTTATTGCAGAAAGGACAGAAAAAATACTCTCCCTTTAAGTAGCCATGGTCCTCGCATACGGAGAAGGTTGGCGTTATAGTTATGTATGGCACAGGGTATTTCTCAAAGACTAATTTCACAAACTTTGCTACAGATTCGTTATCTGGAGACTCTTGCAGGAAGAAATGAATTACCGTCCCTCCAGTGTAAAGG
>JBKBPE010000086.1:0-5614 GCA_046293375.1 Aquificaceae bacterium
TCCAAGCCTTTCATCATGGCTATATTACCCTTGGCAGAATGCCATAGCATAAATAGGTCTGTATTTTTTACTATTTCTTCTTTCAACCTTTTTAGGAAATCGTACGCTTCCCTGTATGTTTTGTATCTTTCTTCAAACCTTGAAAACACTTTATCAGTAACATAGTTTGCTACTTTTTTTCTCAAATCAAGAATTTTTTCTATAACTCCGTGCTCTATACCTCGCAAAGTCCTCGTAAACTCTATAAATCTTTCTTCAAATTTTGAAATATCTCTTTCATAAGACTCTTGCAATCTTTCATTTTCAAGTAATTCTTTCTCTGTTATTATCCTTTTACCCACTATAGGAAAGAGTTTTATTCCAGCTGGTGTAAAAACTACTCCCAGATTGTGCCTTTGAGCCTCCTCTGTGAGTTCCTTAATAACTTCCTCCTTCTGAATTTCAGCCAGCTTGTTTATCCTTGTAACCTCCTCCTCGTACTCTTTACTCTCAAAGGCCTTTGGTAGCTCATCTTTTAATGTCTCAAGAGCTATATCCACATCTTGGCTAAGCATCTTCCCCATACCAGCTGGAAGTAACAGATATCTTGGTCTGAGTGGATTGTCAAAGTTGTTCACATAGCACACATCTTCTGGCGGTATTCTCTCCTTTGCTACCTCCCTCAACCTCTTAAGCGTGTATACTGTTCTTCCAACACTCTCTGGTCCAGAAACGAATATGTTGTATCCCTCATAAACAGTGCTCAGGGCTAAATCAAAAGCTCTTTCCACCCTTTTTTGACCTGGAAAAAGCTCGGCAGGTTCAACCTGTTCCGTGGACTTTTCATAAAAAAAATCTATTAAAAGTTCATCAGCCTGGACCTTTTTCAGCATCAGATGACCCTTTTTATATCTCTTCCCATCTTATTTTCCACGGACTTTAACTTGTTCACTATTCCTTTAGACCTTCCTTCTCTGTAATCTATCTTTATAAAAACATCAACTCTTCTGCAATCCTCCTTTAGAGCTTCAAAGCCTCTCTTTATCACCTCCATTACATCATCCCAGCTTTCTCCTTCCATTATGGTACCCATGGGTGTTAAAACATAATCAAGTCCTGACCTGTCAACAATGTCGACAACCCTGGCTACATAGCTGCTAACACTCTCTTCCTTCCCTATGGGTACCATGCTTACAAAAGCTATCACACTCATGTTTACCATTATAATTCACTCTCTTCCATTCTTATAAGCCTTTACATTTAGCACATGTTGTTTATAGTTTGAACTGAACTTATGTCCACCGTTCCCGTCAGCAACAAAGTAAAGATAATCCACTTTTGACGGGTTTACCGCAGCCCAAAGCGAATCTAAAGAAGGGTTGCATATGGGAGATGGTGGAAGACCAAAGTAAACATATGTGTTGTAAGGGTCATCAAAACTAAGGTCCTTAGAGAGGAGCTTACCATTCCAAAGACCCTTCCTTTTTAGAGAGTATATTACCGTTGGGTCTATCTGAAGTCTCATACCTTTTTTTAGCCTATTGTAGATGACAGCTGATACTAGTGGTTTCTCTTCTTTTACAGCTGTTTCCTTCTCTATGAGAGAAGCTATTGTAACCCACTCTTCAGGAGACATGTCAAGCTTTTCTAACATACTTCTCATATCTTTTGTCCTTCTTATAAAATTGTTAAACATAACGTCTATTATCCTCAGAGGATGCGTGTTTTTTGAAAAGTAGTAGGTATCTGGAAAAAGAAAACCCTCTATACCGTACGTGCTTATACCATACTTTTTAGAAACCTGAGGGGATAGAGCATACTTTAAAAAGTCCTCCCCCTTACATATTTGTCCCATTTCTAGTATATACGCAACGTCATAAATATCTGAGCCTTCAGGAATGGTAACTTTATACAGCTTCCTCAATCCGTAGTGTATCTTCCTGTAAACATCCCAAGGAAAAACTAAACCATCAAATTCATACTCGCCAGCCTCTAACTTTCCTTTTATTATCATATGTATGATCAAAAAAGAAATAGGGCTTCTTATGACGCCTTCCCTGTACAAAAAAAGAGCCATCTGTATAGTTTTAGTCCCATAGGATAGGTCCACAACTTTTCTTTCTAACCTTTTTGGCATAAAAGAGTATACCAAAATAAAAAGAATAAGAAGGGGAATTAAAATCTTAAACCTCATAAACTTTCCAAGTACTCTTTAAGTATTATATAAGAGGAAAGACTATCCTTCAACTCCTTTTTCTTTTTATACGAAAGACCCTCAAGAAGCCTGTAAGCTTCCTCTGTAGTGAACCTCTCATCCCAAAGTACAACCTCCACACTCTCCTTTAATCTCTCCTTTAACTTTTTTACAAAACTTTCAACGTCTCTCGCTCTTTCTCCTACCATCCCCCTTAAGGTAAGAGGAAGACCAACCACTATTATGGATATTGAGTACTCTTCGACCAAACTTATTATTTCTTCTACAACACTCTCCCTGCTCTTCAAAACCTTAAAAGGAGAAGCTATCTTTAAAGCCGTATCTCCAAGGGCAAGTCCTATTTTCTTGGTACCGTAATCTATGGAGAGAACCTTCAACCAGTCTTAAAACCAACTAACTTGTAGAGTGGACAAAAACCTATAGCGGATGTTCCTATGAATATTATTCCCAATATACCAAGTATCCACCATGAACCACCCTTAGTAATTGCAAGGTAAAGGAATACTATACCCAAAACTACTCTTACAGCCCTGTCCCACGTTGCCATATTTTTCTCCATGCTTGTAACCTCCTTTCAATTATTATAATCTACTTCTCTCCTTGAATCTTGTATCCACCCTCCATCCAACCCTCTGTAAAGTACCAGTTTTTAAGGTTAACGTAGCCATAAACCATAAGCTTTTGTCCTAGCCTTGTTTGTTCTACGGGTACCCCTTTCTCCAGCTGAAGAAGTGTATATCTATCCTCGTAGTACTCTACGAATATCCTTCCAAAATAGTTGGATATAAGAGGGTACATATCATCTTCGAAAGGGCTTGAGAAGAATCCTGGGCTCACATTAAAGAGCTCTACCCATTCCTTCCAATAGGGTTTCCTACCGTAAAAGACCTTTAAAAACAAAAACTTTTCTCCGCAGAGCTCAAGAGTTAAGTTTTCCTCCTCCAAAAACCTACCTCTTCTTCTGTCAGTAAGGATAAGAATCTTATCGTCTATAGTTATTCCCTTCTCAAGATAAAGTATAAAGTTTTCAAACCTCTCTCTCATAAGTATATTTACTTAGCCATCCTCTTTTGAAGCTTTCAAAGTAACCTTCTTCTATGGAAATTCTTATATCTTTCATAAGGCTATTATAGAAGTGTAAATTGTGTACTGTGCCGAGTATGTAAGCTGATATCTCGTCCGATTGATAGAGATGCCTCAGATAAGCTTTTGTAAAGTTTCTACATGTGTAGCAACTGCATGCTTCGTCCAAGGGTGAAAAGTCCCTTTTATAAACCTCTTTCCTTATATTGACCCTACCAAAGGAAGTAAACAAAGTTCCAGTTCTTGCCATTCTAGTTGGCGCCACACAGTCAAACATATCTACACCCTTCTCTACAGTTTGAATTATGTCCTCTGGCATACCAACCCCCATAAGATACCTTGGTCTGTTCCATGGAAGATGCTCGCATACAAGCTCAGTTATTTCATACATTACATTCTTTGGCTCTCCAACAGAAAGCCCACCTATGGCGTAGCCAAAAAGCTCTCTCTCTACTGTTAAAAGTGCAGATTCCCTTCTAAGATCCTCAAAAAAAGCACCCTGCACAATACCAAAGAGTTCCTGATCTTCTTTTCTCTTCTTACCTATGCTTCTGTCAAGCCATCTTATCGTTCTCTCAACAGCCAGTTTGGCCCTTGCGTATGTAGTCGGATACTCAACACATTCATCTAAAGGTATGATAAAATCAGAACCAAAGACTTCCTGAAAATCTATAACCCTTTCTGGTGTAAAAAGATGAATACTACCACCAAGATGGTCTCTAAATTCAACTCCCTCCTCAAAAACACTCACGAATGCCTTGTTCTTCTTTGTCCTTCTTCCAGATAGTGAAAACACCTGATAACCCCCACTATCTGTGAGTATAGGCCTGTTCCAACTTATGAACCTGTGAAGACCTCCAACCTCCTTTACAACTTCAATTCCCGGTCTTAAGTAAAGGTGATAAGTGTTTCCCAGAATAATCTGGGTTCCAACTTCCTCAAGTAGTTTGTGAATCATAGCCTTTACAGTTCCCTGTGTTCCAACTGGCATAAAGACTGGAGTTTCAATGGCTCCATGTGGTGTTTTTATCCTACCGCGCCTTGCCTTACCATGGTGAGATATAACATCAAAGGAGAACATTTAATGTATTTTAATTCTATCTTTGTTAATATAATATTCTTAAAATTTCACATGTACATTTAAAACCATTGGTATACAAAAATTTAAAAGATTATGATAATAATCATACAAATTTATAAAATGACTGGAAATAAATAACTTAAACTGTACATTGTGTTAATATAATCTGGTATTATCTAAACGTTGATTATCAATGCTCAAACACAAATTACACATACCTAAAAATTTCTTCGTAATATTGGGAACTTACAACCCAAGAATTACACATGGAATTTCACATTTTCTTCACAGGGTAGAACCCCTAAAAAGTACCAAGTACGTAAGTTACTGAAAATACAAGAAAATTTAAGAAAGAATTCCACATACATAAAATGCTTGATACACAAAGACTTTATAGGAATTTCACGCTATGGATCGTAAGCTCCCAATATTATTGAACATTTTTGAATTAAAAAAGTAACGTATTGTTCGTAACTTACGTTAATGGGTGTGAAGATGTGAAGAAAGTTTCATAAGTTACGGATAAAGTTGAACAATTCTAAACACATCTTTTACTAGAGAATCAATGATTTAAAGCATAGGGTGTGAAATTCTTTTTCAAAAATTACGTAATTTCAATAACTTACGAACCAGACCCGCTTTTAAAGGCCAGCTCTATTATTTATTATTATTTAGAATATATATAATAAAAAAAGAAATATAATAAAAAGAATACACACGTCGGGTGAGAAATTAGGCATCATCAAACCAAATCCAATAGCATAAGCATATACATATACATACACAAGCACACAAGTCAAAGTCCTCCATCCACTACCAGCGTTAAAAAGCTTCTCATCTAACCTCCTCAAACTTTACTACCTGTCCGTTGTCCCTTTGCCTTATCCTTCTATTTCTTCTTGCCTATGAGGTTCATAGTATTTTTGGGGTCTGCCTTTTTTTATGTTTTGTGGGTATTTTTTGTAGAATAGTTGGGTTAGTTTGTGGATGTAGTGGATACCAAGTTAGCTATTCCCATAAGAAGGAATTATATAAGGGCTTTCTATTTTTGAAACACCCAGTCCTTACTTTAGTAAAACCTCAAGTACTTTAGAAAACCCTCAAGGGAAGGCTTTGTACTTCTCATGAAATTGTTGGTATAAGACAAACCCAAAGAAAAGTTATCTTGCCTAAAAAGGGTACCACCAACACCACCCGATAGCCCGATTTCCAGTCTTCCCAAAGTATCAAAGGTCAAACTACTATCAAAGAAGGGC
>JBKBPE010000087.1:0-5439 GCA_046293375.1 Aquificaceae bacterium
TTTTCAGAGGTTTGGAGGTACTTTACTACAGGGAGGAGTTCAACATATCCACTTTGGTGGCTAAAAAGGCTTAAATGAACTCCCTGTTTATCCCCTCCATGTACATTCTCTCTATTATCCTTCTTGCTATGGGGGCTGCTGATGCGCCTCCAGAGCCGCCGTGCTCCACTAAAATACCCACTATAAATATGGGGTCCCTGTAAGGTGCAAACCCTACAAACCATGCGTGGTCTCTCAGATTGTAGGGCAAGTTTTTACTTTTCGATAGAGACACCTGTGCTGTACCAGTTTTGCCAGCTATCTCAGCCATGGGAGAGTTGGCCGCTTGACCCGTACCTCTTCTGACAACATCCCGTAGAGCTTCCTTAACAATGCTGAAGTGCTCTGGACTTGCCTTTATCACCTTATGGACCACCTTTCTGTTTTTCCAAAGTGTCCTACCGTAGGGGTCTATTATCTCTCTAACCAGTGTGGGTTTATAGACCACACCGTTGTTTACTATACCGCTCATCATTAGAGTTTGCTCAAGCAATGTGGATGTTATGTAGCCCTGACCTATGGAAAGGTTAACCGTGTCTCCACCGTACCAAAGCTCTTTAAGTTTCTTCCTCTTCCAGCTTGGGGTAGGAATGAGCCCTTTTGATGTTGGAAGCTCAAAAGGTATATCCTCAGAGTAGCCAAAGCTCCTCAGCACACCCTCTATCTCTTTTGGTCCAAGGTTATAATATCCATAATGATAGAAGAAGACATCACAAGAATCCCTTATGGCACCCTTTAGGCTCTCCCATCCATGACCGTGTCTGTTCCAACAGTAAAAAGTTCTGTTTCCTACCTCAAACCTTCCGTTACACACAACTCCTTCTTTTGGAGATATACCCTTTTTTAGCAGAGCTATGGCAAGGGCTGGCTTTATAACAGAGGCTGGTGGATATTTGGCCAAAAGGCATCTGTTAAATAGAGGCTTTAGTGGGTCTGATGAAAGAGCTTCCCATTTTTCAGATAGGTAATTGGGGTCAAAGCTAGGATAGCTAAGCATTCCCAGAACCTCACCCGTGTTGGAATGAAGCACAAGAACACCGCCAGCTTTATGACCAGAGCTTTTGAACACATCATAGATGATCTTCTGGATGTTCACATCAATAGTAAGAACTACAGAGTTACCTTTCTGTGGCTGTTTTTCTTTAACAACCTTAATGGGTTTTCCGAGAGCGTTTACCATAACCTCTTCACCGCCTATATAACCAAGAAGCACTTTATCAAATACCTTCTCCACACCGTACTTACCCACTAGGCTCTGAAGAGATACCCTATCCTTGTACTTTTTGACCTCATCTTCAGAAGGGTACCCTGTATAACCAGTTAGATGAGCTGTTAAATCTCCGTATGGGTAGAACCTTTGAGGAACCATGTTTACGAAAAGCCCAGGGAGTTTATAGCTGTTGTTGTAAAACCTGTCCATCTCTTCTTGACTGTTAAGTGTCTTTATGGGTACAGGTTCAAAGCCTTTGACCTTGTCTTTAAGTACCTCTTCTTCAATATTCAAACCAAACACTTCCCTCAAGCCTCCCAAAAGCTTTGATAAACTTTCTCTATCCTCCAACTTCTGGGGGTCAAGGAAGACCATGTATTTAGGAATGTCGTAAGCAAGCTTATTCCCTTTTCTGTCTAATATTTCGCCTCTTTGAGAGTAAAGGGTCCTTACCCTGAGGTAGTTCTTCTTTGAAAGGTTGGAAAAGTAAGACCTTTTGAGCACTTGTAAGTAAAAAAGCCTCAGCATTACCACAAGGTAAAGAAAGAGGCTAAGGACGAGTAAAAAAATAAACCTACGCCTTTGCATTTCCTTTGATTATAAAGGAGGTGAATGTCATCAGGAAAAGTCCCTCTGTAACTAAACCCAACATGAAAAGTGCAGGACTAAAAGAGTAGTAATACTTTAACCTGAAGAGAAAGAACCTAAGAGCATGTTCAAGAATGGCCACCGCCATATAGGAAACCAGCACAGAAAGGCGAGAAACAAGTATATACCTACTCTTTATAAGCTCAAGGAAAAAACTAGCCGTGAGCTTTCCCAACATGTTCCATCCGAGCGTATCGTACATAAGGTCAAGGAAAAATCCTGAGATAACAGGTTTTTCTATATCAAGTCGTGTTTGCGCATACAGAGAGTAAAACAGATATAGCAGTACAAGGTCAGGAGCATAAAGGCTTGATACAAAAATACCTGTCAGCAAGGATGATTGCACAAAGGCTAAGAGAAAAGCTATCAGATAAAACCTCATAACCTCTCCTCTATTATCGCCACATACTCTAAGTTCCTAACACTCAGTAAAGGTTTTACAGAGACCTTTTTAAAGAACTGTTCATAGCTCTTCTCCACAGAATCTACCTTCCCAATAAAAAAAGCAGGTATGATATCTCTGTTGTCTCTAAGAAGGACCCTATCCCCAGCCTTTATAGGCTCATCCATATTCACGTAGAGAAGCCTTCCACTTCCCCATCCTCCTCTGTATATGCAGTTTGTTCTTGTGCTCTCTACTATAGCAGAGACAGTAAAATCATCTGAGTAAATGGTCTTTACCCTTGCAGAACTGGCAAAAACCCTCTCTACAAGACCAACTAAGTTTTCATTGAAAAAAACTACAAAACCAATCTCCAAGCCATAGTCTTTGCCTTTGTCTATAAGTATAAAGGCGTTCCTTCCAGAAGGGTCATACCCTATAACTCTGGCAAAAAGGATACCCCTTTTATAGTTTCCTTTTTCTATACGGAGGAGGTCTGATATACTGTCAAGGGATATCCTACAGCTCTCAAGCTGGGACTTGTATATGTAAAGTCTTTGTACTTCCTTAAGAAGCTCCCTGTTTCTCTTCTCTACATCCACAAGGTACAGGTAGGTCTTTATTGTATCCTTTACCCCATCTGTTATGCGCGCTTTTAACTCAACTACAGGCAGAAGCAAACGGTAAAAGGTATCTGTAAGGAAAAATACGTATCTGCTGGAAGAAAAATTAGCAAGATACAAAAAAAGGCTCACTGTAAAGAAGAACAAATAGAGTAAAAGCTCTCTTCTCCTCATTCCATAGATACTCTTCTGAGAAGATCCAGCTGTCCAAGTACCTTTCCGACCCCCCTGGCTACTGCAGTTATTGGGTCATCACAGTAATAAACCCTTAGCCCCAATTCTCTCTCTATTCTAAGGTTTAAGTTTCTCAGAAGAGATCCACCACCAGCAAGCACCATTCCCCTCTCTGCCACATCCGAAGCAAGTTCTGGGGGTGTTCTCTCGATAGTAGCTCTTATAGCGCCTATTATGGAGCCTATCACATCCTCAAGAGCTTCCGTTGTGCCTTTGTTTGTTATCTTTACGGTTTTTGGAAGGCCTGTTATATCCCTTCCTCTTATTTCCATTTCTCTCTCTTCTTCTTCATATATGGCACTCCCTAGCTCTACCTTGATCCTTTCAGCAGTCTGCTCACCCACAAACATATGAAACTTCCTTTTTATGTACTGTATTATGGCCTCAGTCATCTCATCTCCGGCAATCCTTATAGAATTGGATACAACTATACCAGCTAAGGAGATAACCGCTATCTCCGTGGTACCGCCACCTATGTCAACTATCATGCTCCCTACGGGCTCATCTATAGGTAGTTCAGCTCCTATGGCTGCAGCCATTGGCTCTGCTATCAGAAACACTTCCCTGGCACCAGCCCCCTTAGCTGCATCTATAACAGCCCTTTTTTCCACCTGCGTTACACCAGAAGGAACGCCTATAACGACCCTAGGCCTGGGCTTGAATATTCCTCCACCAATGGACCTGTCTATAAAATAAGAGAGCATTACCTGCGTAGCTTCAAAATCCGTTATAACTCCATCCCTTAACGGTCTAATAGCCTTTATGTTCTCTGGGGTCTTACCAACCATCTCCTTGGCTTCCCTTCCAATTGCTACGACCCTGTTTGTCCTAACATCAACTGCTACAACGGAAGGCTCGTACAGAACGATTCCTCGACCTTCTGCATAAACTACAGTGTTAGCGGTACCAAGGTCTATGGCTATGTTGTTTGTAAAGATATTTAAAAGCGATGCTATTCTTTTGAACATCTCTCCTCCTTCAATGTTAATTATACAGTGAGGCTGTGTCAAATTTCTTAACTCAGTTAGGAGTTAGTAAGCGTGAGTTTGGGAAGTATTATCTTCTAACTCATAACTAAAAATACATGGGCACTTGTAGGGAACTTTTAGGAAGTTGAAGGAGAGGGTAAAAGTGTATATAATTTAATTAAGGTATCCGGGGTAGCTCAACAGGCAGAGCGGGTGGCTGTTAACCACCTGGTTGGGGGTTCGAGTCCCTCTCCCGGAGCCAAAAAGGTAGAAAATGGTAGAAATAAGAGGGCTTACATTACCAGTAGTAGTTATAAGCATAAAAAAGAGGGCAAGTGCAAACGAAGTTATAGAAAAGATAAGAGAGAAACTATCTTCTAAGCTTTTTAAAGGTAGCTATTTTCTTATAGATAGCAATGACATGTTGGCAGATGATGAGGTACAGCAGATAGAAAGTTTTCTAATGTCCAGAAAAATAAAGAACGTAAAGAGGGTCCATCTTGAGAGTTCGGATAAAAGAAATGATAGGCTTTTGGTGATTCAAAAGCATCTTAGGTCTGGACAAAGGGTGGAGCATAATGGGGATGTCCTTGTTCTTGGAAATGTGAACAAGGATGCTCAAGTTGTTGCAAGTGGAAATGTGATAGTGATGGGTAAACTTAGGGGGATAGCGGTAGCCGGAGCCTTAGGAGACGAGACTGCTGTAGTTGTAGCCCTTGAAATGGAACCGCAGCAGATAAGGATAGGGAAAAAGTTGGCCATATCGAGCGATGAGGAGAGAAGCTCACCAGGCTACCCAGAGGTTGCTAAAATTGAAAATAATACTATAGTTTTAGAAAGGGTGAGAGGATGACAAAGGTTTACGTGGTTACATCAGGAAAGGGCGGGGTAGGAAAGACTACGCTAGTTGCAAACGTTGGTGCTGCAATAGCTAAGCTTGGTAAAAAGGTTCTATGTATGGATGCGGACATAGGACTGAGGAACCTTGACATGATTTTGGGGCTTGAAAACAGAATAGTGTACGATGTGCTGGATGTTCTTGAAAAAAGAGCGGATTTTACCAAAGCGCTGGTAAAGGACAAGAGGGGATTACCCTTGTGGCTGCTTCCGGCAAACCAAACAAAAAACAAGGATGCCGTAGATATAGACAGATGGGTGGAGCTTCTGGAGGACATAAAAGCCTCAGAAGAGTATGATTTTGTGATTATAGACTCACCAGCAGGTATAGAGAGAGGGTTCCAGATAGCGGCTACTCCAGCAGACACAGCCCTAGTTGTAGTAAACCCAGAAGTTTCATCAGTTAGGGATGCGGACAGAGTCATTGGACTTCTTGAG
>JBKBPE010000088.1:0-5435 GCA_046293375.1 Aquificaceae bacterium
ATCGGGTGAGAGATTTACAAGCCTTATTTCAAAATCTTTGGGGAGAACCAAGGGTCTGTTAGAGAGGGTATGTGGGCATATGGGAACAAACAGAAGATTTTCAGAAAGAGGGTACACTATGGGTCCACCTGCGGACAGAGCGTAAGCTGTAGAGCCAGTTGGAGTAGATACGATCACCCCATCCCCGTAAACCCTCATCATAAACTCATTGTTGGCGTAGGTATCAAGCTCAAGCATGCGTGCTATGGAGCTCTTTGAGATAACCGCATCGTTAAGGTAGTCTCCTATAAAGTGCTCCTTGCCCTTTCTGACAACATGCACTGATAACATCATCCTCTTCTGATAATTTATTTTACCTTCGAGAAGGAGCTCAAGCACTTCAAAAGCTGACCCTATATCCACTTCCGTTAGAAAGCCAAACCTGCCCTCGTTTATTCCCAGTATGGGTATGCACTTCTTTGCCACGAGCCTGGCACCAGCCAGAAAAGTACCATCGCCACCTATCACCAAAAGCATGTCCTTGTCATCAAGCTTTAGGTTGCATCTGTTACCTTTTAGATTTACAAAGGTCTCAGTAGTTAAGCCCACTTTCCTTAAGAACTCCTCTATTCTTTTAGATGTTTTAATAGCCCTTTGGCTGTCTTTGACAAAGAGCAGGATACGCTTCATAGGAACCTTTCTATTATTTCGCAAAGTACATGCCCAAGAGTTATATGACACTCTTGAACCCTTGCAGTACTGTAAGATGGAACAACAAAGCTGTAATGGGCTATTTCTACAACCTTCCCCCCTTCCTTTCCAGCGAAGGCTACTGTTGTAGCTCCCATATTGTAAGCTTTTGCAAGCCCTCTTATTACGTTAGGAGAGTTACCAGATGTTGTTATGCCTATGACCACATCACCGGGTATACACAGAGCTTCCACTTGTCTTTCAAAAACGGTTTCAAAACCATAGTCGTTGCTCAGAGCCGTTAGTGCTGAACTGTCTGTGGTCAAAGCTATGGCTGGGAGACCCTTCCTTTCCCTTTCGAACCTTCCTACAAGCTCTGCAGCTATATGTTGAGCATCCGCAGCGCTTCCTCCATTCCCAAAAAGTAGGAGTTTGTTACCAGTTTTTAAAGCTTCGGCTATGACTTTCCCAACCTCCAACACCTTTTCTGCATAAACTTCCACAAAGGCAAGCTTTACATCGACGCTCTCTCTGAAGGAACTCATAACGAGTTCAAGCATCCTTTCTTAGGTCCCCAACTGTGAATCTTTTCATCTTTTTGAAGAACTCGAGCAGTATGTATCTGTGATACTCTTCCTGATTCTCTATGAATCTGAAAAGCCTTTGGAGTTCTGGGTTCTTGAGCTTTTCTACTTGTTCTTTGTACCCTTGCTCTGTAGTCTTTTCATACTCTATATCGTGCTCTATTTGCTTTTGCAATACATTCTGAGGCTTTGGAGAAAGGTCCGCCTTTATTTCTGGCATACCTCCAAGCTCTCCTAACTTCTCTCCTATCTTTCCCATATGTACCATACTCTCTATAGCTATGTCAAGCATAACATCCCTATGCTTCCAGTCTTTTGTATGAAAGAATTGGTAAAGATAGTCTATTATGGTCTGGTATTCGTCCCTTAAAAATCTGTTGAGAACGTCAAAGACTTCAGATGGAGATATCTTCTCGCTACCTTCCTCCTTAGGCATGCTCTTTGCCTTCTCCATAAGCTCGGTAAACTCAACCTTATGTTCCTTTTCATCCTTTATAACCCTCTCCAAAAGCCTTTTTACACTATCATCCTTCACTACATCTAGCTGTCTTGTATAAATGTCTATTGCCATCTGCTCGGCTTCTACATCCTTTGCCAGCATGTCATCCCAACTTGGCCCCCCTACAACTATGATGTCCTCTATCCTGTTCAAGGAGACATTACTGCCCAACTCCACCACCTTTTGAGCAAACCATTTTAAATGCCTCATTTCCTGCCTCGCTATTACCTCAACTTCTTCAGTTAAGTTCTTGTCTGTGATCAGAAATATATGGTACAAGTACTGCACTATGGCAGAGTGCTCAAGGGTAACGTTGTAAAGAAGTAAGCTTATAAGTTCCTTTCTGTCCATGTTCATCACCTCAATCCTATCTGGTATATCTTACTAATATACTCATTCACCATCCTATAGGTGTTAAAGCTGGACCCTATGGTTGCTATGCTGTTTTTCATCATGGAAACCCATCTGTCCTTACTCTTGTAATACATGGGAAGGATCACATAAGATAGCTTTCCGTATATATCTTCCAAGTCTTCCTTGTCGTCGGATTCGGACATATCTGCCCAAGTAGGTTTTTTACCTATTCCCCATCCGTTTACGCCCTCTATTCCGCCCTCCAGCCACCAACCGTCCCATGTGCTGAAGTTCAAAACTCCGTTCATACCAGCTTTCATACCGCTTGTTCCGCAAGCCTCGTAGGGTCTTTTGGGATTGTTGAGCCACACATCACACCCAGAAACCAAAAGCTTGGCCAAACCGACCCCATAGTTCTCCACAAAAACGGCTTCTAAACTTTTTGTTTTACTCTTTATATAGCTTATCTTTCTGTTTATGTCTTCTACTATTGCCTTTCCTTCTTGGTCGGCAGGGTGAGCCTTCCCTGCAAAAACCAATTGCAGACCACCAGCCCTTTCTGCTATACCTATTAGTTTGTCTGTATCCTTTAAGATCAGATTGTTTCTTTTGTAAGAAGTTATTCTTCTTGCAACACAAAGGGTGACAACATCCAAAGCAAAATTTGCACCGTAGTTCTTGTTTATAAAATTTATAAGCCTTTCCTTAACATCTGTATGAGCTTTCCAAAGCTCTACAGTTGGTACTGTACTGGCTTGTCTTAGAAGGTATGGGTTTTCATCCCATCCGAGTATATACTTGTCAAAAACATCCCTTATCTCTTGACATATCCATCTTTTGTGATAAACACCGTTGGTTATGTAATCCACCCTTTTGAAAGGATAACTCTCTTGTGTGACAAACTTATGCTTTAAAGAAACAGCATTAACTAAAGAGCTATACTTGGCGCTCAAAAGGGAAAGGTCAAGCTCACTATCTACAAGTTCATCTTCCCAGCTGATGCCATCATAAAGCCTAAGATACTTTTTAACTGTATCTATGGAGAACCTTTCATGCCCTACCGGAAGCGATGTGTGAGTTGTAAAGACAACACGTTTTCTTACCTCATCAAACTCTTTAAACTCCTTTAGAAGCTCGAATATCAAAAACCCAGAATGACTTTCGTTTATATGGTACAAGTTTATGCTGTATCCCAAAGCTTTTAAAGCCCTGTAGCCTCCTATACCGAGGAGTATCTCCTGTATTAGCCTATCTTCATTGTCTCCTTGGTAAAGTCTAAGGAAAGCGTTTCTCACTTTCTGACTGTTGGTAGGAAGGTCGCCATCTAGGAAAAGTATCTTTATATCCCTCTTGCCCTTTACAGTATACTCCCACACCATTAGCTTTTGTTTTCTGTCCCCTACGGGAACTTCTATCTCAACGTTCAGTGGAGTAAGTATACTTTTATAATCCCATGCATCTTCAAGGTCTAACTGTTTGCCACCCTTTCCTATTCTCTGGTACACATAGCCTTTTTTGTACAGAAGTGTTACACACACAGCCGGTATTCCAAGGTTTGCAAAGGTGAGTATGGTATCACCTATAAGAGTTCCAAGGCCACCGCTGTAAGTGGGTATACCTTCCTCCAACCCCACTTCCATAACAAAATAGGCTATCATTTAAAAGTATATTTTAACACATACACGCCGGCTGAAAAATTAAAGGTAGAGGCTCATTAGCATACATCCCATTGCCTTTGGAGGAAAAGCTTGGAAAGTATAGGAGTAGCCCCACAGGGAAAGAGGATGTGCCCCACATACTCCTTTGGGGTAGTGTGGGTGGATTCTTGGGCTTGGTACTCACCCTATCTTTCATCTCAGAATATCATTTTAAATTCCTTTACCTTCTTTACTCTTTTGTGGCCTTTTCCTTTGCATCTGTAGCTTATGTATCAGCTATGGAAATATATCCTTCTTACATAAGGGCATGTGCTATAGGGATCATCTCCATTGTGGGTAGGGCTTTTGGCTTTTCATTACCCTATGTGCTTGTAAAGAGGATATAACTTAGACCACAGAGAGTATGTCGTCAATGTTGAGTTCTTCTAAAGCTTTAACTCCATAAGGATTTTGAGAGTAAGCTACTTTTAGAAAGTCGCCCATTGTCTTTTCCCACTTGTTTATAACCATGTAGCATCTTATAAAGTTTAGCTCCTTTTTTAACCTCTCTGCCTCCTCCAGGGAGAGCTTGTCTTCGTTGGCAACTGCGAGAAACATTCCCCTTTCTTCTAAGGTCCTTATCAAAAGCTCTATCCTCTCCCTTCTTTCCGTTAGTACTTTTGCTGTGCCCATTTCCCTACCCATAAATCTGTCTACCCTTTCCCTATCCTTGGATAACTTTATAAGGACATCCACCCATTCTCTGACTACATGAAAAGTCTTAAAAAGCCTCAGCATCTGACCAGTTGGAGCAAAATCAAGAACTACATAATGGTAATCCTCTTTTATTATCTGAGAGAGTCTGTCAAGAACAGCTGTCTCAATGGCAGTTGGCGAAGAGGAGATATGATGAGCAAGCTTTTTTAGCTCTTGGTAAGCTTTGGCATTTATAACCCCTTCCATATTCTTTAGAACAGAGTCTGTGTATTCTCTTGCCAAATTTTCTGCATTGAGTTCAACTACGCTTAGTTTTCCTATGCTCCCCTCTGATGTTCCCAGAATGCTTCTAAGAGAATGGGCTGGGTCAAGGGATAAAAGTATGGTTCTGCCTCTTTCAGATAGCCTTAATGCCGTGGCACATGACAGAGTGCTCTTTCCAACTCCTCCCTTCCCCCCAAAGAGCAGGACAGACTTCAACAACATGGAAGTAAGCTAATGGGCGACTTCTCTATACCTAAACTTCTATGCCAAATATGAAACTCTTGTAAAAGCTCAGGATAGAGGTCCAAGGCGTATATTCCAAGTGGATTATCCAAACCAAAGTATTCTAAAAAAAGGGAAACCAGCAGAATATCCTGCACATGGGTATAGGACATTTCCACTGGTTTTTTAAAGTGGAGCTCGAAAAAGCTGTCTAAAAGCTCCCTCATTTAAGAGAAAGTATCCACTTAGCTAACTCTTTTGCTTCCTCATCCGTTATGTTCTGTGGTGGCATGGGTACTTGTCCCCAGACTCCTACACCACCATTTTTTATTCTTTTAGCAAGTTCCTCAACGGCGTTGGGCTGTCCAGCTAATTTTTTGGCAACGTCTTTGTACGCAGGACCCACCTTCTTAGTGTTTATATCGTGGCATGCAAAACAGCCTTTCTGTTGTGCAAGGGCTGTCATGTCCTTTGCCGGCGCTGTAGATT
>JBKBPE010000089.1:0-5399 GCA_046293375.1 Aquificaceae bacterium
CGGCAGCAACTACAGTGCCAGATGTCCCTTTCATCAAGATGATATCCCTTCTCTTTTTGTATCACCAACCAAGGGTATATGGAAATGCTTTGGGTGCGGCGTTGGTGGAGACGCTATAAAATTTGTAGCTCTTTATGAAAACATAAGTTATTCAGAAGCTCTTATTAAGGTCTCAAAGAAGTACAATATACCCCTAAGGTCCAAAAGACAAAAAAAGGATGAAAAGCTTCTAAAGGCTCTCGAACTTGTGGCTGAATTTTATATGGAAAGGCTAAAAGGTACATCCTTTGCAATAGACTATCTTAAAGAAAGGGCGGTATCTTCAAGGAGTGCACACAAGTTTATGCTTGGCTTTTCAAAATCCTCAGAGGAACTTGTTAAATTTCTAAAGGAGAAAAGCCTTTTAGAGGTTTACGAAAGGACTGGAAACATAATAAAGATAGATGATGGTGTTTACAGAGACCTCTTTGTAAACAGGCTTACAATTCCCATAAAGGATGAGAGAGGAAGAGTAATAGCCTTCGGTGGAAGGGTAATTCATGAGGGACAGCCCAAGTACATAAACTCTCCAGAGAGTGATTTCTTTAGAAAAAGGGAGGTTCTCTTTGGGCTCTACGAGGCAAAGGATTATATAATGAATAAGGGTCATGCTATAGTGGTTGAGGGATACTTTGATGTTATAAGCATGCACGATGAAGGCCTTAAGAACACTGTAGCTCCTTTGGGAACATCGCTTACAAAGGAGCATGCTCAGCTTTTAAGAAGGTACACAAAGGAAGTCTTACTTCTTTTTGATGGGGACGATGCTGGCAGAAGAGCTGTATGGCAATCATTACCTCATCTTATCTCTGAGGGTATAAGAGTAAAAGTACTGTATCTTCCAGAAGGTACGGACCCAGACACCATGTTAAAGAGTGATAAGGAATACTTTAAACAACTCTTAAGCAGACAGCGGGATATCTTCGACCTGCTGTTGGAAAATGCGAAAGATAGAAAAACCCTTGAGGAGATCCTCCACTTTGCAGGGTTTATAAAGGACAGCATAGAGAAGCACGACACACTCAGAAAGATAAGTAACGTTACAAACATACCCGTAAGCGTCCTATATGAGAGCATTTCCAAGCCCAGCCATGAAGAGAAAGATCAAGACCTTCAGCTAACTTATTTAGAAAGGGTTTTTCTTCTTGGGCTTATGAAGTTTGGTGTTCAAGAAGTAAACTTAAAGGAGCTTCTCCTCTCACCTCGAGCTATGGAGATGGTAGAACATATTCTCTCTGGAGACTATCATTTTATCCCAAAAAGCGTGAAAAACACAAAGGTTTATAGCCTAGAATCCGCCTTTAAAGAATGTTGTGAAATACTCAAAATAAAGCAAGATGAGTTTATGGAAAGTCCTAAAAGCATAAAGGAAGTTAGGAATAAGAAAGAAATTGTAAGATTCAGAAAAAGGATTTAGAATAATTAACATGGGATACAAAGTTGCTATAGTAGGTGCAACGGGCGAAGTAGGAAGGATGTTTCTTAAGGTTCTTGAGGAGAGAGACTTTCCTCTTGACGAGCTTGAACTTTTTGCTTCGGAGAGGTCTGAGGGAACACATTTGGAGTTTAAAGGAGAAGGGATGAAGGTCCAGGATATAAAAAAAAGGAAGGACTTCAAAGGTATAGACATAGCTCTTTTCTCTGCTGGAAGTTCTGTAAGCTTAGAGTATGCCCCCAAGTTTGCAAAAGATGGTGCTGTGGTTATAGATAACTCATCAGCTTGGAGGTTAGACCCAGATGTCCCCCTTGTTGTACCAGAAGTGAACCCGGAAGATGTAAAATGGCATAGAGGAATCATAGCAAACCCAAACTGTTCCACCATACAGATGGTAGTTGCCCTAAAACCAATACACGATGTGGCCGACGTAGAGGCTATAGTAGTATCCACCTACCAGTCTGTTTCTGGAGCTGGAGCAAAGGCTATAAGGGAGTTAAAGGAACAAACGAAGGCTTGGTGTCATAGAGAAGACATCCCTCCAAACAGAACGCTTCCAAAAAGGATAGCTTTCAACGTAATACCCCAGATAGATGTTTTTACGGATAACGGATACACAAAAGAGGAGATGAAGATGTTAAGAGAAACAAGGAAGATACTGCATGATGAGAATATAAGAGTCTCTGCCACTGCAGTTAGAGTTCCAGTCTTTTATGGACACTCAGAAGCTCTAAGCGTAAAACTAAAAAAAGACCTCACCCCAGAAAAAGCTCGGGAAGTTTTAAAAAGAGCAAAGGGAGTTGTTCTTATGGATGATCCCCAGGCTGGAGTTTATCCATTAGCTGTAAGCGTAGAAGGAAGGGATGAGGTATTTGTAGGTAGGATAAGAAAAGATCTTGTTTTTGAGCCAGGTATTAGTATGTGGGTAGTTGCCGACAACATACGCAAAGGTGCTGCAACCAACGCAGTGCAGATAGCAGAGCTTTTGGCTCAGTTTGCCTCGGTTTGAACATGTTAAGAATAAGAGAAAAGGTAGTTGAAAAGATGATAGCTCAAGCGGAAAGAGACTATCCTTACGAAACATGCGGGCTTTTGCTGGGAAAGTTTGAGGAGAATGGAAGGACAGTCTTTGGTGCCTACGAGGTAAAAAACTCCAGTCATGATAGAAGGAATGACAGGTACGAGATAGACCCAAGAGATTACATGAAGGCTGAAGAAAAGGCTAAAGAGTTTGGGCTTGATATAGTTGGAGTTTATCATTCTCATCCTGACCATCCAGACAGTCCTTCCCAGTTTGACCGAGATAGGGCCTTTGAAGGATGGTCTTACATAATATTTTCCATTGTGAAAGGGAAAGCCATCTCCTACAGAAGCTGGGAGCTTATAAACGAAAAGTTTAGGGAAGAAGAGGTACATACCTTTTAAAAACCCCGCACACGGGACGGCAGGCTTACCGTTGCTCCCTTCCGGGCCTGGCGGGGTTCACCCTTTCCCGTTGCAGGGCTGATCAATAATTATAAACCTTTTTTCTATAGAAAGCCTTTTGAAATACATAAAGACCAGAAAGTGCCAAGCCTATAAGGCTTATGAAGAGTATGTAAGGTCTTAATCTCTCCGAAAGACTTTCCTTACCCATAGCGTACTGGAGCGCCCTTTCCATATCTTTCTTTGCAAAAACTACGCCGTACAAATATTTTTTTATCTTCATACCTTGTGAAGCAAACACTAAAAGGTTGGGATGTACAAAATCTCTGCTTTCAGGCATGTTCATAAACCTGAAGTCTATGGCATCCATAAATCTAAAAAGGTCTTTTTTATCTACTGCCATGGCTACGATCCATCCCTTACCGTCTATGCCGTACTCCCTTTGAAACTTTTGAAGGTCTTGTAATGTATCCTTTGGGTCAAAGGAAAAGCTCAAAACCCAGAAATCCTTGCCCGGTTCACCAAGCTTATAAACAACCTCTTTAAGGGAGTGTGTTATTATGGGACAGGCAGATTGGCAATGAGTGTACACTGGGCTCAGGATCAAAGGCTTACCCTTGAGCTTATAAAGATAAAAGATTCTACCGTTGGAGTCTATAAGCTTTACGTTAGGGAGGTAATTTCCCAAGGTCCGTGATTCGTCTGGTGGTATTCCAGTACCCTGGGAGTAAGCGTATGTAAAGAAAAGAAAGAGGGGGATAACCCCCAAAAAGAAGCGCACGAGGGAACACATATCACTCTACTTTTGCGGTTTCTTTACTCTTCTCTTTGCTACTTTGGGGTTTTGTTACGGGAACGGGGTTTTTATCATTGTAGCCAGGAGAATCAAAGAAGACACCCCTTTTTGTCACATCGTAAAGGGCTGGTATGTAAGATATAACAAATAGTAAAATACTGACGGTAAACCAAGGCGTAAGGCGGTTCAAAGCAGGCGCTTTCTCATCATGCATGGCTTCGGCGGAAGGTAGTTCTAAGGTCTCTTCCCTTACCTTTGGAGATAGTAGTGTGGAGAAGAAGGATACGGCATAGAAGACAAAACCAAGCACTATTATGAAGGCAGCAAAGGCAGAAAGCTCTGCATACCCTACCCATTCAGGCCTATAAAGTGGAGATTCTGGATTTAGATAAGATATACCAGTATTCGTTCTTCTTGGAAAGCCATGCATGCCTGCAACGGACATTGCATACTCAAATATGAGCATACCCTGCCACCAGAGCCAAGGGGCTAAGACAGCAAGACCCTTAAACCTTATCTCCTTACCCATAAGCTTGGAGGTCAGATAGAGAGATATACCCAAAAGAGAGAGGGTCACGAGTCCACCTACTGTTGTATGAAAGTGCCCTGGTATAAAACTTGTGTTGTGCACCACAAGGTTCATGTTGTAAGAGGCGTTTACTATCCCAGTTATCCCACCAACAAAGAAAAGCAAAAGTCCAGCCATAAAGTAAGAAACAAGCCATTTATCTCCCTCTAAGCTTATGTAAGGTACTCTTGTCCACCAGTAGAAGAGAGAATTCCTCACCTCTGGATATTTGGCTTTTATGGAGTACTCAAGGGATGCAGCAACGGTGAAGGCTGTGAGAATGCTAGGAACAGCCACACCAAAGGTAAAGAGAGCTTGTATGAGCTTATAGTTGTTTGTTATCCCTGGTTCTGTAAACTGATGGTGTAGACCAACGGGAAAAGAAAAGACAATGAACAGGATGAAAGCAAGCCTTGCGGCACTGTCTGAATAAAGCTTACCATCACCCGTTACAATTTTGGGGAGGATGGTGTACAGCATTGTATAAGCTGGAAGTAGCCAGAAGTAGACGAGAGGATGACCAAAAGCCCAGAAGAGAGTTCTGCTCAAGGACGGATTAATTTCACTTATAAGACCCAAGGACAAGGGGATCATTTGGAAAATCACTGTTATAACTACAGGAACAAGCATTATCACCCACATTATATGGTTTACAAAAACGCCGAAAACAGCAAGAGGAACTTTTTCTCCCGAATGCTCCCTTCTCCAAGATACCCAGTTGGGCACCCAATCAAAGAAAAGAGGAACTATAGAACCAACAAGCAAAAGAGCTGCACCTATGTAAAAGAAGGGATGGGCCACAAGCGGAAGATAGAAAGTGTAAAGGACGTTGGCTTTTCCTGCAAACATGGCCCATGCAGCCATAAGAGTTCCTATGACCATCATGAGAAAGCTTATCCACTGTACTGCAGGCCTTAGGGGTTTTTTCAGATGATAAAGGAATACCGCATTGCCAAATGCTACTATGACCATTGTGGTAAAAACTACAGCATTGATAACTCCATGGAGCGTAAGCCCTTGATAATACTCTATACCGCCAACGGACATCTCTTTTATAATACCAGCCCTGTACAGAGCCTGCATAAGCCCATGATAGATACCAAACACCAAAAGAAGCATAGGAATAACTATCTCAC
>JBKBPE010000090.1:0-5232 GCA_046293375.1 Aquificaceae bacterium
GAGCTTCTCTATTTTTCTTGCGGGCACTCCCGTTATGATCTCCGCCTGCTTGGATGTATAATTTTTTTCAAAGAATTCAAGGTAAACCTGGAATAGAGGCTTTACCTCTATCTCTTTTCCATCCACCGTCTTTACCTTGTAACTCCCCTCAAGGGCTGGGTCTATACCAAGCTTCCAGAAATCCTCACCCACGTCATCCCTTGTTATCACCTTTGGTACGTTTGTCTTTTTGTCCCATACTACAAAGTCGTTCATATCTTCATTTCTTATAGGCTCTGGTATATACTGCTTATCCTGTTTAAAGAAAGGTGGAAGTGCCTGACCCGGCTTAAAGACAACAGCCTTTTTAAGTTCTTTGGGTTGATAGTTGGGCACTATATCCCTTGCCCTTAGCACTTTGCCGTTGTCCATTCTTACAAGAAGAGGCATATCGGTAAAGCTTTTTACATACCTTTCCTGGTAGAGCTTCTCTTTCATTATCACATAGGCTATGGAAAGGGCTAAGGCTGTATCTGTTCCTGTTCTTACAACTATAAGTTCATCGGCAGCCCTTGCAGTAGGGGAGTAATCGTTGGATATAACTATAACCTTAGAACCTTTTAGTCTTGCTTCGGTGGGCCAATGAGAGTCTGGCATCTTGGTTGTGAAGGGGTTCATTCCCCAAAGTATGATCAGTTTTGAGTGTTCTAACATGCAAAGGTCAAACTCCACGTTTTGCTGACCGCTTACCATAGGATGTCCTGGTGCAAGGTCTGTGTGGAAAGAATAATTATCCCAGCCTCTTCCTCCAAGGGCCTTATCCGGTCCCACACCCCTTATATGGCTATCTAATAGAGCCATCATGTTTGCCATCCTATAGGGGGATGTATATCTCACAATAGCTAAGAAAGGCATAGACCCTCTGAACTTTAATACTCTTGTTCCTGCCCCACCCATCGCATCAAGCATGGGCTTTGGATAATGACCTTGGGCTTCAAGCCTTTTTCTCCCTTCTTCGCCTGTGTAGGTGGTCGCTATGCTTATAAGGGTCTTTGCTATTATGTCGGCTACCTCGTCCCATGTAACCTTTATGAATTTGTCCTTGCCCCTTTGGAAGTATTTTTCTGGTGGTTTTCCAGTCTTTTGGTCTCTTGGAAAACCATCCTTATACCATTGATAAAAACCCATCCTTACCATGGCACCCTTTACCCTTCTGTCTCCATAAAATCTCCTCATCATAAGGAGCCCTTTATTACAGCATCTTGGATCCCACCTATGAGATGCCTTAAGACCGTAAATATCTGTCGCCTCCCCAAACTTGTAGGTAGGTTCTATCCTGGTCATTACTCCGTTTTTAACGTGGGCTGTTAGTAAGCAGTTGTGGGTATCGTTGGGAGCACATAGAAAGGTAAAGGTGCTCTCAGACTTGTAAATGTCCCTGTAGAACCTTTCCCAGTCTCTGTTAGGATAGTAAAGCAACGGATTTTCTACCTTTACCACGGGCTCCATAACCCTAAAGGCAAAGGAAGGACTGCTAAGCAACGCCGCTAAGGTTAACCCTCCTTTCAGGGCTTCCCTTCTTGTGAGTTCACTCATGTGTCACCTCCTTCCTAAGATGATATAAATCATTTCCCTAATTATAAGAATCTCTTATAAGCTTGTCAAGTGATAAAGATATCATAAATTTACGCTGCCATCGTCCTTAGCCTATGACCTGCCCATCTTCCATCTTTACTATCCTTTTGGCTTTTTTTGCGATCTGCACATCGTGAGTGACCATAACTATGGTTTTCCCCGTTGCGTTTATTTCCTGAAAAATATCCATGACTACCTGTGTGTTCTTGCTATCTAAGTTTCCAGTTGGTTCATCAGCAAGGAATATCTCTGGCTCGTTTGCCAAAGCTCTCGCTATTGCTACCCTTTGCATCTCCCCTCCAGATATTTGATATATCTTTCTGTTTTCCTTTCCCTTGAGATCTAACCTGCTCAAAAGGTCATGGGCCTTTTCCTTCGCTTTGTTTATATGGGTTCCTCTTTTTAACATGGGCACCATCACATTTTCAAGAAGGGTAAACTCTGGAAGAAGATAGTGAAACTGGAACACAAAGCCTATGCTTTCGTTCCTGACCTTGGAAAGCTCTTCTCCTCTCTGGAAATCTATTCTTTGGTCTTTGAAGAGGACATCCCCAAAGGTAGGCCTATCCAAAAGCCCCATGATGTAAAGCATAGAGCTTTTCCCTGAGCCTGAGGGCCCCATTATGGCCACAAACTCCCTCTTGTATACCCTAAGACTTATACCCTTTAGTATCTCCTCCCCTCTTATTATTTTCTTTACGTTGATAAGTTCAATAACTGGGCTTTCCATTACGCACTTCTGAATATGTCCACAGGATTTAGCTTGCTAGCTCTGTAAGATGGATAAAAGCTGGCAATGAAGGAAAAGGACATAGAAAAGAAAAACCCATAGAGGTAATAGGAGAAACCCCTATCCAGCACAAAACCTTTTGTTCTTATAAGACCTTCCACCTCAAGCTTTACGGATGACAGATACTCCTGAAGTCCATATCCCATAAGGGAACCAAGCAGTGCACCGCAGAAGCCAACTATCATACCTTGAATTAAAAAAAGATAGAGAATATCCCTCCTTGTGTAACCCATAGCCATCAGTATGGCGATGTCCCTCTTTTTCTCCAAAACGGTCATCATTATGATGTTGAAGATGCCAAAGGCTGAAACTGTTAAGATGGAAAACACTATTAAGTAAGTTATTGTGTTCTGTATCTTAAATATTTGTAAAAAGTTAATGTAAGCCCTCTGCCAGCTCTCCACATGGTACTCGGTTATTTTTTGAAGCTCCGATGCTATCCTCTCGGCTCTGTTTACATCCTTGACCTTTATTGCTATCTCGTTAACTTCATCTGTTCTATCCATAAGACCTTGAACCGCTCTTATATTCATATAGACCCTTGAGTTGTCTATGTTTGTTATTCCTGAGTTAAAAAAATCCTCTATCTTTAGCATGCGAGTATTGCCTGTAGGAAACATAACTAACACCTTCTTCCCCACATCTTTTATGCCTAAGTCTTTTGCAACGAGTTTACCAATTATCAGAGTATCCCTGTTGGTCTTTAAGCTACTGAGTCTTTTGTACTCAAGAAATCTCTCTATTACAGATGCCTTTGGCTCCAGGTCTGGGTCTATACCTATGATGGTGACAGGCTTTTCTTTTATCCCATACTTGATTATACCCTTTACAAGGAGATGGGTGGACAGACCTATCACATCATCCCTCCTTTCTATGCGATTGATGAGCTCTCTCCAGCCAATGATCTTATCCTTTTCCTTTGGTTTACTACCCATTACCTCCCAAAGACTCTTTGGGTCTATTGTATGCGTTATCTTCTTTTCGTCTCCATACTCCTTTGGTCTTATACTTATGTGAGGTTCTAAGTCTATCACCTGGTTTATAAAGTATTTTTGAAATCCAAACATCAAAGAGCTCATAACTATAAGAGCACAAACTCCTATGGCAACACCTGCTATGGATACAAAGGTCTGCCTCTTCCTTTCTAAAAGAAGCTTGGAAGCTATAAAGAGTATGTACCTCATTCTATTATAACCTTATCCCCCTTCTTAAGACCGTCGATAACTTCCAGGTATCCATCCACTTCCTCTCCAACTCTGACTGGTAGCTTTACTGTCCTTACAAGCTCATACTTGTATACATAGCCATCCTTGTAAGCAGAGCTTGGAATAACTAAGGCTTTTTTTTCCTCAACGAGCACGTTGGCTTCAACCGTAGCGTATGCTGGCACATTCTTTGGAAGGTTGGCTTTTACCCTAATCTCAAAAGTTTTCTTGTTTCTGTCTAACTCATTTTTAACTAGGGCCACTTGGCCTTCAAAGACATTATTTGGATATGCATCAAGGTAGAGGAAAGTCTTCATACCACCTCTTATCATGGAAGCAAACTCTTCATCCACAAAAAGAACAACGTCATGCTCGCTTGGATTCCCAACGCTAAAAAGCCTGTTTTCTTGGCTCAGATGGTTTATATAATCACCTAACTGCACATATTTGTTTAGCAATACTCCTTCTATAGGACTCTTTATATAGTATCTTTTTATATCATCCTTGATCCTCTTTACAGAAGCCTCTAAGGATCTCTTCTCCGACCTTAGGGCGCTTATGGTATCTTCCTGCAAAGAGATGGACAGCTTATATTCGCTCTTTGCATTTTCGTAGTTCCTCTTTGCTTCCTCAAACTGCTCCTTTGGTATAAGGCCAACTTCCAAGAGCCTCTTCCTTCTTAACATTCCCCTCTCCGCTTGCTCCATGTTTCTTTTTGCAATGTTGACTTGCTCCTTCAATCTTTTTATGTAGTCAGAGTTTTCATCAAGCCTTTTCTTTACAAGTTCGAGCTTGTAATCTAATTCTTTTAAGGAAGCTCCCAAGGGTCCATAGTCAAGAACTGCCAAAACTTGACCCTTTTTAACCCTGTCCCCTTCTCTTACTTTTATCTCCTTCACATATCCGGAGACCTCAGACTTAACGACCACATAATCAATTGGGTATACGTAACCAGATGCATAAACCACCTTCTTTAGAACCCTTTCCTCAACGGAGAAAAGCTTTGGTTTGCTGCTCCTGCTTAAAAAGAAAAAAAGAGAAAGCGCTGCCGAAACAAACAGAATAGGAAAAATTGCCTTCTTCATAGATAAGAAAATTATAAAAGCTAAAGGGATGTATCGAGAAGAAGCATGAGCAGGAGACCGAGCAAAAAGCCGATAGTTGAAAGAAGAGAAGAACCACTCGAATAGGCTTCGGGAAAAACCTCCTTTGCAGTTATATAGACCATGGCACCGCCTCCGAAACCCAAACCAAAGGCAAGCAGATTTTTAAAGTGTTCAAAAAAGACAAAGCCCGCAAGGGCAAAGAGAGCCTCCAAAAGACCACTAAGAAAACCCACCCACAAAGGCATAAGCACCTTTCCACTTATAAACATCAAAGGCAAGCTTACCACAAGGCCTTCTGGAATATCTTGAATAGCTATAGCTATGGAAGTCTTAAAACCATCCTGAATAGAGTAGGCGGAAGCTATGCCCACGCTTAGGCCCTCTGGTATGTTATGTATTATCACCGCAAGAACTATAAGGTAAAGCTTGTTTATTCTGTGTTGGGGTAAACCCTCTTTGCCCTTTATAGTATGCTCGTGGGGCACCATGCCCTCTATAAGAGCCATAACTCCAAACC
>JBKBPE010000091.1:0-5229 GCA_046293375.1 Aquificaceae bacterium
GCCCTCTATGTAAGGATGCATTCCCCTGTTTAGTAAGTCCACCGCTTGAGGGTTTCTGTCAAAGACTAAAACCTCATGGTTGAGCCTTTTTAAATGGAAAGCCAAAGCACAGCCCCAACGACCACCACCAAGGACAGCAAATTTCATGGAGTTAAATTATAAGCTCTTGCACGCTGGGTAAGAAATTAAAAAAGTCCAGACATAGACCAAATAAAAAAGGCAGCATGGAGATCGGTGCAAAAAAGGCATTCAATACAGTTTTATTATAACCGATACCTTACACCATAATCAGCCTCAATCCCCATCCCTCGGATGCATGCATTCTTAAGTGGTGGTATAACCACCTTGGCATTAGTACCATGCTCTTTTATACTCTCATAAACTCCCTCGTGTCATACGCATCATCTGCCTATTACAAGGTGTATATTCTCTGAGTTGGTCTTTGGTAGTTTTACGTTTAGCTTCCTGTCTTTGTGAGAATGGATTTTTAAGAAGTATTCTGTTCTTTTGTTATTAAGCTTAAAGACGGGTTTGATTATGGCTACGGTTTCAATGGCTATGTCGCTGTATAATGGGTTCTTCCTTTCCTTTTTGGTTTGTTGGAGAACCATAGGGAGATAGCTTCTTGGAATATTCACATGGTTATGGAACCTCTTTAGACCAAGGCTTTGTCGTATTTAGATCAGTCCCTTTTTTGGTATTTCCTACTCATAATTTTCCACTATACCATAAAGGTAGCTTATGCACCAACACCGGTCCTCCACTCAAAGATATCCTCCATAAACCACTTATCAAAGGCATACCCTACCAAAAGCGCTGCTATTATGCCTCCCACTAAGTTGAGCCCTACGTTTAGGGCCAGAAGATCTTCCCCCTTCATTGGAACTATTACACAAGTCTTTCCAATTTTCCATATTCATAGGAAAAGTTGGCATCTATTTCCTTTTTGGCGTCCCTTTTATACTTATTTACCGTGTATATGATGCATTGGGCTCTTTCCCTGGTGAGCTTCAAAAGACCATAGCCCCAGTTTCTCATGTTTAGGTGCTTTATCCAAGGGTTTTGCTGCATTTCCTCCTTTTCCATCTCCTCTATACTTGCATACTGGGGCCAATCCCTTTTCCACCAGCCCATCTCAGAGTTATTCACAGAAGATATGGCAGGTGTCACTCCGCTCCCAAAACCTCCTTTGGGTTTTCGTAGCTGTCAGGAACTTCCGCAATAAGAGTTGCATGTCTGTCTCCAGAAAGTATTATAAGATTTTTCATACGGTTAGCCTTTAAAAATGCCAGTATCTCTTCTCTTTCCCCCGCATAGCCATCCCAAGCGTCCAAGGAACCAAACTTACCATCGGTTAGGCTTTGAGAAAATTGCACTTCATTAGCCCAGACCTTCCAAGGATAGTTTCCTTCCTTTAGCTTGTTTCTAAACCACCTTAGCTGATCTTTTCCCAGTATAGAGGTTTTATACTGCTGAGGACATCCGGGAGCTCCGTATTTTTTCCCACAAGGCTGCTTATCCCTATAGCTTCTCTCATCGGTTACTATCAAGTGGGCAAGGCCACCAAGATTAAAGTCTCTGTATATCCTTATCCACATAAGGGGATCTCTGTTGGAAAAGTTTGTTACCGCCCTTGCTGGTATATACTCAAGCCACGCCCTTATTGATGCCAGTTTTAACCGAAGCATCTGCTCACGGCTTTTGTAAGGGTAGCTATCTCTCCACACTTCGTTAGTATAGTCATAATAATAATCGTTAATAAACTCGTGGTCGTCCCACGTGTTTACAAAAGGATGCATGGCTCTTGCCAGTTTTAGGTCTGGGTCCGACAGATAGGTTCTGTATAAGTACCTGTAATCTTCTATATCCTGTACCACCTGCTGGCCTGAGGGAAGGTTTAATTCCCTGCCGGGCACTCGTGGTCTTCCATAGATCCTTTCGTAAATGAAATCTCCCAAATGAACCACTAGCTGTACATCCTCCTCCGCAATATACCTATAGGCAGTAAAATAGCCATCGGCATAGTTTTGGCATACCACAAAAGCTAAATTCATCTCTTTGGTACTCTCTGGAAGGGTTCTCACTCTACCTACCATAGAAGGTACATCCCCATAGATAAACCTATAATAGTAGGTTTTTCCCGGTTTAAACCTATCCTTTAGGTCTATCCTCACTGTATAATCTTCTTCCTTTCTTATCTTTTCTCCCTGTATCTTCCCGCTTAGTAAAATACTTCTAAAGTCAATATCTTCAAATATTTGTAAGATCAGATCTTTCTTCATAGCGTTGTGGACTTTGGGGTTTATACGGGTCCAAAGGATAAAGCCTTCTTGGGTCGGGTCTCCGCTGGCTATACCTTGTGGAAACACATCTTCTGTATCGGTGGCAAAAGTCAAGGAGTTAAGGCTAAGAAGAAAAGCCCCTGCGATACTGCCCTCTAAAAACTCTCTTCTTGTAAGCATTCTCAACCTCCAAGTTTATATTCAACTTCCAAGTTAAACTCCATAGGTGCAAAGGGTGGTGGCGGAAACTTTCCTATCCGCCTTATCATGGCGACTACTTCTCTGTCTATGGAAGGACTTCCACTTCCCTTTATTAGACTTACACTTTCTACTCTTCCGTCGCTTGCTATTTTTATCCTTACAACCGCCGTACCCTCCTCTCCTCTCCTTTTTGCTTCTTCGGGATACCTTTTGTTCCTTTCAATGATTGAACGCACCTGAGCTAAGTAGGGAATAAGAGGGTTTTGTTGATCCTGTGCCTTTTGGGATGGACTGGGTTTTGGGGAAGGTGGTGGTGCCGCTTTTGTCTGTTCTTCCTCTTTTTTGGACTCTTCTTTTACCTGCCCTTGTTCCTTTGTGAACTGTGCCGTTGTTTCTTTCCCTGTTTCCTCCCTTGTCTGATCTTCTGTTTCACGCCTTGCCTCTAAGCTTTTCTCTTTTATAGGTATAGATGGGGGTGTTTTGGGTATTGTCTTTTCTGTCTTACTTTGTTTTTCCACGCTTTGCCTTACCTTGAGCTGAGGCTTTGGACTTTCTTCTCTCTTTTGTGGTGCTTTTGGTGGTACCTCTTTTGTGCTTTCCTCTGGTGGAAGGGTTATAACTATTTCTATGGGTTGGGATGAGCCATGGGGTATAACCATGGCAGATTTAACCATCATCCAGCTTATTAAAAGGTAAGCCAGCAGAGACAAGGTCAAAGACAAAAACCAGGCCTTTAGCTTATCATAGCCTATCATTTTTTGTCCCCAACGATGCCTATATGGTAAATCCCCGCCTCCTTTATAACGTCTACAACTTCAAGGATCCTTTGGAGGCTTACATCTTTGTCTCCCACTATTACCACAGAAGTTTTTTCCTTGTCTGGCAGGCTTAATAGAAAACTTTTTAAGGCTTCAAGCCCCTCCCTTTTATCCTCCAGTAGAACCTTTCCCTCTCTATTTACATAGACCTTTATAGGTTCTTTTATGTCCTTTCTTTCCACTGTAGAAGAGGATGGAATCTTTATATCCTGCAGCATCATAGGAAAAACGTTAAGGGTATATACCATAAAAAAGACCAAAAGAAAGAGCATAACATCTATCATGGGAATTATTTGTATCTCTTCTTTTTGGTGTTCTTCCTCCATTAAAAGCATAAGCATGGCTTTCTTTTTCATGCTTCCTCCTTGAGTATATCCCTTAGAAGTTCTAATTTTACCTTTTCTCTTATTGAAGAGACCTTGGAGTGAAAGAATTTAAAGAAGAAGTAAAACCACAGAGACATAGCTATTCCTATGGCTGTAGCCCATAGGGCTGTACCTATGGCAGCACTTATCTCGGAAGCACCGCTTACACCTCTGGCAGAGAGCTCTTTAAAGGCTATTATGAGGGCAAGCACCGTTCCCAAAAGCCCCACTATGGGAGACACAGTAGCTGAAAAGTCCATAAACCACAGATTCTTCCTGAGTTTTTCTGCAAATTCCAGTCTTGCTTCTGGAGGGCTGTTATGTCCTTTACTTAGTAGGAAAAAGTTGTAGAGTACAAGGTAGTTGCCGTAGGTGAATATGATAAGCATAAGTCCGAAAACTCCCTTGTGGATCAAATCCAACATCTTTAAAACCTCCCTTTTAATCCTAAGGAAAGGGTAAAGGGTGCACCCACGTAGTACCTGCCATCCTTTTCACCAGGTGATATTCTGCCTATGTACTTTTTATCGGTTAGGTTTACTATATCCAAGTATGCTCTAAAGTTCTTGGTTATCCTCCTATCCACCGATAGATTTACAAGGGTATAGCCTCCTATTTTCTGTTGGTTATCCACCGTTCCATATCTGGAACTTATGTACTGAACAGAGGGCTTTATGTTAAAGCCAAAAAGCCTGTAGTTTATGCCAAACTTTAGCATGTTCTTTGGAGTGTCTGGTACTTGATTGCCCTTTATGCCTGTTATAGGAGTGCCCGTTGTTCCAAGGGTGGCTGTATCATCCCTAAACTCTGCCACGTTATAGGAGTAAGAGGCATAAAGGCTTAGGTTTTTCATAGGATTTGCCCCTGTTTCAAGCTCAAAGCCATAAGCCCTTACCTTTCCTGCATTCCTTAGATATACCACGTTTGGGTCGTTAGGGTCTGCCAACCTTATAAGCCTGTTTTTGTAGTCCACGTAATATACAGAGGGGACTACATAGAATTTATCAAGGTCAAAGCGCACACCCAGATCATAACTGTTGGATTCTTCCGGTTTTAGCTGGTTGACAACAAACTGAGCATCCAAGTTATTAGGCACAGTGCCTATGAAGTTTGGTGGTACTCGGAAGTTTTGAGAAAAGGCAAAGTAGGCTTTTATGTTTTCCGCAATGCTATAGCCAATGCCAAAGTTAAAGAGAAGCTTCCTGTAGGTTTTTTCGTAAGAAAGCCTTGGATCTTTGGTGAGGTTGGGATGGTCGTATATGCCATCTTCTGGCAGATAGGGTAGGTTAGTTGTTCTATAGTTGGTATAGTCTCTTTTTACCTGTGCGTACCTTAGACCAAGGTTTATGTCTACGCGGTTAAAGAGGTCTTCCTTTTCATAGAAAAGGTAAGGGGTATTGGTTGTGGTTATGGTCTTTTCTATATAGTTGTATCTAAAACTTGGTGTGCCCGAGGTATTCGTTATTAACTCGAAGCTACCGTCAGGGTTTACCTTAACGGGAAAAGAGGGTTGCCATCGTTTTAGATCTGCCCTTTCGTACCAATAGCCCAACGTTAGGTTTC
>JBKBPE010000092.1:0-5228 GCA_046293375.1 Aquificaceae bacterium
GCTTTACAGCGGCTTCTATTGCTTCATCCAATATTCTAACTCTGTGATGGTTTTCAAGCTTGACCTTTAGACCTTTGAGTATTTCCATGGCTTCCTCTTCATTGGGCTCATCCACGTACAGAGGCTGGAACCTTCTCTCTAAGGCCGGGTCTTTTTCTATGTACTTTCTATACTCATCTAAGGTAGTAGCCCCTATTAGCCTTATCTCCCCTCTTGCCAAGGCGGGCTTTAGCATGTTACCAGCATCCACTGCACCTTCTGCCTTACCAGCTCCAACTATTGTATGGATCTCATCTATGAAGAGTATTATGTTTCCCTTCTGCTTTACTTCATCTATCAAAGATTTGAACCTCTCTTCAAACTCTCCTCTGTACTTAGAACCAGCGAGCAAAGAACCCATGTCTATGGATACTATCTCTTTATCCTGAAGCTCTGCAGGCACCTCCTTCCCTATTATCCTCTGGGCAAGCCCTTCCACTATGGCAGTTTTACCAACGCCTGGGTCTCCTACGAGCACTGGGTTATTTTTGGTTCTTCTTAAAAGGACCTCAATAGTCTGGTTTATTTCAGACTCTCTTCCTATTACGGGGTCAAGTTTGCCCTCCCTTGCCATTTGTGTGAGGTTGGTCCCAAACCTCTCCAAAGGAGACTTTTCTTCCTCTCTTAGTTCCTGCGCTACATCCTTCATCTTATCACCTCCTAACATATCTTCTATAACTTTACCTCCTATTGTGTCTTTTGACTCCATCAAAGCAGAGGCTATATGGTAAGGCTCCACCATAGAATATCCCTCCTCTATGGCTTTACTTTGAGCTTTTTCTATGACCTTCACAAAGTTATCCGAATAATCAAAAGAAGGTTCTCTGCCAAAAATTTTTTTGTACAGAATATCTTTTACTTTTTGCGTTGATATGCCAATTTCCTTGACCTGCTGAACAAGCGAAGAGGATTCTAAAGCTTTCTTTAAAAGACCATCTACGGTAAGCCTGTTTTCAAGAAAGGCCTTGACATCTTCCGGTTTTAAAACAGAGGAGAGACTCTTCTCTACCTCAAAGAGTTTGCTTCTGTATAGATTCTCCGCATTCTCTATCCTTTTTTGTTCCAAATGGAGACTTTGCAAGTTCCAATAGTCTCCATACCTTCTTGCCTTTTCTATCTCTTTTCTCAGGTCATCCTTTGCCTTTTTTATCTTTTCCAGTTCCAACTGCAAAGGGCCTATGTCTGATTTTATCTGTATTATCTTGCTTCTAAGGTCTATGAAGTATTTAGATTCTTGCTCAGCAGCTCTGTTTATTTGCTCCCTTAGCCTCTCAAAGTATTCGGAAACCTTCCTGTATAAGTCCTTTCTGTCTACCCCCCTTTTTCCCAAGTATTTAACCAGTGAAGACTTATCATCAGAGAGAAAGGAAAGTAAGAGATGGTCTGTATCTACCTTTGTATCTCCGTAAGACCTTGCTATCTCCATTGCCCTTTTCACGTACTCCAATGAACTTCCAGAGAGCAAATGCTCGCTGAACATCCTTTACCTCCAAATTAAATTACTTTTATAATATTTCCTTAGTATATTTTTGTCAAGTTTATATTGAGGGTATTAGGGCTAACTTAGATATCCTACTACATCTATAAACTCACAAAGCTGTTTTGCGAATGTTCCTTAGAGGCTGGTGTTTGCTTCTGAGATTTTTGATACAGCCTCATGGAGCGTATGCTAATGTATCCCTACTTTTAATTTCTCACCCAGCGTATATATTGTATAATTAGAATATTCTTATAATATAAGGAGGTGAAAAATGACTATGGACAAGGCTTTGAGGCTCACTTCTGGTAGTATGCTTTTGTTGGTTTTCCTTATAGCAATACTACCTGCGGAAGTTCATTGGTTTTGGAAGCTCTTTATAGTCTTTATGGCGCTTAACCAGATACAATCCGCATTTACTGGATGGTGCCCTGTGATCAGCCTTTATAGAAGGTTGGGTATAAAGGAATGTAGTTGCTAAATAATCCCCTCTCTCCAACTTCTCAACCTGTTTATCCTATTCCTTTTTTGAAATACTCTCATTACAGAAACCATGGACATGATAATCCTTCTGGCCATGTTTATGAAGAAGTCCAGCCTCCATAAGACGCTCCCTATCACCCAAAAAGTCTCTTGCCCTCCCCTGATAGACTATAGTATGGTTTTCACCAAGAACTACCAGTTTCTCCCCCAACTCTGGAGCCAAGCTTAGGTTGTGTGTAGATATTATGCTTGTAATATCTATCTCATAGAGGAGGTCTATAAACCATCCAACAGCCTTTGGGTCAAGGTTGGCAGTTGGCTCATCGAGCAATAAAACTCTTGGCTTTAGCACAAGAAGGCATGCAAGGCAGAGTTTCTGTTTTTCTCCCCCACTCAACTCGAAAGGAGGCCTTTCAAGGTAAGAAGAAAGTCCAAACCTATTACTCCAAAAGAGTACCTCTTCTTTTATCTCTTTTTCATCTGTACCAAGCTGTCTTGGTCCAAAGGCTATCTCGTCATAAACGGTAGGGTTAAAGAGCATCACATCAGGATTCTGGAAGAGTAAAACTACCTCCTTCCTAAACCATTTATTAAACTCCCCATATCTAAGATTTTTCTCATTTATCTCCTTGCCTCTGTATAAGTAAGAGCCCTTCTGCGGAAAAAGAAGAGCGTTTAGGATTTTCAAAAGTGTTGTTTTGCCAGAGCCGTTGATACCGAGGAGAACTAACCTATCACCATCACCCACCTTCAGGTTTATATTCCTCAAGACCTCTATATCTTTGTACATGTAAGAAACTTCTTTTAGGTCAATCATGATAAAACCCCCTGGATTTCATAGCCTGGTGCATCTCTTCAGATGCGCTTATGGACTTTTCAAAGAAAAATAGAGACAATCTCCTTAAAAAGGCAAGAGTAGTGCTCCTGCTCAACCTTTCAATCTTTCTACTCTTAAAAGCATCCATGAAATCCCAAAATAGTCTACGATAGACCATTGTATGGCTTATAGTAATAACAAGCAAGATGCTTAAAGTTTTTGAAAAATCCAAAGCTTTGTATAGGTTCATAACCCTAAGAAAAAGGAAAGTCAGGAGAGTAAGGTTAAAAGACCTGAGGTTTATCATCAAAAAGTAATCAAAACGATCTTCCCTTATCCAAAAGCCTGTCAGAAGATAAGATGTAGAAACCACAAAACTAAAAAAGAAAAAGGATAAAAAAGATGTTTTTAACACATATAGCTTCCTTTTTGCTGGTATCAGCAGAAGTGTAAGCAGTAAAAGGACTGACGTTATGAAAAGCTCCACAATACTCTTGGAGGAAGATAGGTATACGATGAAAAGAATGTATAAAAGGAGTAGGTACTTGTCTTTCATATCCTGCTCCTTATGGTCTTGACAACGAGCAAAGTAAGCAAGCCTTCCCCTACGCCAACGGGTATATGGGGCAAGAGCACTGCGGGAATAACAACATTGAATTTAAAAGGGAAGTATATGGGCTTCCCAGAAGGGTCTGTAAAGAGATAGGGATGAAGACCTAGCACCAGGGCTATGAAAAGAGCGGAAAGAATTGTAGACAAAAAGCCAGATATAAAAATAGCCGTCCTATCATCTATAAATCTGCTAAGCACTCTATAAACATAGTAAGCGGATAGGCTCCCTATAAATCCTATACCGAGTGAGTTTATGGAGAAGCTTGTAACACCACCTTCCCCGAAAACTGAAGCCTGGAGAAAAAGGACCAAGGAGATGCAGACAAAAGCAACCCAGGGACCAAAGAGTAAAGAAATACTAGCAACACCCAAGCCATGTACAGATGTACCACCGGGCATAGGTACAGCTATAGACATGAATATGAAAGACATAACAGAAAGAGAAGCTATGAAGGGCACAGTCCTTTCTTTAAGCTTCTCTTTAAAGCTTTTCAGAGCATAAAATATAAGGCTCAGGTCTAAAAAGTAAGCTGGAATATAAACCTGAGGTGCCAAAAAGCCATCTGGTATATGCATCTCTATCTCCCTAAAAGAGCATTGAAAGAGTAAAAATCAATCTGTACCTTTCTTTTCCTTCGCTTCCTTGCTGCTCTTGCCCTCTGTTTAATCTCTTCCACACAGGAATTTTTGCACCCATACCAAGAGAGAGACCCTTGTAATAGAGCCTTGTCCCTACAGTTCCATAAAGTATACTGCCTCCAGAATCTTCAAGTTTTACTCTGTCCTCTTCATCTTTTCCATTGTACTGAAAGTTTGCCTCCAAAAGCATATCAGCTCTAAATCTCTTTTCTTCGCTTTTGTACAGTCTGTAAGTCATGGCCGTATTTAGCCTGAACTCATCCCCAAACTTGTACTTCTTTTCTGAATCATCTTCCCTGTAGTTGTAAGTATTTTCAAAAAATTTTATGTAATTTGTATCAATAACAAAGGTAAACCTTGGATAGCTTACAATCTGTTTTGTTGCAGTAAAGCCAAGTGTTAGAGATGGTTTTCCAAAGCCTGTTGTCATATCTGGCTCAAAATCCCCTCTTGGATTTTTTGCCCTATCGTATTTGTTTGGGTTACCAGTAGGTAGAGACACACCGCCGTATAGGGTAAAGTGCCAATCCATTAAGTCATCAAGGCTTTCCTCCTTTGGGATAAGTTTAAAACCTCTGTCGTACTTAAATCCAAGGACAGCCATAAGAGACATGTCAGAAAAATCAGCGTTTGTGTAGGAATAAGCCCCCTCTCCTTTTATCTCCTTTTTCACATAGTAGGGTACGAAGAGATAAAGGGATAGCCAAGGTTTCATGCCGTATCCTATGCCGTACATCCAAAAATCGTATGTATCCTTCTGGTCTGGAAATTCTGAAAAGCTGTACTTTCTCCATTGTACATGGTCTAGCTTGAGGTAGAACAGCCACTTTTCCTCTGGAAGCGTTGCAGAACTTGAGGTTTCAAGAGGAGAACCAGGCCCTTCCAGACCTCCTGCACCCAAAGAAGCAACCCCATGGTGAGCAAAGGAAGAGCTCACTGCAAAAAGAAGTACTACCAGCAACCCTTTTCTCATCATTTCCACCTCCTTATAAAGAGCTTCAAAAAGCCAAAGATACCAAGGATGATCCCAACACCAACCATAACCTTCTCATACCTTTCAAAGAGGTTTTTACTCTTTTCTTCCACTGACTTCCCTTTAAAATAAACTCCTACTTCTGAACCGTGACCATCCTCCGACATAGTTCTTACTTTCCAAAGACC
>JBKBPE010000093.1:0-5202 GCA_046293375.1 Aquificaceae bacterium
TGGTAGTACAAGACTATAGGACTGGTGAGGTCAGAATGTTTGCCTGGGTGAATCAGGAAGCTATAGAAAAGACTCTTCAGACTGGGTATGCTCACTACTACTCCAGATCAAGGGGTGTTTTGTGGAAGAAGGGGGAAATGTCTGGAAACCTTCAGAGAGTGATTGAAGTAAGAGTGGACTGCGATGAGGATGCTGTTCTTTATGTGATAGAGCAGGTTGGAGAAGCTTGTCACACTGGGGAGAGAAACTGTTTTTTTAGATACCTTGAGGGGGAAAGGGTAAAAGGGGTTCTTCCTTTTGAAACTCTTCAGAGGCTTCAGGAGGTCATAAAGCAAAGGATAGAAGGAAAAAGAGAGAACTCATATACCTATAGGCTCTACCAAGAGGGAGAGGATAGAATACTTCAGAAGTTTGGTGAAGAAGCAATAGAAAGCCTTATAGCTTTAAAGAACGGAAAACCTGAGGAGATAAAAGCTGAACTCGCAGACATGCTTTATCATATGATTCTCATGCTTACAGTAAGGGGTATTGATACGGTAGTAGTGTTTGAGGAGCTGGGGAGAAGGTTTAAGTGATATGTTAAAATGCTTACTATGAGTGTTCTTATGGGTGTGGGGACTGCAGGACTAAAGGGTTCTGGTAAGCCAGACCTTTTGGTAGTTTTGTTACCACAGTCTTGTACGGCCTCCTTTGTCTTTACCAATAACCACTTTAAGTCTGGTAGTGTCATCTATTCTCAGAGTGTTTTTGAAAGGAAGGGTGTTGTCAGGGCCCTTTTGATAAACAGCGGAAATGCAAACTGCGGTGTTGGAAAAGAAGGTATCTTGCATGCTGAGCTTATGGCTAAACAGGTGGCTAAAGCCTTAGACGTTGAACAGGATGAGATCCTTATCTTTTCTACTGGCATAATAGGTAGACCAATGCCTATAGAGGAAGTTATTAAAGCCATAGATAAAGCCTGCTCAATTCTTGAGCCCCTTGACCTTAAAAGAGCCAGCCAAGTTATATCTACAACAGACAGATTCCCCAAGTACGATTTTATAAGAAAGGGGCAACTTGAAATTTATGGGTTTGCAAAGGGAGCTGGGATGATACATCCAGATATGGCTACTATGTTGGCTTTTACTTTCATCAATGCAAGGGTTGACAGTGTTACCCTTTCCCAGATACAGAAAGAAGTTGTGGAGAGGACTTTTAACTCTATAAGCGTAGATGGGTGTACTAGTACCAACGATAGCTTTGGTATAATCAGTCTTGGAATTGTTAGAGATGATGTTGAAAACATAAGGCAAGCTATACATGAAGTTTCTCTAAGTCTTGCAAAGAAGATAGTGGAAGATGGTGAGGGTGCCACAAGGCTTATAAAAGTTACTGTCAGACGCGCATCCTTGGAGCTGAAAGCCAAAATTATAGCCCAAAAGATAGCCACATCCAACCTTGTAAAAGCAGCTGTGTTTGGTAAAGATCCTAACTGGGGAAGGATCATGGCCGCAGCTGGTTCTACAGCCTTCCCCATAGACCAGTTCAGTCTAAAGCTCTACGTAGGAGACCATCTTGTGTATTATGGAAGACCCCATACAAAAGCTCTTGAAAGGGCAAGAGAGTACATGGAGGATAACAAGGAAATAGAGATAGTCTTAGACCTTGCTGAGGGAAAAGAGAGCTGGACTTACTACAGCTCTGACCTTTCTTATGATTATATAAAGATAAATTCTGAGTACAGCACCTAAAAATAACCTTAATATACTGGCGTCAGGTATATGGGTTCTAAGAAGAAGGGGTCATCACCACGGTATCCAGAGGAGAGCTTCTTATAAGATTCCAAGCCTCCGTAGAGAGAGAAGGGAAAGAACTCAAGAACTGTTTTACTCTCTATGCCTTGACCCTTCAGGCTTATGGTTCTTTCTAAGTCAAGCTCTTGAAAACTGACAATCTTTATATCCGAGATACCTTTCTCATCTAATGTCCTTGCAAAAATTTTGTTGCTGACTTTTAGACAGGCCATGCATGGGAAATGTGTCTGTGCGTACTTGAGCATGAGTTCCAAGTTTTCATACCCCACTATGGGCTTTTTAAAAAGGTAAGCCCATGTCTTCATAAAAGTTATGCCTATCCTAAGGGGTGTTAGGTACCCAACTCCCAAGGAGATAGCGTACGCATCGTACTCTTGTGGGTATATGTCCATATCTTGAAAGACCTTTGGTAGGTTTTCAAGCGTTTTTTTCTCTCCGTCTAAGAAAAAAAGAAGTGTAGGCTTTCCGTTTTCTATTATAGAGAGATTTAGAAAAGAAAAGGAAGTGTCAAAGGAGAGTACTTTCACAGAATATTATTATAATAGGGTGTGGCGTTGATGCATAAATAACCCTATCTAAATACGACAAAGCATTTTCCCTATGGCTCTCCAACAAGCCAAAAACAGAAGGCTTTTTAAAATCCATTCTCGCAGGGGCAGGAAGCTAAACATACAACTACCAAAGACCAACTCAAAGAACACACACCTTTTAATAGACAGCAGTTGCATAAAGGTGCATGGTGATGGAGAGTGGAAAGCCTACAAGCATGGCAGGGAGAAAAAGATAACCGATGAAAAGGTTCATGACAGCAAGGCGTGAAAGACTTGTTAAAGCAAGTGGATACAAACATAGAGTGTGTAGTTGGTGATGGAGTATATGATAAGAGGGAGATTGTTTAATGGTAGCGTGAGTAGTAGACTATATGATATGCAGAGGGTGGAGTTGTTGGTTTGGTGTAAGGCGTTGGTTATGATGGATATGCTTCATAAGGCTGAAAATTGTATGTGTTAAGGTATATGGTTATAGGGTTGGTCTGTGTTAAAAGTCTTTTTTTGCACCAATGCCAGCCCTATATCATCCTTTGTTATTTAACCTACTACAACGATCCCCTTTTACCCACTGCATACACCCAAAAACATTCTCTCCCTTGTCTTTTTCACCACCGGGGATATAGCACTTCTTCTATCCCACATTACCAAACCTGTCAAAATTCCCATATCACCAAACAGCACACCAAAATCCCAAAGTATTAGGGTTCTCAGGTCGTCAATATGTTTTTGGAGAATATCCATACGTTTGTTCAAAGCTTTCACCTTTACCCCAACCCTTATGAGTCTGTCTCTATCCTCTTGAGTAAAGGGTATCTCCTTGGAAAAGGAAAGACTAAAGAAGCTCAGGAATACAAAGACTAACACCAACTTTCTCATGGTTAAAATCTTAGGCCTTAGAAAGCTGCCTGTCAGTTTAAGTCCTACAGCAATCCCATATCTCAAAGCTTCTTCAATAAAAACCCACTCCCCGTAAGCCCTCAAGTATTAATCTACTTTATCTAAAACATACAAATCCCAAAAGTAAGCTTATGGAAAAGGTAGAAAATAAAGGCAGGTCAAAGTATACTTTAATTCATAACTAAACAACTCAACTTTACATCCCACATAGTTCAGATAAGACTTTTAAACAAAGTGCAAGTACTCTTAAAAAGGAATTTGTCACTCAGTGTATCTTATATAATAACTCTGATGGAGGTAAAAGATGACCTTTGAATACTCAGAAAGGATAAAGAATCTTCCACCATACCTTTTTGCTCAGATTGACCAAAAGAAAAGGGAAAAGCTACAGCAAGGTGTAGACCTTATAGACCTTGGAGTAGGCGACCCAGATATGCCTACGCCACAGCTTATAGTGGAAGCTATGAAAAGGGCTGTGGAAAACCCAGAGCATCATAGATACCCTTCCTACGAGGGTATGCTTTCCTTTAGGCAGGCTGTAGCCCAATGGTACAAAAGGCGCTTTGGCGTAGAGCTGGACCCTAACACAGAGGTAATTACCCTCATAGGTTCAAAGGAGGGCATAGCTCACTTTCCTCTTACCTTTGTAAATCCTGGTAGTGTGGTTCTATGTCCAGACCCTGGTTATCCCGTTTATAAAATAGGTACCCTTTTTGCAGGCGGTGAACCTTATATTTTACCCCTTAAGGAAGAAAATGGCTTTCTGCCAGATTTTAAAAGTGTTCCAAAGGAGGTTCTAAAAAAGGCAAAGATAATGTGGATAAACTATCCCAACAATCCTACCTCTGCCACAGCAGATGAAGGCTTCTACAAAGAGTTAATAGAATGGGCAAGGGAAAACAACATAATAGTGGCTTCTGACTTGGCTTATTCGGAGATATACTTTGATAAAAAGCCCATTTCTATACTACAGGTAGAAGGAGCCAAAGAGATAACTATAGAGTTTCACTCTTTTTCTAAAACCTTTAATATGACCGGTTGGCGTATTGGTATGGCAGTAGGTAATAAAGACATTATATCAGGGCTTGGAAAGGTAAAAACCAACGTGGATTCTGGTCAATTTCAAGCAATCCAAGAGGCGGGTATAACCGCCCTTAACTTACCTGAGGAAGAGCTACAAAGGATAAGAAAAGTGTATAAAGAAAGAAGGTCTGCTATGGTCAAAGCCTTAGAAGAGGTAGGTCTTGATGTCTATAGGTCTGATGCCACCTTCTACCTTTGGGTAAAGGTGCCAAAGGGTTATACATCAGCGGACTTTGTTTCTTTGCTCTTAGATCAGTGTGGTATTGTTTGTACACCGGGCAATGGCTTTGGACAGTATGGAGAGGGTTATTTTAGAATATCTTTAACAGTACCCACGCAAAGGCTTTTAGAAGCAGTAGAAAGGATAAAGGGTTTAAAGCTATGAAAAAGAGGGAAGTTTGGGCTTCTCAGATAGGACTTATTTTTGCTGCTGCTGGCAATGCCATAGGCTTGGGTAATCTTTTAAGATTCCCTTCCAAAGTTGCCCTTTATGGTGGTGGAGCCTTCATGATACCTTACTTTATCTCTATTTTTCTTCTTGGTTTGCCTCTTATGATACTTGAGTGGGTTATAGGTAGGTATGCAGGAACAAAGGGGCATGGTTCTATGACGGGTATTATGGGCTCCTTCTTTTACCATACTAACTGGGCAAGAGTTCTCGGTTCCATAGGTGTGGCCATACCATTTTTGATAGTTTGCTATTACATATACATAGAATCTTGGACCTTTGGCTTTGCGATACTATCCCTCTTTGGTAAAATGCCAAGTCCTGTTATAAGCAATGATGCCAAAACTGCTATGGCTCCTTATGTAAGCCTTTTTAAAGGCTACACAGCGCCTTCTTATCTTGCCACATTCTTTTTACTTTTGACCCTTGC
>JBKBPE010000094.1:0-5109 GCA_046293375.1 Aquificaceae bacterium
TTCTGATTCAAGGGACCTCCTCAGGAATGTATAATTGACCAGATTTCCGTTATGAACTATCGCCACAGGACCTATGGATGTTTCTCTAAGCATGGGTTGGGCGTTTAGACCTCCACTGTCCCCAGAAGTTGAGTACCTAACATGGGCTATGGCTATATTACCTTTTAGCTTTTCCATATCCTTGTTGGTTATCGCATCAAGGACTAGGCCAGGCTTCTTCACTAAGGTTATTCTCTCGTAATCAGAAGTAGCTATACCAACGCTCTCCTGTCCTCTGTGCTGTAAGGAATATATACCATAAAAGGCATGCCTTTCTGCATGCTCCACATTGAAGATTCCAAATACACCGCACATACATAATAATCTAACATCTCTTCAGGTTTATGTTATAATTTTTGGCCTATGCAGCAGGAAAGACTTAAAAAGCTCCAAAGGCTGAAAGAACTGTCAGACCCTTACCCTCACAAGTTTGAGGTGAGTGATTTTATCGGAAGCATAAGAGAAAGATACGAAAAGGATCCAGAAGAAGAAGTAGTTCTAAAAGGAACAGTCAAAAGGGTATCAAGAACGGAAAAGGGCTTCTTTGTTAGATTTGCTGACGAGATGGGTGTTGAGATTGTTGTTTTGGCATCCCATCCTTTCGAACAAGGGGAGGGGTACAACATAAAGGGTAAACTTCTGAGGTATGATGGAAAATTAACTCTTTATGATGCAGAACAAACGCAGGAAGAAGGTCTTAGCATAAAAGAAGTAAAACAGAAATATGACTTAGACCCCGAGTTTGAGGAGGTGAGTATAGGAGGAAGGATCGTATCTTTACGCAGTATGGGGAAAGCTATATTCTGCCATATACAGGATGCTACCGGAAAGATACAGGTTTATTTGAGGAAGGACATCCTTGGGGATGAAAACTTCAATATCTTCAATGAGCTTTTTGACATAGGGGATGTAGTGGGTATAAAGGGGAGGCTCTTTAGAACAAGCACAGGTGAACTTACAGTAGAAGCCAACAGTTTTGTCATGCTTGCCAAAAGTCTACATGCATTGCCCGAAAAATGGCATGGTCTTAAGGATGTAGAGCTTAGGTACAGACAAAAGTATCTGGACCTTATCTCCAACGAACAAGCAAAAAAAATAGCTTTTACCAGAAGCAAGCTCATAGCAGAGATAAGGAAGTTTCTTGATGAGAGAGGTTTTATTGAAGTAGAGACTCCGGTACTGCAACAGATTGCTTCTGGGGCCAATGCCAAGCCCTTTATCACTTACCATAACTACCTTGAGCAGAATCTATACCTTAGGATCGCACCGGAGCTTTATCTCAAAAGGCTCATAGTTGGTGGTTTTAATAGAGTTTACGAGATAGGGAAGAACTTTAGGAACGAAGGCGTGGATACGACGCACAACCCAGAGTTTACCATGCTTGAATTTTACTGCGCTTACTGGGACTATAAGGACCTTATGAAGTTTACAGAGGAATTATTCTCCCATATCATAAAAGAACTGATGGGAAAGTTAAGCGTTAACTATCAGGGCCATCAGATAGATTTTACTCCACCTTACAGAATTTATAGATACTTTGACCTCCTTAAAGAGAAAATTGGGAAGGATGAGAGCTTTTTCCTTGAGGATGTTGAGGGACTAAAGAGGCTCGCCCTTGAACTTGGTGTCCCAAAGGCAGAAAAGCTCTCCCATGCTAAATTGATAGATAAAGTCTTTGATGTGCTTGTGGAGGATGAGCTCATAGGTCCCCTCTTTGTTGTGGACTTTCCCATGCTCCTCTCGCCGTTGGCAAAGACACATAGAGAAAATCCTAAGTTGGTTGAAAGGTTTGAGCTTTTTATTGCAGGTAAGGAAATAGCCAACGCTTATACTGAGCTCAACAACCCATTTGAGCAGAAAGAAAGGTTTCTGCAACAACTTAAAGAAAGGGAGATGGGGGATGAAGAAGCTATGCAGATGGATGAGGACTTTCTAAGAGCATTAGAGTACGGCATGCCACCAACTGCAGGTGAGGGCGTAGGTATAGACAGATTGGTGATGATCTTAGCAGATGTGGACTCCATAAGAGAAGTCATCCTTTTCCCAGCTATGAAACAGAAGCTATGACCTCTATTTCTACCTGTGCTTCAAGGGGAAGAGCACAAACCCCAACGGTAGTCCTAACTGGTTTTACTTTCACATCACTAAAATACTCTTCATAAACTTCATTGAACTTTTTAAACTCCGATAGGTTCGTCATATAAACAACCACTCTCAGAATTTTATCCCTGCTTATTCCTATGGATAGAAGGATCTCGTCTATATTTTTGAATACCTGTCTTATCTGCTCCTCAAAACCTTCCCTGAGCTTTCCTGTATTTGGGTCTATACCTATCTGTCCAGATACAAAGAGAAGGTTCTCATAAACTACAGCCTGGGAGTAAGGGCCAACTGGTTTTGGTGCCTTATCTGTAAATATCTCCCTCATAGGGTCTCCTTTAATACCTCCTCTGGAATGTCAAAGTTCGATATTACGCTTTGAACATCATCGAGCTCATCGAGTGCATCAAGAAGCTTTAGTACTCTTTTGGCCATCTCTAGGTCCTTTATCTGTACTGTGCTTTTGGGTCTATAGTCTATTCCCGAGTTCTCAACAGGAATGTTATTTCTTATGAGATTTTCTTTCACGCTGTAAAAGGTTTCAGGTCTGGTATATATCGTATAGGCTACATCACCAAACTCTATATCTTCCGCTCCTGCCTCTATAACCCTTTCGTATATCTCCTCCTCGCTGACAGCATCCTTTGGAACCTCTAAATACCCTACCCTTTCAAACATGTAGGATACACAACCAGACGAGCCAAGATTTCCACCGTACTTTGTAAATGTATGCCTTACATCCGACGTGGTCCTATTCCTGTTGTCTGTTGTAGCAAGAACGATCACAGCAACACCGCCTGGACCATAGCCTTCGTAGATAACCTCTTCGTAAGACACACTCCCTAACTCTCCAGAACCTTTTTTTATAGCCCTTTCTATGGTTTCCATAGGCATGTTAGCCTTTCTTGCATTCTCTACAGCTGTTCTCAACCTTGGATTTGCTTCAAAGTTCGCTCCACCTTCTCTAACTGCAACGGTTATCTCCCTTATTAATTTGCTAAAAAGCTTACCCCTTTGTATATCTGCCTTAGCCTTTTTATGTTTTATCTGCGCCCAATGACTATGTCCTGCCATAAGTTAATTATAACTTAACACATACACTAAGTGAGAGATTAAAAGGACATACAGTAGAATATTATCCTACTAACCTATGAAAAGTCCTATAGTGGAATTATTTGGAGATAAAAGGATTGTAGATAAAATAAAAAGGCGTCTACCCTATATGTTCCAATTGGCAGAAATGGAAAGCACAAGAGCCGGAAAAACGGGGATGGAGGTGGGTTCAACGCGCGAAAAGATAATAATAGCTCTTCTTATATGTCGGGTGAGAAATTCCCTTGTAGGGACGGTTCATGAACCGCCAAATTATTTTGCAAGGCAATTCGTGAATTGTCCCTACATACAATTTCTTACTCAGCGGCGGTAGCCTGTGGGAAACACAGGCTATTTTTGAAAGACCCTGATACTAAATATTAATAAAACAAGTACATACAAGTTTATTAGTAAATTATAGTCCTTTGGAAAAGGAATGACCATAATACCTTCCAGACCACTTGACAAGCTTATCATAGAATATTAAATTCTATAGTAAGTAAACCTTTACTAAGGAGGTGGATTATGAAGGTAGGATGGCTGGAGGTAGTTGTAGCAACGTTATTTGCATCCATAGTAGTCAGCCTTATACTTGCCAGAGGTCGTCATTGGCTTGAGCCAGGTTTTTGGAAGGTTGCTGCTACTGTGACGAGTATAGTGATGGTCTTGGGGCTTATCTTCCTCACCTTTGACACGATGGGCAAAATAAGTATGGGAAGTAAAAGAGTTCCATCTCCCACTGTTATCAATCACGAAATAGGTTACGTATATAACCCAGACAGAAGGGTTCAAGAACCGGTTATAGGAAAACAGTCTGGTTTCTTTGGAAAGGTTTGGAGTGAAGAGGAAGCCGCAAACCTTATTACAAAGGGGAAGCTTGTAATCCAAAGTAGGAACTGCATGGACTGCCATACCTTTTTGGGAAATGGTGCCTATTATGCACCAGACCTTACAAAGGCTTGGCTTGACCCCAAATGGGACAGGCAAATGGTTCCTGTAACTGGTGCAAGATCAAGGGAAGAAGCCATAAAAGCTTTTTTAATGAACCCCGACAAGTATCCCACATGGACCAGGAGAATGCCTAATCTCAAGATAGATGAAGAAGAAGCGGTAGCTGTGGTAGCTTATCTTAAGTTCATGTCTGCTATAGACACAAATGGCTTTCCAGCAAACTTTCCAGAGATAAAGGTAGAATGAGGAGGTATAGCCATGGAAAGACTTTATGAATCTCAGAAGTTAGCCCTTTGGTATTTTTGGACGGCTATTGCCCTTTTTGGAGCCCAACTTCTATTTGGCTTGATAATAGCCTACCAATACGTAAACCCGGACTTTCTCTTTGGATTAGTAAACTTCATGACGGCTAGGATGCTTCATATCAATGCTATGGTGGTCTGGCTCCTTATGGGTTTTATAGCGGGAATATATTGGTTTTTGCCCCTTGAAACAGGAAGGGAGGTGGTAGGCATAAGACTTGGTAAACTTGCCTACTTTGCCTTTGTTGGTGCGGTGGCTGTTGTGGTGCTTGTATTTCTTCTCAAACAAATAGGCAAAGGAGACTTCTTTACCCTTTGGTTTATAACAGAAGGAAGGGAGTATATAGAAGCACCAAGATGGGCAGATATAGGTATAGTGGCAGTAGCCCTTATAGTGGCTTACAATGTGATAGCAACGGTTATAGCCAGCAGGAGATTAACGGGAATAATTGGTGTTTTGTTGGTAGATCTCGCTGCCCTTTTTGGTCTGTACTTGGCAGGTATGTTCTTTACTCCAAACATAAGCGTTGATCAATTCTGGTGGTGGTGGGTAGTGCATCTTTGGGTGGAGGCTACGTGGGAGGTGTTGGTGGGTGTTCTTATGGGATGGCTTCTTATGCATCTA
>JBKBPE010000095.1:0-4779 GCA_046293375.1 Aquificaceae bacterium
TTGTCCTCAAGCTCTTCCATCTGCCTTGCAAGATTAGCAGGAGCAAAGAGAAGATACCTTGTCTTTTTGTCTTCTGATACCAGGTTCAAAATAGGACTGTCAAACTTCTCAGAGTGATTGAGCTTTTCAAAGTATCCCACAAGCTCACCACCCTCTTTAAGTGTAAAGTAGCCTTCCTTTTCTTTGCCAAAGGAGACCCATATCTCCTCATAGCTCTCTCTCTGCCTTAGCTTTTTCCACGCCATAGCAAGTCCTCCTTTTAAAGTCCTGAGCTAAGAATATTTTAGCAGATAAAGACCATTCCCACTTTTCTGTGGAATTCCCCAGAAAAAAGAAAAACTATAATTTCCCTTATGGGCAGGTTTGAGATATATGTGGGAAAGGGAATGAATTTAAGGACTAAAGAAACTGGTTATGTTTTCTGGGAAAAGCCACAGAGACAGATGATAGTCTTTGGGGCATCTGGTTCTGGAAAGAGTGAGTTTTTGTCAAGGCTTACCTATGAGGATATAGTCAATGGCTTTCAGAGTTTTAACATAGACCCAAAGGGTTCAAAGAGCTGGCTGGAAACCTTTTTTAAGGCGTGTGATAAGATAGGGAAGCTGTATGATAAGGATGGTGGTCCCATAGTGCTTGCTTTGAATTATCCTGAGGTATCCTTCAGGTTTAACCCTCTTTATGGGCTTGAGCCTCATCAGATAGCTTATGTGATAGCCTCTGGACTGCCTGACAGCAAAGAGCCTTTCTGGTGGAATATCTCTTATGAGATAACCTTAGCCATAGCCATAGCTCTCAAGGCAAAGGGTTTAAAACAGATATGCTTTGGAGATATATATGAGTTTCTCAATGTGGCGAAGATAGAGGAGCTGAGGAGAAAGCTTTTGCAGATATACACAAGAAAACAGGATGAGCTTACCACACAGGGGCTTACCATTCTCAACCAGATAGCAAGCTATGACCCTCAGTATTTCCCAAGAGTAAATGCCACACTAAGGACTTATCTCACAAGGCTTATCACCGGCAAGGCGGGGAAGATACTCAATGTAAAGACAGACAGAGACCTCCTTAAAGAGAGGATAGAGAACGGACAGCTGAGGTTTTTTGCCTTTCTCAATGCGGAGAAAGAGGGGCAGACTGCTTACGATGTGGCGAGATTGCTTTTTGGGTGGCTACTGGCGGTGGTGGGAGAGTATTCAAGAGAGTTTAAAACTGTAGAGCCACAGCTAAGGGTTAATGTAGATGAGGCAACAGAGGTAGGTTTCTGGGAGATAAACAAAGCCATAAGACTTGTAAGAGAGAGAAATGTAGCCATAAAGCTCTTTACCCAGTCTCCCTCAGGTTTTAAGAGTGCTTTTAAACAGAACGGTGAAAACATAGTGCAGGACATAATAAACAACTGTGATTGTAGAGTAGTCTTTTCCATCAATGAGCCAACAGACCAGGAGTATTTTGCCAACATGTCGGGCAGGTATCAAAAACCAAAGGCGATAGTTCATAAAAGCTCCATATCTCTTACCTATACAGAGGCTTCACTTTTAAAACCTCAAGATTTAGGGGGGCTTCCCCCAGGGTGGGGTTATTGTTTCATGGATGGAGAGGTTTATATGGTCTATTCACCCCTTGTGCCAGACAGAAGAAGAGTGAAGGTCATATGGAAAGAAGAGGAAGAGGAAAAGCTAAAGGCGGAAGTAGAGGTAAATCTAAAGGAGCTTTTTGATTTGATGGTAAGCCTGCTTAGAATAAGAGAGCATTATACAAATGTTTTACCTGAGGAGATAAAAGACCCACAGCTGAAGGAGTTTTATGAAAAGTATCTTGGCTGGTTTGAATACTATGCGGATGATTTTGAGAGGATTGTAAGGTGGATGGACGGGGTCAAAAGCATCCCCTCTGTTGTTAAGGGTAAAAATCCTCTTAAGAAGATAAGCCTTGTGGATCATTCCATAAGAGTAGCGGAAAAGGCTTTTGAGGTTCTGCAAAGCACGAAAGACCTCTCTCAGGAGGGCAAAGAGATTGCCTTTCTTGCAAGCCTTGTGCATGACCTTGGCAAGGCGGTGGCGGACACTGGAGGGTATGAGTTTAAAGACCATGTGGAGGAGATAAAGGGGCTTTTAGACCTCATGGGCGTGTCTCCAGAGATAGCGGATGTGGCGGTAAAGCATCACGATAAAGAAACGGACGATAAAAGGGTTCTTATCCTCAAGTCTGCCGACCATTCCGCAAGGAGAGAAGAAGAGGAGCTTATAGAAGAAGACCTTATCAAAGAGATAAAGCAAAAGCTGAATGAGGGAAAGCTCTGGAATATGCTTTTGGAGATGGCAAACAGAGATGATAAATACAGGGTTTTCACATATAGAGGAAGGCTTTATGTTCTATCTGAGTTCTTACAGAACTGGGTAGGCACTGAGACAAACATAAGACCATCTGAAGAAGTTCTCTGTGAGCTTTTTGGCTTTGCTCCTGTGGAGCTAACCCTTTATCTGAGTAAAAGCCCTATAATGCATGGCAGGTTTTTAGGCATAGAGTATTCAGAAAAGGAATATGCTTTAGAGGAGAGAAAGTTAAGCAGTAAGCTCTTCAAAGGTTTTCGTGTGGAGGTAGAGAATGGAGAGGATAATTCCTGACAGCTCCTCAAGTGCGGATATTAAGCTAAACTTTAGCAACCTTTTTGCCTTTCTATCTTCCCTTGACTATCTTGCCTTCCTTGAGAAGTCAGGAGCTTTTGAAGATATGCCTGATACAGGCTATCTTTACTACACAGAGGAAAAAACACAGCTATGGCTCTTTGTTATAAAGGAGTATCTAAAGTGGGTATCCTTTGTGTATTTAGTGGTTAGTCTTTCTTTCACTATCATACTCAAACTCAGCCTTATCTCCGCAACGCTTATAACATCGCTTCTGTATGGACTTCTTAGCATATGGACAGTCCAGAGGTATCTGTGGGGCAGGGGATATCTGTATGCGGTTTTAAGAGATTTTCTCTGGGCAAGCTTTTTATGTAGTCTTTTCATATGGCTTGGTTTAGAGCTTTTTGTATTTGGAGTAGTTCCAAAGCTGTGGTTTTTATTTGAAAGCTGGCTTTTTTCAGGGAAACCCAACAATATCATTGATACCCTCTTAAAACCCCCTGCTGAGTTCTTCTACTATACGGTAAAAGCTTATCTGTCAAAGATAGAGCTTCCACAGGAGCTTTTAAGAGCCTTTTTCCTGACCCTGCCTCTAAAGGTATTCGCCTTCTTAGTCCCCATCTTCTATTTTTACTACCTTAGAAAGCACAGAGGCACAACAAGAGACTACTACATGAGCCTTATCAGAAAACTTCCAGATTTACCTGAACAGTAAAGATAGGATTACTCAAATTGTTATCCAGCACCAGCCTATAAACTTTTTCTTGTTTTTCCATGAGAAGTCTTTTGAAGTTCTCTACGAGCAAGAGGTTTTCTTTTTTGGCTACAAGGTGGTTATGCCTTACGATAACTTCCTGATAAAACTGCTCTTCAAAGACAGGGCAGTGGTTAAAAGTAAGAACATTGACCCATTTTGTAGGAATTACAACCCTTTCTCTTCCTTTAGTCAGCACCACATTTGAAAAATCCGCCGTAAAACAAAAATGGCAGTCTCCAAGATAGTCGCATTTGAAGATAGTCTGTTCTTCAAGAAGAAGCTCCTTATCCTCATAAAACCTTATAATGAGCGTGGAAAAAGGATTAAGCACAGAGCTGTCTGAGTATATCTCCGCTTTTATTTTCTTCTCTTTGCTTAAATCTACAAGGTCTCCAACAGTTATTTGCTTACCTTCTGAAACCATGTCTGAACAGCTTCTAAAGATTTTTGAGTAGGGTTCATATTATTGAGCCTCTCTTGAAAAGATTGAGCCCGCTGAGATATCCAGTTTTCTATGGCTCTTACGCAGTCTGGATTACCTAAATCTACCCTCTGAAAGTCTGAAAGAGCTATACCCCCACAATCAGGATTTTTTGGAGAACCCCAGCCTCTTCCAAGCTGTGGTCTAAAACAGCTCTCCTGAAGTATCCTTGCCAGCTGAGAATTAAAACAACAAAAAGAACGCTTTTTCTCTATACATACACGAAGAACCCTCTTAGAACAGTATGTGCCTATTTCCTTGCATGTGCCAGCCTCTCTCCTCTTTTTCAACTCCTTTTCAGAATTACTACACATATTTGAAAACCACCCGCTTATACCACAACATGAAGCTCCCACAATAGTAAAACCACCAGCCCTGCAGTCTCTCCTAAATCCTGCGAAAAAGACAGGATTAGTGCATTCCTGCAGGGAAGTGTCTGAAGAACTTACCTGCTGTGGAGTATCCTGAGCTGGCTCTTCTTCCACTGGCACAGGACAAGAGGATGGATTTTTAGAACAATCTTGGGCGAGCTTACACATATCCACCTTATACACTCTCTCATAGGAAGAAGAGTTAAAGCTTTCTGCTACCTGCTGTCCTGCATAAGTTGTAAATACTCCACTCCTTACATCATTCCACAAGGTACTTACAGCATTCCACAAGGTAGAAGCCGAATACTTATCACACTCACTATCCTTGCAAGAGATGTAGCCATAAGAGGGACATTGGGCTTCTGTAAGGTCCTCTGGAATGCATGTGCTATCCTGTGGATTGTCCGCACAGATAATATCCGCACCTTCCCCTTCCTCTAAGAGATAAGCTCTTATAACTTTGAGAGTGTTCTTTAAAGCTGGTGTAGAAGCCACAGCCCTCCCTTTTGCCACAGTCTGCAGGACAGAGCCATCTGTGAGATA
>JBKBPE010000096.1:0-4760 GCA_046293375.1 Aquificaceae bacterium
GTGGTACCAGGTATCCACAGTATATGTGTGTATCAACCCTAACACCCATACCACCTGGTATGTAAAGCTCTTCTATCCTTCCAGGGGAAGGCATGAACGTGTTTGGGTCTTCGGCGTTCATTCTAAACTCAATGGCATAGCCACGTCTTTTTACCCTATCTATGCTTAACTTTTCGCCATTGGCTATCCTTATCTGCCATTGTACCAAGTCTATGCTCGTTATCATCTCTGTAACTGGATGCTCCACCTGTATCCTTCCGTTCATCTCCATAAAATAAAACCTTTCATCCTGGTCCATAAGGAATTCAACAGTTCCAGCCCCTTCATACCCTATTGCTTTACAAAACTCGATGGCAGCTTCTTCAAGTTCCCTCCTTTTACTATCGCTTACTGAGCTGCTTGGTGCCTCCTCTATGAGCTTTTGATTCCTCCTTTGAATGGAGCACTCTCTTTCTCCAAGGGCAAGGATGTTACCATATTTGTCCGCAAGTAATTGTACTTCAACATGCTTTGGGTTTATTATGTACTTCTCTATGTAAACCTTATCATCGCCAAAGGCGGATTTTGCTTCTTGCATGGCTAAGGGGAGCTTTTCCCTTAGCTCTCTTTCATCGTACACAACCCTTATACCTCTACCACCACCCCCTGCTGAGGCTTTTATGACCAAAGGATAGCCAACAGTACTAGCTATTTCAAGTGCTTTATGTGTATCCACCGGCCCGTTGCTTCCTGGTACTAAGGGAATGCCAACCTTTTTAGCTATCTCCTTAGCCTTTATCTTATCACCAATGAGAGCAAGGGTTTTTGGGCTTGGTCCTATAAAAGTTTTTCTGCTTGCCGTCACTATCTCGGCAAACTTAGGGTTCTCTGCCAAGAAACCGTATCCAGGGTGCACACCATCTGCATCAGAGACCTCTATGGCGGACATTATCCTTGGTATATCCAAGTAGCTCCTTGATGCCTCTGGTGGACCTATACACACACTCTTGTCAGCAAGCCTTACATGAATGGAATCTCTATCTGCCTCTGAATAGATAGCTACTGCTGCTATTCCAAGCTCCTTGCAAGCTCTTATGACTCTTATTGCTATCTCTCCTCTGTTAGCTATAAGAACTTTCTTGAGCATAGGTTAAACAATTATACACTCAGGACAAAAGTTAAAATTGATAGAATGAACTTGGTTGTTCTTCTGCTCACACTGCTGGCCTTTTTCTCTATAACCCTTTTTGAAACTGCTCTGATCTTGGTACTCCTTTACTATGCTTTCCTTTGCATAAAAAGGGAGGAGATCCCTAAGGGTATCCTAATGCCACCCCTTTTACTTTATGCTATACCTACCTTTCTCTCCACGCTTTTTTTTGCACCAAACTTGATAGATAAAGGTATAGAGAGAAGCCTTTTTCTTCTTCTCTATCTCGCTGGTTCAAGAGTAGAAGCCAATGAAAACTATCTTCACAGGCTTAACCTCCTTCTTATCCTGATAGGTATAGCTCTCATTCCGATAGTACTGTACAGGTTCAGTACTATGGGTGAACCGGCACCCTTTTGGGGCGGATGGTTTGAAGTAGGAACTTTTTATTCCCTCTTTTCCCTCTCCTCCCTATCCCTCTTTTTAAAGACAAGGAGACTGAAGTATCTTATGCTTTTCTTTTTGTTTATTTCCTTAGTATTCTTTAGCGGCAGAAGGTCTGTCATGTTAAGCTTGGGCATTACGCTTGTCCTATTCTTCTTCTTGATCAGAAGATTTATAAAGATCAGACACATGGTGATTCTCTGGCTTTCTTTTATGCTCATAGGTATGACCTTCTCTTACTTTTTTATGCAGAAGGATGTAAGATTTCAAGCCCTCTATAAAGTTTTTGTTGGAGACAAGGGACTGAACCAAGAGACATTAAACACCATTTCCAGCGTAAGATGGAATAACTTAAAGGCAGGTATAGAAGTCATAAGAAGGGATGTACAGCAAAGAGACCTTTTACCCCTTCTTATAGGTCATGGTATAAACCCTGGAGAACGTCTAAGTGTCAAGCCAGCCATAGGAAGTACTTACGAATCTTTTTTCTTTATCTCTGAGCTGATAGAAAGAGGGCTTTTAGGTATTGTTGGCATACTTTGGTCCTTTTTTGCATACTACAGTTTCCTTTTTAGGTTTAGGGTGAGGGAGTTTCTTTTTTTGCCTTTCCTGCTTATGCCGTCTGTTATGTTTATAGGTTCTATATTCACAGTTTTTTGGGATGCTTTGCTTCCCTTGTACCTTTTGTATTTTAGAATGGTGGAAAAACATAGAAAAGCTTAGTGAGCGTGGCTTTAGCGGATTGGAGTTTTATTAGCTTTCCCTACAAGGCTCTTAAACTTCCTTTCGCCTTTTTTGAGTAAAAAGCCTTTTATCCCGTCTATTATCTTGAGGGGAGCGAAGGGGTCAAAGAAGTTAGCTGTTCCCACCTGGATGGCACTGGCTCCTGCAAGCACATGCTCCAAAGCTGAATTAGTGTCATATATACCACCCACTCCAACGATTGGCACACAAGAACCTACCTCTGAGTAAGCCTCCCAAACCATTCTTACTGCTATTGGAAGTATGGCAGGACCAGAAAGTCCACCGGTTAAGGTAGAAAGCTCAGGCTTTTGAGAGTTTACGTCTATCTTCATACCTAAAAGGGTGTTTATGAGGACCAATCCATCAGCACCGTTTTCTACGCACACTTTGGCAAACTTCTTTATGTCTCCAATGTTTGGTGAAAGCTTGACGAGTAAAGGTTTTCTTGTGCTTGCTTTTATCTTGCTAACAAGCCTACCCAAAACCCCTACATCATGTCCAAAAGCTATACCCCCCTTCTTTACGTTAGGGCAGGATACGTTGAGCTCGTAAGCTACCATCTTTTCCGCATCCTCAAGAGCCAAGCAAACCTCCACGTACTCTTCCTCTGTTTCTCCAAAGATATTGGCTATAAAGTGCGTGTCTATGCCACTTAAAACTGGGTATATCTTTTTTAGGAATTCTTCAACACCAGGATTTTGAAGACCTATGGAGTTTAGCATACCGCATGGAGTTTCCGCTATCCTCTCGGGTGGATTCCCCTCCCTTGGTTTTAGGGATATTCCCTTCGTAATAACGGCTCCAAGCTTGGATACATCGTAGAGCTCCATAGCCTCAATCCCATAGCCAAAGGTTCCAGAAGCTACCCAAACGGGATTCTTAAAGGTTATTCCAAAGAGATAAATGGATAGGTCAACAGGATCCTCTTTCATTTCACTTTTTTCAAAAACTCTTCTATACTCCATCTTAGAGATTCCTCGTAACCTATGGGTTCTTTCCCACACACACTCTCTACCCCCTTTGAGTGTACGTGGGAGCTTAGCCCACATACATTCTCCCTCCACATCATAAGTATCTGGTCGGAGCTAAAGAGTGGTGGCTCTAAAATTCTCTCCATAAGTATTCCACCCACATACATGATAAACTTAGGGACTGGTAAAAGGAAGACTCTCTTACCAAAGAGGAAAAAAATGTCTTCCAAGAGTTCTTTGAAGCTGACCTTTTTGCTTCCGCACACTTCGTATGTTTTCTTATCTGTCTCCTGATTGGAAAGGGCCTTTACAAAACAGCAGGCTACATCTCTCACGTCCACCGGTTGAAATTTGTAGCCTCCAAAGTTAGGAAGTGCCACAATCGGTATATACTTGGTTATCTTCCACATGTCATAGAAGAGTCTCTGCTCAGGTCCCAGTATGATGGATGGTCTGAATATGGTGTAGTTGATGCCTGAATTTATGAGTTCCTTTTCCCCCATGTACTTGGTTTTGTGGTAAGAGGATGGAGAAGACCTGTCTGTTCCCAAGGCGCTCATATGAACAACTTTCTTTATGTCAAAACCCTTTGCCACCTCATAAAGGTTCTTTGAATAAACATGGTGCACTTTGTGGAAAGTTACTCCCTTTGACCTCTCTTCATAAAGGATGCCTATAAGATGCACAACAAAGTCTGGTCTAAAGTCTCCAAAGGCTTCTTTCAATGATTCTTCACTCTCAAAGTCTACCTTGTAACCCTTCACACTGTTTCCGTATAGCCTCTGAAGCTTTTTTGTGTTTCTAACAGCAGAGGCAACTTCATAGCCCTCTTCCAACAATCTATTCACTATATACTTTCCCACAAAGCCAGTAGAGCCCGTTATAAGTACTTTCACTGCTGGGCTACCTCCATGGACTTCTTCCTATTTCTGACGGCAAGCTTTCCAGCAATTATAGAAGCTTCGTATAGAATCATAAGAGGAATGGCCATGAGTACTTGGGTTGTAACATCTGGAGCTATAAGGGCTCCAACTGTAAAAGCTATCACTATAAAGTACTTCCTAAAGCTCTTTAGCTGACTCTCTGTGACTACTCCAGCCCTTTGCAAAAGATAGAGAAATATAGGCATCTCAAAGGCTATTCCAAAACCTATGATCATTTTAAGTAAAAAGGAGATGTACATATCAACTGATAAGAAAGGCGTGGCACCGAGTTGAGAGAAACCAATCCCTATGAGAAATTTAAGGGCTATGGGAAGCACTGCAAAGTATGCAAAGCCTGCTCCAAGAAGGAAGAGCATTATAGAGAAAAAGGTCAAAGGTAGAATAAGCTTTTTCTCGTTAGGGTACAAAGCTGGTTCTACAAACCGCCATACTTGATAGAGTATTGCCGGTGAGGCTACTATAAACCCAAATACAAAGGAGATTTTGATAAGTATAAAGAGGGGTTCTGTGGGAGAGAGGGTTATGAGT
>JBKBPE010000097.1:0-4746 GCA_046293375.1 Aquificaceae bacterium
CTCTTTACTTCCTTATATAAAGCATGCAGGTGCTATATTTCTTGGGAAATACTCCACGGAGCCCTTAGGTGATTACATACTAGGACCCAATCACACTTTACCCACCGGTGGAACTGCCAGATTTTTTTCGCCACTTGGGGTTTACCACTTTGTTAAAAGAAGCTCGGTTGTCTATGTGACAAAAGAGGGGTTTGAAAGGCTTGCAGAGCCAACAGAGAGCATAGCAAGGGCCGAAGGTCTTTATGCTCACTATCTATCGGTAAGGATCAGAGGATTATCATGAAAAAAGCCCTACTGCTATCAATTGCAGTTTTTATGTATGCCTGCGCTCCTCTTGTCTGCCCAGAAGAAAAACAGATAAAGACCATCTATTCTGAAGATTCTGCTCCAAAGGAGTATAAGGCATTTCTATCCATAAGGTATGGCATAATCAAGATACCTATTTATGTTGAGAAGGAGGAAGGAAGTTACATAATAAGAAGTCCACAGAGCGGGAGCATTCTTTTCAGTGGAAGGGCCTTCTGCATAAACTCAGCCTGTATAGACCTCCCATTAACTCCCGACAGCATCGTTTTTGGTAGTATTCTGACTGGATACGAAAAGGCCACGTGTTCTTTTGGTTCTGTTGTGTTTGAAAGGGATGACCAGGCTTACTTCAGAAAGTACGTCTTTTCCAACGGAGAGCTCAAAAGAATAGAACTAACTGATAAGAAGAAGGATAGGTTGATGGTTTTTGAATACGGGGAAAGGTCAAAGGATGGTTATTACAAGAGTGTAAAGGTTAGCATAGGGAATGTAAGCTTTATCGTGGGTGTCGATGAACTAAGGAGGTAACAGAATGTTTCCAGTGCTTATTGAGGTTTTTGGAATAAAGGTATACACGTACGGTGTGCTGGTTGCTATTGGAGCCATCTTAGCATATGCACTCAGTTTAAGATTTGCAAAGAAAGAGGGATTGAATACAAACCATACTGAGAACACCTTCTTGATGGCCATTTTCTTCGGTGTCTTGGGTGGTAGGTTGGCTTACGTTATAGAACATCCTGAACAGGTTAGAAGTATTACGGATGTATTGGCCATATGGAACGGTGGGATGGATTTCTTCGGTGGACTCATAGGAGGGCTTATGGGCGCTATCGCAGGTATATTTGTGTATAGACTCCCTTTATGGAAAGTGGGAGACCTGGCTGCCCTTTCGCTCACTTTAGCACATGCTGTCGGAAGGTTGGGATGTACTTCTGCTGGATGCTGCTATGGTCTTCCTTTTCCAATACAGGTACAGGCCACTCCAGGGGTGCATTTCTCCCATAAGTTTCCCTTTTTCTATGTGGTTTTTCCAGAGGGAGCTGTTGCACCACCCTACTTACCGTTGTATCCAACACAGCTTATGGAGTTCATAGGGCTTGTCTTTATATTTTCCATACTTCTACTTGTATACAGAAAAAAGCCTTTTGATGGTTTTGTTTTCTCTCTGTACATGCTTCTCTATGGATCACTTAGGTTCTTCTTAGAGTTCTATAGAGGTGTTACTCCACCCATTCATGGGATAGGTCTGACATGGAATCAGGTTGTTTCCATACTTATGGTTATTGTTTCATTCTTCCTGATGTTTTTGTTGAAAGGTTCAAAAACCAACGTTGAGAAGGTCACCTAAAGTTCAACATTCTTTCTAAATACCTTCTAAGATAGATCCCAGTGTGAGAATTCTCATTTCTCATTACATCTTCCGGTGTTCCTGTAGCTACTATGTATCCACCCCCTTCTCCACCTTCTGGACCAAGGTCTATTATCCAGTCTGCGCACTTTATCACATCCATGTTATGCTCTATAACTACCACCGTGTTCCCTTTATCAACTAACCTTTGAAGTACGTCTATTAGCTTTTTCACATCATCCAGATGGAGGCCTGTGGTTGGTTCATCCAAAAGATAAAGAGTTCTGCCCGTGTCCTTCTTTGAGAGTTCTCTTGTGAGCTTTATCCTCTGAGCTTCACCACCAGAAAGCGTTGTGGCTGGTTGGCCAAGCCTTATGTACCCAAGCCCTACATCCTTGAGAAACTCTAACTTTCTCCTTATGGAAGTATGATGGTAGAAGAATTCATAGGCTTCATCTACTGTCATGTCAAGTATTTGAGATATATTCTTACCTTTGTAAAGTATATCAAGGGTTTCTCTGTTGTACCTCTTTCCCTTGCATACATCGCACGTTACGTAAACTGGAGGCAAGAAATGCATCTCTACTCTTATAACGCCTTCTCCTTGACATGCTTCACATCTTCCACCTTTTACGTTGAAGGAAAACCTACCTGCACTGTAGCCTCTAGCCCTTGCCTCCTCAGTGCTTGCAAGGAGGTCCCTTATAAGGTCAAAGACTTTTGTGTATGTGGCTGCGTTGCTTCTTGGAGTTCTGCCTATGGGCGATTGGTCAATGTTTATAACCTTGTCTATATACTGTAGGCCTTCTATCCTCCCAAATCCATTCATCTGTGTATGGCCACCGTAAAAGATGGACTTGGCATAGGACCAAAGTATGTCATAGATCAGTGTGGACTTACCGCTTCCAGATACTCCAGTTATGCATACGAAAAGGTTAAGTGGTATTTCTACTGTTATACCCTTTAGGTTATGCTTTCTTGCCTCCACTATCCTTATCCATTTACCCTTTGGAGCTCTTCTCTTTTCTGGTAGGCTAATGGAAAGTCTTCCAGAGAGATAGGCACCAGTGAGAGACTTTGATTCTTTGATTATATCTTCAACTGTACCTTGAGCTACAACGGCTCCTCCTTCCTTTCCTGCTCCTGGCCCCATGTCTATGACCCAATCTGCAGATTCAATAGTTTCTGGGTCATGCTCAACTACTATGACAGTGTTGCCAAGGTCCCTGAGACTTTTTAAAGTTCTTATGAGCTTGTGAGTATCCCTTGGATGCAGACCTATGGATGGCTCATCCAGAACGTATATTATGCCAGTCAGTTTGGACCCTATCTGGGTTGCCAGTCTTATCCTTTGCATCTCACCACCAGACAGTGATGTGGCACTCCTTGCAAGGTTAAGATAATCAAGTCCAACATCTACAAGAAAGCCAATCCTCTCTCTTATCTCCTTTAGGAGTTTTTCAGCTACAAGGTAATCCTTCTCCCCCAAACTCTTAGAAAGCTCTACAAAGAAGTCCATTGCTTGTCTTATCTGCATACGGCAAACCTCCCATATGTTTCTCCCACCAACTAGGACGGCAAGAGCTTCATCTTTTAGTCTCGCCCCATTGCATGCAGGACATGGCATCTCCCTTATATACTCTCCTATCTCCTCCCTTATCTTTTCGGCATCTTCCTCTATAAACCTTCTTTCGAGATGCTTTACTATGCCTTCAAAACTTGCGCCTCTTACTGCTCCACCATAGAGAAGAAGGTTTTTCACAGACTCTGGCAAGTCCTTGTAAACGGTCCTTGTATTGTATCCCAAGGCCCTCAGGAGGTTGAGAATGGGATATTTAAGATAGTTAAAAAGCCCAGAGGCTGTTATTTTGAAAGCATCTATGACCGGTTCATCCTCATCCACGAGCAACCCAATATCAACCTCCCACCTTACACCAAGACCTTTACAGACTCTACACGCCCCATAAGGAGAGTTAAAGGAAAAGAATCTGGGGGAGAGCTCTTGTATGGAAAAACCATGCTCTGGGCATGTGAGCCTTTCACTGAAAATGTCTTCCACATTTCCATCCACATCCTGAACAATCAAGAGACCCTTAGAAAGTTCAAGGGCCTTTTCTATTGCAGTTAAAAGCCTGGCCCTCTCCTCAAGTTCCAATGTAAACCTGTCTATGATAACCTCGATGTCGTGCTTTTTGTTTTTCTCAAGGGGTGGAACATCTATGACCCTTTTGTACTCACCATCTACTCTTACCCTTGAAAATCCCATGTTGTATATCTCTTTTATAACTTCCTTGAACTCTCCCTTTTTACCCCTCACTAAGGGTGAAAGTATAGTTATCCTTTTCCCCTGATACCTGTCCCAAACTTTTTCGAGCATTTCGTGCGCTGAGAGCCCCTCCAGCAACCTTCCGCATGTGGGACAATGTGGCTTTCCTATGTTTGCCCAAAGCACTCTCATGTAATCGTATATCTCTGTTACCGTACCAACCGTAGAGCGTGGGTTTTTTGATGTGGTCTTTTGGTCTATAGCTATTGAAGGGGAAAGACCTTCCATAACATCCACATCAGGCTTCTCCATAACACCCAAAAACTGCCTTGCATAAGAGGAAAGCGACTCTACGAACCTTCTTTGCCCTTCAGCGTAGATGGTATCAAAGGCAAGGGAAGACTTACCACTACCAGAAGGACCAGTTATTACAACAAGCTTGTTTTTTGGTACATATATGTCTATGTTTTTTAGGTTATGCTGCCGAGCTCCTCTTATTACTATCCTATCGTGCATGTTCTATTGGCGGAGAGGGCGGGATTCGAACCCGCGGTACGGGTTACCGTACACAGCATTTCCAGTGCTGCACCTTCGGCCACTCGGTCACCTCTCCTTATTAATAAATTATACACGCCGTTTCTGAGCATGTATGTTTAAACATACGCCAAGTGAGAAATTCAAAAAAAGCTCAAAAACAACCCCATTTCTCATCCGGCGTATTTGGGATCTTAATTTAATAAAATAATACACCAACTTTAGAATTCTGTCGGATAGTTCAAAGAGGCTGTGTCAAAAATCCAAGAAGTAAATAACAACCTTTACTATC
>JBKBPE010000098.1:0-4733 GCA_046293375.1 Aquificaceae bacterium
CGAATTAGGAATTTTAGGTAGGATCCTCAATTTTGGGGATTTGGAGATAGAGTCTGCTGGAACCTATGGAAAAATAGTTTTCAGCTCCATAGCTGATCCGAAGGAAAAGAAAGAGGAGATAAAGCCTGCTCCTCAGGTTCCTCAAAGTCAAAGCAAAAAGAGTTTAATTCCTGCTGGAGCTTTTGTAAAGGCGGTTCTTCTTTCTGGGCTTGATGCTCCTACTGGAGGCAAAGCTCAAAGCTCTCCTCATCCAGTTTTGATAAGGATAGTGGATAAGGCGGTTCTGCCAAACCTGTGGAAGGCGGACATAAAAGATTGTTTTGTGATAGGGTCTGGTTATGGAGATTTACCATCTGAGAGAGCATACATAAGGCTTGAGGTGCTGTCTTGTGTGAAAAAGGACGGAACTGTGGTAGAGAAGAAGGTAAAGGGCTATGTAGCAGGAGAAGACGGAAAAGTAGGGTTGCTTGGCAGAGTAGTATCAAAGCAGGGAGCAATTTTAGCAAGAATGTTGTTAGCAGGCTTTATAGACGGCATATCAAGAGTTTTTCAGCAATCAGGTTCTACAGTCATTGTATCTCCGCAGGGGTCTCTTACGACTATAGACCCAGGGCAAGCTTTGAACGTGGGTATTGCAGGCGGTTTTACGTCTGCGGCTAAAGAACTTGTAGAACAATACAAGAAGCTGGCGGATGAGACTTATCCTGTGGTGGAAATAAACGCAGGAAGGAAGGTAGATGTAGTTTTCTTGCAGAGCATAGACTTTTCTTCCGTGGAGCAAGAACAGGCTGGTAAGCAAGAGAATAAGTAGGAGGGCAATGAATGAAGGTTGTTTTAATTATGCTGTGTTCTGTTTTTCTAAGCTCCTGTGCAAAGATTTTATTACCTTACGAAGAAAGCCAGCTTTGTAAAAAGGGAGCTAATTTTGGCTATTGTGGAAGGCTTTCAGATGTCTATGAGCAGACTTTGAAAGAGGAAAGGAGATGAAAAAGCGGGTATTAGCAATAGCTCTATTTTTGACTTCATGTGCGGGAGTTGTTAGTAAGCAAGAAAAGGTTCAATTGAAAGATTTACCTGAGACTTTTACACAAAAAGAAGAAAAGCAAGTAGAGAGCCTGTATCAAAAGGAAGTTCAGGAAAGACTTTTTGAACTTGCAAGGACTATCCCAACTCCTTTGCGTGTGCCTGACAACATTATAAGAGTATTTGTTTTGCCTTATGTAGATGAAAAAGGCAATTTAGTGTCTCAGAAGCATATCTTCTTCAGAGCGGAGGAAGGCAAGTGGATACTTGGGGATTATCTTCTCAAGAAAGGAGAACCTCTTAAAGAGTTAAAGCCATTGGAGCCAGCCCCTGAGGTAAAGAAGTTTTTAGAGGAGAAATGAGATGAGGCAAGTTTTGATGTTTCTAAGTCTGTTTGCTTTGGGTGGTTATGCGTTAGGGAATGCGGTTGGTTATGTTTATGTGGAAGACTGGCTACTCAAAAGATATTTGGGTCAGCTGGAGGCAAGGAAATGACGCAGGAAGAATTGTTTTTAGTCCTTGAGAGGGAAAACCTTTCAAGGTATGTTATGCCTTACTATGAAGAGGATGGTTTTTTCTACAATGCGGACGGCTCTATAGGCATAGCCTTTGAGTGTGTGCCTCTTGTGGGGATATCTTCTGGGACGGAGCAGTCCTTGAGGTCTTTTCTCTCTGCCTTGCCAGAGGGAGCAAGCTTTCAGTTTATCCTCTGGGGTTCTTCTGACATTTATAAAGCCATAGACACATGGAGAGAAAACAAGTATAGGGGGCTTTACAGGCTAAGAGGGATAGACCAGAGCCTCATGAAGGAGATGGTGGATGAGTTCTGGAAATTTTTAGAGAGCAAAAGGCATGAGCCTATAACAAAAACCTTTAGAGCCACCGCAAAAAATCACAGGCTATTTATCACAGTAAAGCTTGGTGGTAAGTCAAAGACATACAGTCTTATGGATAGTCTTTTTAAAAACCTTTTTGGGCTTTTTAGTAAGAAAAAAGAAGATGAGCTGGAGGATTTTAGCGTATATCTGAAAAAGCTGTCTGATGTAAGAGAAAAGCTGAGGGGTTCTTTACAGTCTGCGGGGCTTGTGCCTTACGATATGACGGGGGGAGATATGGTGGAGGTGCTTTATAAACTTCTCAATCCTTCAAAGGACTGGAGAGATGTTCCTGAGTATAGGGGGGATATACCCATATCAAGGGCAAGCGTTCATTCTTCTACAAAAGCTCGCATTTATGAGGACTTTTTTGAGCTGGACGGTTTTTATGTAAGAGCCTTATCGGTTAAGACTTATCCAGAAGAGTGGTCAATGGTAGATGTGCTTAATTATCTTGCTGGTCCTTATGAGGAGAGCGTTTATGACTTTGACTATCTGATAGTTTTGAATGGCATAAAGCTACCTGAGAGTGAGAAAGGAAAAGTAAAAAGAAATGCCACTATGGTGCTTAACCAGCATGTGCCTTATAGCTTGGTGCCAAGGCTCAAGTTCAAGCATCAAGACCTTTCCTATGCTATGGAGAGGATAGAGAAAGGGGCGGATTTATATGCCATAGACTTTCTCATAGTGGTCTTTTCCAGAACTAAAGAGGAGCTTGAACTGAGGACTGGAAGAGTAAAGACAGAATTCAGGAAACTTGGCTGGCAGTTAGAAGAAGACAAATACATAAACTTTGCGGATTTTATAAGCGTTCTTCCTTTTGGTTTTGACAAGACGATGGCTGATTTTCTTTCAAAACAGAGGGTAAGGGCGGTATTTGAGGAGAATGTTGCCACCTTAGCACCCGTTTATGCAGGATGGAAGGGGACTTTCCCTGAGCTTTTCTTCTTTTCAAACACGGGAGAGCTTGTGAGCTTTGACTACTTTTCAAACCCTGCAGGTGGTTATAACTCTTATGTGGTAGGCATGACAGGAGCTGGCAAGAGTGTGTTTTTGCAGTATGTTATGTGGAACTATCTGGCAGGTGGCAACCGTGTATGGGTAATAGACATAGGAGGCTCTTATGAGAGGTTCTGCCATGCCTTTGGAGGGGACTATATAGAGATAAAACCTGAAGCTCCCATATGCTTAAATCCTTTCACATCAATAACTGACTACAGCGTGTTTGAGGACTATCTGGAATTTTTAACAAACTGGTTTTACCTGATGGGAGCAGTAAAGGAACAGAAAAAGTCTGAAGAGCAGGAGAAGTTTATAAGGGCGCATTTAGATGAGGCTTTAAGGGAGAGTTATGACAAGTATGGGGCTGATAGCAGTGTGGATACGGTGATTGATGCATTAAGAAAGTATGCGGGAGACCAGAGGATTAGTGATTTTATAAAGCACCTGCAGCCATATTCTTCTGTGGGTCCGTATGGAAAGTTTTTCAATGGAAAAGCAACTGTCTTTTTTGACAAGTTTTTGACCGTCTTTGAAAACGGGCAGATAGAGAATGTGCCAGACCTGAGAGACCCTGTTATCATGCTCCTTACCTATCACATATCAAAGGAGATATTCTTCTCAGGCATGAAAGACTACAAGAATTTAGTTATCATTGATGAAGCGCACAAGTTTTTAGGAAACCCCAAGATAGACATTTTTATAGAGCAGGCATACAGGAGGTTCAGAAAGCATGGGGCGTCAATGATAATAGGCACGCAGAGTTTTGCGGATATAATGCCAACAGGTGGTCTCTCAAGAGCTGGAAGAGTTATAACAGAAAACAGCTTCTGGTCTATGTTTATGCAACAGAAGGCGGAAAGTATAAATGCCATGAAACAGAGCAATCTGTTTGCCTTTGGAGACTGGGGGTGGAATTTGCTTTTAAGCACAAGGACAAGAGCTGGAGAGTTTTCAGAGGCAGTTATCTATTCAGGAGCTGGAATTGTCAAGGCAAGGGTAGTTCTTGATGACTTTATGAAAGCCATGTTCTTTACAACTCCTCATGTAAGAAAGAGGATACAAGACCTTGTGGCTTCTGGCATGAGCTATTTAGAGGCTATAAAGAAGGTGCAGGAGGAGATGAAGCAATGAAGTGGTATGAGTGGCTTTTGGTGATAGCTCTTATAGTCTTTTCCAATGGGGCTACCTTTTATCTTGCAAGACAGCTCTATTACAGACCTGTAAAGACAATAAATCTTCTTGAGCTGGACTTTATGAATGCAAAGGGGATTTATGAGGCTCTTCAGTCTGGTAAAAGTCCAGAGGAAGTTCAAAAGCTTGTTTTAGAGAAACAGGAGAAGTTAAAGGCTATACTTTCAAAGGAGAAGGGTATTGTTCTTATAAAGCAGTGTGTGGTATCTGGAGAGGATGAGGACATTACACAGAAAGTTAAGGGGGCTATAAAGTGAGGTTTTGGTTAGGAGCTGTTTTCTTGCTTGTGGTGAGCGTGCTGGCATACAGGGTAAGTCCAGTGAGGATTGCCTATAGCATGGATTATTCACTGCCTTACAAGTGGTGGCTTGAGGTAGAGCCTTTTAGAGACCCAAAGGCAGGGGACTATGTGCTTATAAAACCGCCTGTAGAGAATGAATACACGAAGGGGAAGCTTTTGGTAAAGAAGGTAGTATGCAGTGAGGGAGACTATATAAGGACTGAAGGACTTGACTTTTATTGCAACGGGAATTATTTAGGGAGGGCAAGAACAGCGGACAGCAAGGGTCGCCCAGTAAAACCTGTAGAGTTAAACCAGTATATAGGTAGAGGCTACTATTTTGTTATGGGAGAGCATGAGAG
>JBKBPE010000099.1:0-4712 GCA_046293375.1 Aquificaceae bacterium
CAGCTTGGTTCTTTCAAGAGAAGTAAGCCTCTGCAGTCTCATGTCCAACACTGCATTAGCTTGTCTTTCACTAAGAGAGTAATTTTTAATAAGCTTCTCCTTTGCTTCTGCTGTGTCCTTGGATTGCTTTATGTCATTTATAACTCTGTCCAGGTTCTTCAGAGCCATTATAAGACCCTGAACTGTATGAAACCTTTCTTCTGCTTTTGCCAGATGATACTTAGACCTCCTTAGAATAACATTAAGTCTATGCTTTATGAACTCGCTCAAGATCCTTTTTATACCCATCCTTTTTGGTTCATTATCTACAAGCACTACAAAGTTGAGAGGAAAGTTCTTCCTTAATGCTGTGTATTTGTACAGTTTTTCTAGAGTTTTTTGAGCATCTGCTTCACGCTTCAACTCTACAACTATTCTTACACCCTCTTTATCAGATTCATCCCTTATGTCGGATATCTCTTTTACTTTCCCCTCTCTTGCCAGTTCGGCCATTCGCTTTATAAGCTCAGACTTGTTAACCTGATAAGGTATCTCAGTTATTACTATCTGTTCTCTTCCGCCCTGTAGCTTTTCCACATGAGCCTTTGCCCTTATCCTCACGTACCCCTTTCCAATCTCATAAAACTCCTTTAATTCTTTACCATTCTCTATGATTCCGCCAGTCGGAAAGTCTGGCCCCTTTATATGCTTCATTATCTCTTCCACGCCCATGTCAGGATTCTTTGCCAGCTCTATTAGGGCTAAGCAAACTTCTTTGACGTTGTGCGATGGTATGGATGTGGCAAGCCCAACAGCTATACCAGTACTTCCGTTACAAAGCATATTGGGAAACTTAGAAGGCAAGATAGAAGGTTCTAATGTAGAGTTATCAAAGTTAGGGACAAAATCAACTGTTTCGTAATCTATATCTTCAAGGAGTTTTAAAGCCACCTTTGATAGTTTTGCCTCTGAATATCTCATGGCCGCTGGCGGGTCACCATCTATAGAGCCAAAGTTCCCCTGTCCTATTATCATGCAATAACCCATGTTAAAGTCTTGAGCCATGCGTACCAGAGCATCGTAAACTGCTTGATCACCATGAGGATGATAGTAACCAAGAACTGTACCTACAATTCTTGCGCTTTTTACAAAGGGTTTATCAGGCATAAGTCCCATCTGGTACATGGCATAGAGGATCCTTCTTTGGACGGGCTTTAGACCATCCCTAACGTCGGGGATAGCCCTGCCAACTATAACTGACATAGCATAGTCTATATAAGACTGTTTGACCTCTTCCTCTATAGGAACAGTTATAACTTCCATACCCAATTAAATTATACTATTTTCTCCAAATACTCCTACGCATAATATGACATGAAACAGTATGTTCTGGCCATAAAGCATATTTTTTTAATGTATAAACCCTAAAGGAGGGTAAGTCATGGAGACAGTAGATTATAGAGCTTATAGACCTAAACCCTTTACAAAAGAAGAAAGGTCAAGAACTACTGTACTGTTCGGTGGTTTAACGTGGAAGCATGAAAAACTCATAAAAGCTTTCTTAGAAAACATGGGCTACAAGGCAAGTCCCCTTCCTGCCATCAAGAGGATAGACCTTGATGTTGGAAAGGAATACGTAGATGTTGGAGCTTGCTGTCCTACAACTTTTACGGCTGGAAACTTGGCAAGAACCATCATGGAGTTAGAGATGTCCAAAGGAAAGGTTGTGGACGATTATGTATTCGTTACCATAGGAGCATGCGGGCCTTGCAGGTTTGGACAGTATCACGAATCTTACGAGAGAGTGTTGGAGGGCTTGAACCTGAAAGACTTCAGGATTTTCCTTCTGGACCTTCTTAAGATGGAGCAATCTGTGGAAGGTGGGGGGCTTGAAATAAGCATGCCTTTAACTCTCGGGCTTGTTTATGCTATGTTTATCGGAGACATACTAACAGATATGGAGTACGCAGCAAGACCTTACGAAGTTCTGCCTGGACAAACGGAGAACGTCTTACATCAAAGTGTGGACCTGATCTATGAAAAACTGAAAAATAGACCATTGAAGGGGAAGAAGCTTGGATCCCTTGCATGGCATGTGCTGACAAACTACTTTGTAAAAGCTCTCAAAGAGGTCAGAAGCCTCTGGGATAGTGTAGAGGTAGACCGCCTTAGAGTCAAGCCAAAGGTTAAAGTAACTGGTGAGTTCTGGCTTCAAACCCATGAAGGCGATGGAAACTACAACATTAAAAGATGGTTGGAAGAGGAAGGAGCTGAAGTTGTTCCACCACCTGTTGCTGTCTGGATGGATTACCTTATAAACATGGAGCTTTTCAAGCTTGAGGATAATAAAGATTTTATCAAAAGATACCATATAAAGAGAGGGCTTGTTCTTTTCCTTACACACCTTTATAAGTATGTTTACAACAAGCTCAGAAAAGCTCTAAACAACGTCCCAAACCCTCTTCCAGACCAAAGACTCCTAAAAGAGCTTGCCAAACCCTATTTCCACTACAGGCTTAGTGGGGGGGAAGGTCACATGCTCATAGGCAAAGCCCTCTATGCCTATAAAAACAAGCAAGCTCATATGATATGTGAACTCTCGCCCTATGGATGCCTTCCAAACACTATGTCCATAGGTGCCATGGCTAAAGTGCTTGGAGACTATCCGGACTTACTTTACGCCCCCATAGAAATAAAGGGAGATGCTGAAGTTCACGCTCTTTCTAGGTGTCAGATGATACTTACTGAAGCAAAGAAGAGAGCAAAGATGGAATTTGAGGAGGTTATGGATAGAACAAAGCTCAGCATAGAAGAGATAAAGGAATTTGAAGAGAAGAGGAGAAAGATAAAGAGGGCAAGCTACAAAGTACCAAACTATGGTTATGCTGGAACCTCCGCCAACTATGTGATGCATGTGGCAAAGCTTATGAAAAGGTTCTGAGCATGTTTTTGGGTGTTGATGTTGGAAGCACAACATGCAAGTACGTTTTGGTAGATGACAGTGGAAGTATACTGGACAAGGCTTACGAGAGGCATAACACAAAGCAAGCTGATAAGGTGCTTGAGTTCCTAACAAAGCTTGAGGAAAAATTTGGCCTAAAACCTGGTAAGGATAGAATTTACCTTACTGGTTCTGGAGCTGGGCCCATAGCAAAGCTCCTCAGTGGTAGGTTTGTTCAAGAGGTTGTTGCTGTATCTACAGCTGTAGAGAAGCTTCATCCCAATGTGAGGTTTATAAGCGAGATAGGTGGGGAGGATATGAAAACAGTGTTCATAAGGTGGGAGAACAATAAAAGGAACAAGCAAGTTTTCATGCAGAACGTTTGCGCTGGTGGGACTGGAACCTTCATAGAAAAATCCGCAAGAAGGTTGGGGATAGATGCGGAAATATTATCCCAAATGGGTTATATGGGATATCCCATACACAAGGTGAGTTCCAAGTGCGGAATATTCGCAGAGGCGGATGTTAACTCTCTCATAAAGGCTGGTGTTCCGGCGGAGGAAGTGATAGCATCCCTCTTTGAAGCTGTAGTTTATCAGAACCTTTCTCAGCTTACAAAGGGCAATCTTCCCATGCCAGAGGTGCTTCTTCTTGGTGGGCCCAACTCTTTCCTTAAGGGTCTTATAGAAGCATGGAGATATCATCTTAAAAAGCTTTGGAAAGAAAGCGGGCTGGGGGTTTTTTCCGATGAGGATATGGAAAGACTTGTGTATGTTCCAGAAAACTCACTATTTTATGCTAGTTTGGGATGTGTATACACAGCAATGGATGAGAAGGATGGAGGAGCTTACAAGGGTAAAGACAGACTAAAGTGGTGGGTGGAAGAGGGGCAGTACGAAGAGAAGCTAAAGGAGGGGAAAGGAGGTCTTGTGAGTTCTATCGGAGAGCTTGAAGATTTCATGAAAAAGTATGCTAAGTTCATAAAGGTAAACGTAAGGAGGGCCAAAGAGGTCGTTATAGGATGCGATTTTGGGTCAACAACTTCAAAGGCTGTATGCATAACGCCGGAAAAGGATATAGTCTTTTCTTGTTATGCTCTGAGCAAGGGTAACCCCATAGAGGATGCAAAGGAAGTCTTCCGAAGGATAAAGGAGTACCTTGATGATGGTAGAGTCCTGGCCCTTGGTGTAACTGGTTATGGGAAAGACCTTCTTAAGGACGTGCTTGGTGCAGATATAGCTGTAGTTGAAACGGTAGCTCATGCCACTGCAGGTCTTCACTTCTTCCCAGACGTGGACTGTATATGCGATGTTGGTGGTGTGGACGTGAAGATAATGATCCTAAGAAATGGTTCCGTATCTGATTTTAGGCTAAACTCTCAATGTTCCTCTGGGAATGGAGCTTTCCTTCAAGGAGTTGCAGAGAGATTTGGCATTCCCTTGGAGGATATAGCCAAAGAAGCCTTTAGCGCAAAAGCCATACCAACCTTTACTATGGGATGTGGCGTATTCCTTCAGAGCGATATCGTTAACCAGCAAAGAAAAGGATGGCAAGCTCAAGAGATACTTGCAGGCCTTTGTCATATCCTTCCTTTGAACGTCTGGGTGTATGCTGGCAACATAAACAACTTAAGAGAAGTGGGGAGAAAGTTTCTTCTTCAAGGGGGAACTCACAAAAACTTGGCGGTTGTAAAAGCTCAAGTGGATTTTATAAAATCTAAGGTTCCTGATGCAGAAGTTTACGTCCATCCTTACCCTGGAGAGGCAGGAGCCATAGGTGTTTCCCTGATAGC
>JBKBPE010000100.1:0-4683 GCA_046293375.1 Aquificaceae bacterium
TCCTCTTTAGAGAGCAGTTTTTCACAGAAAGGTTCTACCATAGGGTAATGGCTTGGGGATATGTGAAAGTATCAAAGTGGTTCTATATTTTGGGTGATAGGCTTACCATAGATGGTTTTATAAACTTTATGAGCTTAGTTTATCTCAGGGTTGTTAAGTTCCTTTGGATGAAGTTGGATATAATGGTTGTTGACCTTCTTGTAAACGGCGTAGCAAAGGTTGCTTTCAAAACTGGTAGGTATGCAAGGAGCATACAAACTGGACTTCTAAACAATTATATTTTATTCCTTTTAATAGGTATGGTTTTTATCCTTGGCGTTATAACTTATGCTCTGAGGTAAAGGATGGAATTGATAAGGGCAAGTTTTCCATTGATATCCATTAGTATGCTGTTACCACTTTTAGGAAGCTTGTTCATCTTACTTTTCCATGAGAGATTTTCAAAGGCCATTGCCATAATCTTTAGCTTGTTTACCTTTGTACTCTCTATGTATTCTTTATTCTTATTTGACCTCTCTAAAGCTAGTGCTGTACAGTTTTACGAACATTACAGCATAGTAAAAGAGCTTGGAGTTGGACTTTCTCTGGGGTTGGACGGATTTTCCATGCTAATGTATATTCTTACTACCCTTGTATCTTTGGTTGCTATTCTTTGGTCCGTAAGAGACAAGCAGATAAACCACAGGTTAAAGGAGTATTTTATATGCTTCTTATTCACTGAGTCTTTTTTGATAGGTGTCTTCTCAAGCTGGGACCTTATAGTTTTTTACACCTTCTACGAGCTCACCTTGGTGCCCATGCTCTTCGTCATAGGCATATGGGGGTACAAACTTAGACTTTATTCGGCTTACAAGTTTTTTGTGTACATATTTGTGTCTTCGCTCTTTTTGCTCCTTGGTATAGTAAGCGTTGCCACACAGCACTACAGACTTTTTGGAACCTATTCCTTTAGCTATATGGACCTTATAAAGAACGAATATGGCCTTTCCTTTGGTCTTTTCCTCTTTGCTCTTTTCTTCGTGGCCTTTGCTGTTAAGACCCCTATGGTTCCTTTCCACACATGGCTTCCAGACGCCCATGGTGAAGCTCCAACAGCTGGTTCTGTTGTGCTTGCTGCCATATTGCTAAAGATGGGTACTTATGCCCTTCTTCGATTTAACATAGGCTTATTTCCAAAGATAGCCTTTCTGCTCATGCCCTTTTTGGTTCTATGGGGAATATTCACGATAATAGTAGCTTCTTGGTTCACGATAAGTCAGAGCAATGTGAAGAGATTCGTAGCTTACTCATCAGTGAGCCACATGGGTTTTGTAGTTACCGGTATGTTCCTTCTGAATATGGAAGGTCTTAGAGCAAGTGTTATAGAGATGTTTGCCCATGCTCTTACTTCAGCATCGCTCTTTATGATAGCTGGTTTTATATATAATAGATTGCATAGTTTTAACATGGAGGCTTTGAAGGGAAGTATAAAATTCATGCCCATATTTGCCCTCATAACTGCCGTAACGGGTTTTTCATCTATGGGTCTACCAGGTGGGTCTTCCTTTTGGGGAAAGTTTCTAACTATACTTTCTGCAAGAGAGTACACTACACAGCTTGCCTTTATAGTTATTGTGGGTGCTTTCTTCAGTGCAGTGTACATACTGTACCTTCTGAAGGTTCTGTATCTGGATACCAAAGAAGAGAGTAGGTTGGTACACTTTGCTGATGTCAGGGGGTTCAAGCTTACCGCTTTCTTACTGTTGATTATGCCTATGCTCATGGTAGGACTTTCTCCCTTTCTTTTCTTTAATCTCTTTGACCCTTCTATAAAAAACATCCTGCTCATGGTTATACACAAAGTTATAGGAGGCTAAAGATAGTATGGAAAACATAGAGTTTCCAGACTTATGGCTTTTTATGCCTGAGCTGTTAATGCTTTTGACAGGTTTTTTACTGTTCACTATTGACCTTCTACAGAAAAGGATAGACCATAGGACTGCTATGGGAGTAAGCATACTTGGGTATGGTCTTGCCCTTCTTTACATAGCCTTTAACTTCAACCTTTCTGGTAATACTTTTTATGGTCTTTATGTAAGAGATATGCTCTCTTCCTTACTACAGTTTTTTATGATACTCCTGACCATATTTGTTTTGGTTTTTTCCCACAGATATTACAAATACAGATTATCCCTTTACAGCGAATTCTATTATGTTCTGCCCTTTGCCCTTGTTGGTAGCATGTTCCTTTGTGCATCCTATAACCTTATTGTGCTGTACGTTGCTCTAGAGGCAGTCTCCATATCTTTCTACATAATGACCGCCCTTTTGAAGGGGGACTTCAATTCCAAAGAGGGAGCCTTCAAGTACCTAATTATGGGTGGGTTAAGTATAGCCTTAGCGTCTTACGGCGCGTCCTTTATGTATCTTTACTCCGGCTCTCTTGACCTTAGATACATACTCACCCATGTTGGTGAAAACAGGTACTTCCTCATATTGGGTCTTGTTTTCTTCCTTATAGGTTTTGCCATAAAGATAGGTGCTGTCCCTTTCCATTTCTGGCTTCCAGATGCATATCAAGGTGCTCCAACACCTATAACTGCATACATGGCATCTGTTGGTAAGCTCTCCTTCTTTGTGCCTCTGGTAAGAATAATGCCTCTAATAGGGGAACACTTCTCTTATGCATGGATAATAACGATTGCTCTGATCTCTGCAATGACAATGCTCTATGGTAATCTTGTGGCCCTTGTTCAAAGGGATGTCAAAAGGCTTTTAGCTTACTCTTCCATAGCACACTCTGGTTACATACTGGCTGGTATGTCTGTAGCCAAGTCTATAGGCCTTAAAGCTGTTATTTACTTTCTCATAGCTTATGCTCTAATGGGTGCTGGAGCTTTTCTGATCCTATCCCTCTTGGAGAGGTATCCAACGTGGCAGAATAGAATAGAAGATTTTGAAGGTTTGAGATTTCCACTACCTTACCTGGCTGTATCCTTCATGATGTTTATGTTTTCCCTTCTTGGTGTACCCCCAACTGTTGGTTTTGTTGGTAAAGCCTTGGTATTTACGGCTCTGTCCCTTGAGAAACTCTGGTGGTTGGCTTTTATAATGATAGTAGCAACTGGGATATCAACAGGATACTACATTAGGCTTGTCGTTCTTTCCTTTATGAAGTATAAAAAGGCTCAACTTGAGATAAGGCTCTCCTTTTCGGAAAAGTTTGTTTTGCTTATTTTAACCGTATCACTTGTCTTGTTGGGCATGATGCCTATAATAATATGGGATTCTTTAAGCTATTCTGTAGAAACCCTTTTCAAGAGGTAAAGAATGGATTACGTAGGACTTTTAGTTTTCTTGGGTGCCATGCTTGCCATAGGAGGACTTTTGATAGTCCTAAACACCCTTTTGGGACCGAAAACTCCAGAGAGTATGGAAGACTATCCTTATGAGTGTGGGGTACCGCTGTACGACCAGAACGCTCAGTCTACCTTCCATCAAGGCTATTACCTTCTTGGACTTCTTCTTCTACTCTTTGATATAGAAGCTGCTTTCCTCTTTCCATGGACTATAGTTTACAAACGTCTTGGCATCTTTGGTTTCATAGAGATGTTCCTTTTTGTGGTCATTCTTACCTACGGGCTCCTTTACGCCTGGAGAAAGGGTGCTTTAAATTGGCAATTTGAAGAAGAAAAGTTTTGAGGAGTAAAGCATGTCGTGGGCTAAGGAAGAGAGTTTTTTAGAATTGAAAGAAAGGTTTCCAGGTATACAGGTTGAAGTAAAGCCCCATACGACAAGCCTTTATATATCTAAGGATAGGCTTATCGACCTTTTGAAGGCTTTAAAGGATGAGCTTGGCTTTAAGCTCTTTATAGACCACTCGGTGGTGGACTTTCCAGACAAACCTGTTAGGTTCATGGCCTTCTACATCCTTTACAACGTGGACAGAAAAGAGAGAGTAGTTGTGAAAACATGGACTGATAATGCTCTTCCAAGCATAGAGAGGCTTTGGTTTGCTGGCAAATGGGCTGAGAGGGAGTGCCACGATATGTTTGGTATAATCTACGAAGGTCATGAAAACTTAGTAAGGGCTTTTCTTTGGGAGACTTACCCATACTATCCTCTTAGGAAAGACTTTCCCCTTGAAGGCTATGCAAATGTGTACCTTCCATCCCTAAACGAAGTGCTAAGGGGGAACGACCTTACTGGAACTATGAATTATGACAGAATGCATACGCCTATTCCCAGCCTTGAAGATCTGGAAATAACGGAGAAAAGAAGGTTAAAGAAGAAAGCTCAGATAGTCCTAAACTGGGGGCCACTGCATCCCGGAACTCACGGCACCATGTGGTTTCTCTTTGACCTTGAAGGGGAGAGGGTAGTTCAATGCGACGTTATCCTTGGACAGCTCCATAGAGGTGTGGAAAAGCTTGCAGAAAACGAGATGTACAATCAGTTCCTCGTGTACACAGACAGGATGGATTACATCTCAGCTCTCTGCTCTAACCAAGCATGGGTTGTTGCCGTTGAGAAGCTCTTGGGTATAGAGAAGCTTGTACCAGAAAAGGCCAAGTACATAAGAACCATGATGTCAGAATTGCAGAGGATAAACTCCCACCTTCTTTGGCTTGGTACATACGCTCTTGACCTTGGTGCCCTTACCATATTCTTGTATACCTTTAAAGAGAGAGAAAAGCTCATGGA
>JBKBPE010000101.1:0-4616 GCA_046293375.1 Aquificaceae bacterium
TGATAAGGAAATACCTTACGAACCACCGAGAACCCTCTGCTACTCTGCAGTGGCTGAAGATGAAGCCATATGGATAGATTTAACTTATAAGTACCTTGGTAAAGGGCAATTTGAATTTGCCAATGTTAGAATGGATGAAGAGCCAAAGAAGTCTAACTACAAAGCTTACATGGAATGGGCAAAGGGACTATACAGAGACATGTTTGCTTAGATATCTCCCTTTTTCCAATCTCTTTCACTTTCCTGGGGCTCCTTAAAAGGAGCTCCGGCGTTTTATAACTTCTTAGCTTTTAGTATGTAAAAAAAACCTAAAAACTTTTTCTCCAGCTTTTCCACCTTAAAACCAGACCTTTCTATTGACATTTTTACCTCTTCAAGAGAGAGGGAGCTTTTTAAGGAATGTACAAAAAACTCCCATTTTTCTCTACCAAAGATCAAAAGACCAAAAGGCTTTATAGGATAATTCATCATAAATACCAAAAGGGGAGTTCCCTTGATTCTGTTAATGTCAAGTATTCCTATTCTACCCTTCTCTTTGAGTACTCTGCGAGCTTCCCTGAGGAAGGCTTCCCTGTCTGTCAGATGTCTGTAGGCAAGTGACAGAGTGATAGTTTTAAAGGAGCCATCTTTAAAAGGCATGTTCTCTGCATCCGCAAGCAGGAAATAACATCCGGGACACTTCTTTCTTGCCTCTTTTAGCATGCCCAAAGCTAGGTCTATGCCAACTTTTAGACCTTCATTTTTGGATTTCTTGAGCACCTCACCAGTCCCAGTTCCCACGTCAAGCCTGTTGCCATTATCTCCCATAAGGTTTAGGAGATCCTTCTGCCATACGTTTATCCTTCCAACGGTTATAAAGTTAAGGAAAAGGTCATAAACCTTGCTAACGTCAGAGAATATCCTTCCAACTATCTTTTTAGTCATAGGTACATGCCTCAACTATCAACTCATCATATGGTTTTTCTTGAATTAGGTTCACTTTTCCATCGTAGTACATTAGCATCAAAGCCATGAGGTAAGGAGCTGAGCTTTTACCTAAGACAAGCTTAGAGAAGTAAAGCTTTACAAATCCTCGTTGGAATAGCCCATTCATCTCCTCCAACACATCTTCAAACTTAGATATATATATGGGGAGTTTTTTGCTCTTTCTTTCCCTTTTACTCACAGAAGGACTGCCTTTTACTGTCCTTTTTGCATTCCTTACTACTTTAGAAAGTATGACATCCTCTATCTGAGTTTTTTCCTCTTCAAACTGACGCTCTATCTCTTCAAGTGTATAAGTCCTCTTTCTTTCGTATCTTTTCTTTACTTCTGGAAAAAGAAACTCTGCCTTCTTTTTTAGTAGGAAGGACGCTGCCAATATGGCTCTTGCGGAGATCCTCATGTTGAGACTTTCCATCCTTCTTATCTCCTCAACGTATGCGCTTGCAAGCTCCACTATGTCTACATTCCATGGGTTTAGCTTACCTTCCTCTACAAGCTTGTAAGCAAGAGCAAAGGGATGGTCTTCTAAAAGGATCAACCTTTACCTCCATCTTTTTGATATTGTACTCTCTACTTCCACAGGAACTTCTTTTAATATAAGCCTACCAGCAAGTTTCATGGCCCTTTCTAAAACATCCCTTACCCTATGAGCATCCTCTTCTTCGCATTCAAGAACTATCTCATCATGAACCAGGTTAATCAGCCGGGCATCCATGCCTTCCCTCCTTAGTTCTGCATCAAACATGAGTACTGAAAGCTTCAAAAGGTCTGCCCCAGAACCTTGTATGGGATAGTTTACTGCATCGGGGAAAGTATTAGCTACGTACCTTCTTCCCAGCAGAGTGTGACCCCTCGATTCTTTAAACTCCCTGAGCTCTCTCTTTACCCTCTCATGCCACCCTTTAAAGCTAGTAAAATAGTGGAAAAACTTATCTCTTATATCCTTAGCCTCTTCCAAGGATAGCTCTATACCGTAGCTTCTTGCATACTCAGAAAGACCTCTTGCAGATATGCCGTATATGAGACCAAAGTTAACAGCCTTTGCTAACTGCCTCTCTTCCTTTGTTATGGCTTCCTCTGGTTTGTTCAAGAGCACGCTTGCAGTATATCTATGCATATCCCTTCCTTCCTTGAAGGCCCTTATCATCCTGCTATCCTTTACATACTCGCATGCCAACCTTAGCTCTATTTGAGAAAAATCGGATATAACGAGCACCTTCCCTTCCCTTGCACTAAATATGCTTCTAAGGTTCTTCGGTATGTTCTGAACGTTGGGATTCAAGCTTGACATTCTCCCTGTTATTGCTCCTATCTGTCTGAATTCGGGGTAAACATCGTCATTCCTCAGATTTTCTTTTATCTCCTCCAGTTTATCTATGTACTTTTTTATGGCGCGTAAGTCAAGGATCTCTCTAACAACTTGATTTTCTGTAAACTGGGACAGAACCTTGTCATCCGTAGATATGTTTCCCTTCTCTGTCTTAGGAAGGTCCAGGTCCATCTTTTTGGTGAGAAGCTCTCCAAGTTGCTTTGGAGACATAGGGTCTATCCTATAATGCACCATAAAATCCATAACCTTCTTCTGGAGAGTTCTTCTGCTCTCCTTTATCAATCTTTCGAGCTCCTCAACATCCACATGCATACCGCTGAGCTCAAGCTTTGCCACCTCTTGTACAAAAGCCATCTCTATTATAGCCACCGGGTTTCTTATACCAAATACCTTGGAAGTCCTAGTTTTTAGAAGAATTTCCTCCTCGTGATACGTATAGTTTAGCCTCTTAAGGAGAGTATAAAAAAGGTCTCTTACTACCTTCACGTCCAAAGCGGCGTAATCTAGCTGTTCCTTTGATAGAACAGTCTTTCCCCAGTTAGAGAGCTGAAAACTCTTATCAAGAACCTCTCCCAAATAGTACATGGCAACCTTTTGCAGAGAATGTCTATCAATCTCTCCCAAAAGCTGACTGGCTATCATAGTATCGAACACTGCGTAAGGTTCTATGCCATACTTATAAAGGTATTTAAGGTCGTATTTTAGATTGTGCCCTACTATACCCTTGTTTGCTAACAACCCTTTTAAAAACTTCACACCCTCCTGTTTTAAGTCAAAAAGGTCAATGATAAAGATCTCTTGAGCATTGCCTAACTGCACAAGCCTTATGCTATCGTTCACAGTTTCCGTATCAACAAACAAATATACTTCCTCGCTTAGTTTCTTCTTGACCCTTTCAATACCCTCCTCCGTTGTCACATAGTTATACTTCATCACTATGAGCTTGGCTTCTCAAGAGAGACTCAACGCCCTTGACCTTGAGAACCATGGCTGTCTCATCGCAAGATGGGAACTTCACACAGTTTATACAGTCTCCCCATACCTTGTGGGGAAGACTTTCCTTCTTGACCTCATAAAAACCAAATCTTTCAAAAAATCCAGTAGCGTATGTCAGAACAAAAACTCTTCTAACACCCAAATTTTTTGCCTCTTCAATGCACTTTTCGACCATTAGAGAACCAATACCTACCTCTCTCATGTCTTTCCGAACACTCAGACTTTTTATCTCGGCAAGGTCCTCCCATACTACATGAAGAGCACAACATCCAACAATTTCACCATCCTTTTCACAAACCCAGAAATCCCTTATGTTTTCGTATATGGAGTTTAAACTCCTTGGAAGAAGTAAGCCATCCGTAGCATAATCATTTATTAAGGCGTATATGCTTGCAGAATCTCTTAGAAGTGCCTTTCTCACTTTCATAAACCTTTCCCAGTGATCCTAAATCTAGATTAACTTGCAGGAGGTGTCAATATGTATTAAAATAATTCCAACCTTGTTCCTACCAAAAGGTGGGGACCTGAAAACAGTCCAGGAGGTAAACATGGCAAAGAGGCGCTACGTAACTACAAGGTACTATGAGAGTGTCTTTGTTCTCAAGCCCACATTGACAGAAGAGGAGGTCCAAAGAAAGATTGAGGAAATAAAAGATACTGTTCAAAAGAAAGGAGGAGAGATCCTCCATCTTGAAGATTGGGGAACCAGAAAGCTTGCTTACACCATAGGGAACTTCAATCATGGAAGGTACTTTACCATGCAGATAAAGTCTGACAGTCCACAACTTCCCAACGAGCTTGACTTTTATTACAAGATAAGCGATGATGTTATCAGATGGTTGAATTTTCGGACCACAGAAAAGGAGGTTTCAAGAGTTGCTTAACAAGGTCCTACTTATAGGTAGATTGATAAAAGACCCGGTGGTTAGATATCTTCCATCGGGAAATCCAGCTGCAGAATTCTCTATAGCTTATAACAGAAGGTACAAGGTTGGTGAAGATTGGAGAGAAGAGAGTCATTTCTTTGATGTGAAAGCATATGGGAAATTAGCGGAAAACCTTACCACAAGAATATCAAAAGGTTACACTGTGGTTATAGAAGGTAGACTTGTACAAGAAAGATGGACGGATAAAGAAGGAAAAGCTCAAAGTAAGATAAGAATACTGGCGGAGGCCGTAAAAATAATAAACAAGCCAAAGATGGAAGAACCTGCGGAAGAGGTAGAACTAAAAGCAGAAGAAAGCCTTCCAGAGGAACTTTCTGAGCCATTTAATTCTCAAGATGATGATGTACCTTTTTAAGGAG
>JBKBPE010000102.1:0-4470 GCA_046293375.1 Aquificaceae bacterium
GGTTGGATGATCGTTCCTCCGGAGCTTGAGCAGGAAGTGAAGGAAGTTACCGACGAATGCCCAAGCGGCTCTATAATAACAGAAGAAGCGTGAGAATTTACATTGATATAGATACGTGCACAGCTTGTGAGCTTTGCTACGATACTTTACCACAGGTGTTTGCCAACAGAGGGGATGGAATACCTCTAGTCATCCCCTCTGCTTTAAGAGTTCTTCTGAGTTTACAGGAAGCTATAAAGGAAATGGAAGAAAAATGCCCGAGTGGCTCAATACATGTAAAGTAGTCCATTAGTGTTTTCTCAAGCTGTACAAAGCTGGTATTACAAACAGAGCAGTTAAAAAAGTGGATACTATTCCCCCAAGCATTGGTATGGCTATTCTTGATATTACCTCGCCACCCGTACCCTTCATTAGGACTGCAGGCACTAAACTTACCACTATAGCAAACATGGTCATAGTTTTTGGTCTTATCCTCTTCACTGCACCACTGTAAACGGCCTCTTGAAAACCTTTATCTTTTTCCCGTTCTAAGGACTTCATTATGTAAACAATCATCACTATACTCATTTCCGCAGCTACGCCCAAAAGGGCCAGAAAGCCAGCAATGGATGCGATAGAAAGCTTAAAACCTAAAAGGTACATAAGCAGAAAACCGCCGAGCAGGGAAGAAGGGAGAGTAAAAAGTACCAAAAGAGTCTCAAATACCCTTCCCAAGCTCAGATGGACCAAAATCACAATACTCAGAAGTACCAAGGGAATTATAACTTTCAGGTCCTCCATGGCTTTCCTCCAGTACTCAAACTGACCACTCCACTGATAGAAGTAGCCAGGGGGGAGGTTAACGGCAGAATCTATCCTTTTGGTCCCTTCCTCTACAATTTTACCAACGTCAGCTTCTGGCTTTGGTGTTATGTAAATGTAAGCAACCAAGAGACCGTTCTCCGATTTTATTTCCATGGGACTTTCCAACCTTTTTATCTCAGCTACGGCTTTCAGTGGAATGAGTTTATCACCAAGGGGGAGCGGTAAGCTCTCAAGGTTTTGTCTGTAATCTCTTGGGACTCCAAGGGTTATTCCATACCTCTCCCTTCCTGATATATAAAGGGATAGAGGTTCGTTGGTAAATAGCTTTTCAAAAGCTTTAGCCACATCTTCTTTATTTATACCGTAAAGAAAGAGCTTTTCTCTGTCTGGAATTACTTCCACGTAGGTAGCCCCTGTTATCCTCTCTGCGTATACACTCATAATGCCTTCCATTTCTTGTAAGGCCTCCTCCATCTTCTTTGCCACGCTGGATAACTCTTCTATGTCACTGCCAAATACCTTTATACCAAGGGGGGTTCTTATTCCTGTGGTTATCATGTCTATTCTTCCCTTTATGGGCATAGTCCAGCTGTTTATAACACCCGGAAATTGTAAAGCTTGGTTAAGTTCTGAAATGAGTTTTTCGTAGCTCATCCCCTTCCTCCATAGCTCTTCTGGCTTTAAAGTTATTGTAGTTTCTATCATAGAAAGGGGTGCTGGGTCTGTGGGTGTGTTTGCCCTTCCCGCCTTGCCAAAGACTGTCTCCACCTCGGGGAAGCTCCCTATTATTTTGTTTTGAACGGTCAAAAGTCTCTGCACCTCTTGTATGGATATGCCTGGTACAGTTGTAGGCATGTAAAGGAGAACTCCCTCCTTCAAGTTTGGCATGAATTCCCTCCCAAGGTTTTTGTAAAGCACATACGATACTGGCATTGCCAGTATGGCAAGTACTAAGACAATGTACTTTAACCTTATGGATAGGTAAAAGACAGGTGAGTAAAGCTTTATGAGAAACATAACCAAAAGGTTTTTCTCCTCCGGAGCTGTTTTACCCTTTCCAAAGTAAAGAAGGAGTACAGGAATTAGCATAAAGGATAAGAAAGAGGCTACAACCATGGCAAAGGTTTTGGTGAGAACCAAGGGACCAAAAAGCTTACCCGCCTGACCTTTTAAAGCAAGCATGGGTAAAAAGGATACCGCTACAACCAAAAGGGCAAAGAAGATGGGCTTGCCCACCTCGGAGGAAGACTCTACTATGGCAGTTTTTAGGTCCTTTCCTTCCTCCCTTTTTCTAAAAAAGGCCTCCACCAAAACTATGCCCGCATCCACCATGGTACCTATGGCTATGGCTATACCCCCCAAAGACATTATGTTGGAGTTTATCCCCATATGGTTCATAAGAATAAAGGTGCCCAAAAGGGAAAGGATAAGAAAAAGGATTATGGCAAGGCTTATTTTGAGACTAAGCAAGAATATTCCCACCACGAGAACAACCACCGCAGATTCCTCTATTAAAACCCTCCAAAGATGCTTAATGGCATCTTCTATTAGCTCAGACCTGTCATAAACGGTGATTATCTCCACACCCTCGGGCAAAGACCTTTTTATCTCTTCAAGCCTTTGTTTAATGCTCTGTATGGTTTTATATGCGTCTGCTCCATATCGCATCACTACAATACCGCCTACCGTTTGACCAAGGCCATTAAAATCGGAAGTTCCCATCCTCAAGGCAGGTGTTTCTACCACATAACCCAGGTCCTTAACCCTTATGGGAACTCCCTCCACCTCCTTTACAACCGCCTCCTCTATCTCTTCCTTGTCCTTTACATAGCCCACAAGCCTTATCAAAAACTCCCTTTCGTTTAATTCCACATACTTTCCGCCCGTTTCCAAGTTGGAGCCCCTAACAGCCCTTGCCACCTCCTCAAGGGATACGCCAAAATGTATAAGATGTTGGGGCTTTAGGATCAGTCTATACTCCTTTTCAAAGCCTCCCACCGAGGCAACCTCTGCCACGTTAGGTACGGAAAGCAAGGCATACTTTATGTAAAAGTTTTGTAGCTTCCAGAGTTCATCAAGGCTTTTACCTTCCTTGGAGTAAAGCACATACTGGTATATCCATCCTACGCCTGTGGCGTCTGGTCCCAATTCTACTCTCGCCTGCGAGGGTAATTGGCTCCTTATGGTAGAAAGCTTTTCCAAAACCCTTGACCTTGCCCAGTATATGTCTGTACCATCTTCAAAGATCACATATACCAAAGAGTAGTTGGGGACAGAGTAGCCCCTTACCGCCTTTACCCTTGGAAGGCCAAGCATGGAGGAGGCTAAAGGATAGGTTAGTTGGCTTTCTATAACTTGTGGAGATTGACCCATCCACTCGGAGTAGATGATAACCTGTGTATCCGTTAGGTCTGGTATGGCATCTATCGGAGTCCTTTTTATGGAATAGGCTCCGTACAAAAGGATAAAAGCCATTAGAATAAAGACCACCAACCTGTGACTTAGAAGGGCTTCGGTTAGAAATTTCATTCAAGAGACCTCCTCATAAGCAGAGCGTTTATAGCAACTAATACAGTGCTGAGGCTCATAAGGACTGCCCCAAAGGTAGGTGGCAACAATAGACCTTGTCTGTAAAAGAGGCCAGAGGCCAAGGGTATCGCTACAAGGTTATAGCCGGTAGCCCAAAGAAGGTTCTGTATCATCTTTCTGTAAGCTATCTTAGATAGCCTTATAACCCTTGGAACATCCTCCGGATTACTTTTTACAAGGATTATCCCTGCGCTTTCAATGGCGACCTCCGTACCGCTTCCTATAGCTATACCTACGTCTGCCTGCGCCAAAGCCGGCGCATCGTTTATGCCATCTCCCACCATGGCAACCTTTAAACCCATCTTTTGAAGGCCCTTTACTATATCCGCCTTTTGATGGGGAAGAACCTCTGCAAAGTACTCGTCAATGCCAAGCTCTTCAGAAACCCACTTGGCAACCTCCTCACCATCACCCGTTATCATCATCACCTTCTTACCTAGGTTTTTTATACTCCTAACCGCACTGTAAGATTCTTCCCTTATCCTGTCCGATAGGGCGAGAAGATCCCTTAGACTACCATTTATACCTACAAAGATTAGAGTCTTGCCTTGACCTTTTAGCCTTTTGCCCTTTGCCAAAAGCTCCTTATCAATGGCAATCTTAAGTTTCCTCATAAAGGGATCGGTTCCTACAGCTACCTTATAGCCTTCCACCACTCCCCAAACACCCTTGCCGGGATAAACCCTAAAGTCTCTCACCTGTAAGACTTCAAAACCTCTATTTATAGCTTCTTCCACTATTGCCTTTGCTATAACATGCTCCGAGTTTATTTCAATACTGGCTACAAGCTTCAAGAGCTCCTTTTCCTCTATGTCCTTTGTATATATCTCGGAAACTCCAAACCTCCCCTCCGTTAGCGTACCTGTCTTGTCAAAAATAATCACATCCACCTCTAAGATATCCGAATCTTTTATTAAATTGGCTTTTTTGGGCAATAGCCTTGCAAGCGCTTCCAACGCTCTTGATGCTCCAAGCACAGACTTCATCTCTATGAAATGCCCCCAAAGCATAATTGTGATAAGAGTGGAGAGCTCCCAGAAGAAATCCATACCACTCGATGCATAAGCATATAGGCTG
>JBKBPE010000103.1:0-4361 GCA_046293375.1 Aquificaceae bacterium
TTTTTAGCCTTTATCCTACTTCTTTTTGCATCCAAAGTTAACATCCTACCAGTAGGTGGTATATACAGCCCTGGGTTTGAAAGCATGAGCACTCTTGAAAAGCTCCTTGATATTATAAAACATCTTTTCATTCCAGCAGCAACTCTAACACTCGTTTCTACAGCAAGCCTTGTGAGACTTGTAAGGAGTAGCATTATAGAGTTCCTAAGCAGTCCTACAGCCGTGCTTCTTATTTCAAAGGGGGTATCCACCAGGACTTTTATAAAACATACTTTTAGAAACGTGATGAACCCCTTTACAACGCTTATAGGCTATGAAATAGCCGGACTTCTCTCTGGTGCAGCTCTGATAGAAGTCATATTAGATTGGCCAGGGCTTGGCTCTCTAATGCTCGATGCCGTACTCTCCCAAGACCTATTTTTAGTTATGGGGGGGCTTTATGTAGGGACTATAATGCTTCTCGTTGGCAATTTTATAGCAGACGTTATGCTTGCCATTATAGACCCAAGGGTGAGGGAGCGAGAGATGGTTCGAGGCTAAATTATAATATTAATAGTTTGGAGGTTGAAAAATGAATGGTGAAGAAAAATTATCTCAAGAGGTTGAGGAAGTCAAAGAAGAGTTAAAGGAAGAAGAAAAAAAGATAAGAGAGCTTGAGGAAAAGCTCATCAAGCTGGAACAGGTTGCTCGCTTCGCAAACCAAAGATACATAGAGCTTCAGAGGGATTTTGACCTCTTCAAAGAAAGGTACAGAAGGGACTTGGAGGAGCAGAAAAAGTTTGGATATGAGAAATTTGCATTGGACCTACTGGAGATAGTTGATAACTTTGAGAGAGCTTTTTTTAGCGTACCGGAAGGTTCAGGTGCTATCCTCAAAGGATTTGAGCTTGTCTACAGAGAGCTAAAAAGGATATTAGAAAAGTATGGAATAAGGGAGATAGAAACTGAAGGAAAGGAGTTTGACCCTTACAAGGCAGAAGCTGTTGATAAGGAATATAACCCAAACGTGCCATCGAACACTGTGGTTAAAGTGCTTAGGAAAGGATACTCTTTACACGATAGAGTGCTAAGGCCGGCAAGGGTTGTAGTTTCCATATCCGAAGAGGAGATAACTTAGCAAACTTCTTAGAACATGAAAAGAAGAGCTGGTGTATTTATAGATGGTGCTAACTTTTACTTTGTACAGAGAAACATATTGCATCAAAAAATAGACCTTATAAAGCTCATTGACTTTTTCAAAGGAAGCTACGATGTGTACAACACTTTTTTTTACTTAGCCTACAGGGAGGGAGATGAAAAGCAAGAAAACTTCATAAGGCTCTTAGCTTTCAGCGGAGTAACAGTTGTAAAAAAACCCATAAAGCATCTCAAAGATGGAAGTTATAAAGGTAGTCTTGATGTTGACATGGCAATTGACATGCTTTTGACAAAGGAAAATTACGATGTGGCTATACTCTGCTCTGGAGACAGCGACTTTGAAAAGTTGGTTTGGGTACTTAGGGATTTTGGAAAGGAAGTAGTATGCGTGTCAACTAAGGAAAGTTCTGCAGTTGAACTTGTGAACGCATGCGATAGGTACATAGATTTATCTGACATAATACACTTTGTAAGACTTGAGGAAAAGGAATGAACTTTTTAGTGGTTGGTGTTGGTGCTTTGGGCAGTGTTTTTTTATCCTTTTTGACAAGAGCCGGATATAGAGCGGTTGGACTTATAAGACCAAACAGATGCATAAAGAAAATAAGGGTAGATGGTATATGGGGGGAGTTTGAGCAGGAGGTAAAGATAATAGATAGTATCTCCAAAATTGACTTTAAACCCGATATTGTGATCCTCTCTGTCAAGAGTTATAATACGGAGGAAGCCCTTCAAAAAGTCGCATCTTTTATAGATGGCGCATACATAATGCTGGCCCAAAACGGTTATGGTAATTATGAAAAAGCTGTGAACTTCTTTGGGAAAGAAAGGGTTATCCTATCAAGGGTAATATTTGGTGCCAAGCTTCTAAGTCAGGGTCATGTAAGAGTGACTGTGTGCGGTGACGATGTAGTTATAGGTAATCCTGACAGAGCTATGGATAAGGATTTTCTCATAGAACTATCTCAGATACTTAGTAAAGCTGGCATTCCCACAAGGTACGAAGATGAGGTTTATAAATTTTTGTGGGATAAGATCCTATACAACTGCTGTTTGAACCCTCTTGGTGCCTTGTTTGAAGTAAATTATGGAAAGCTTGTCAGCAATCAATATACTATGGAGGTTATAGACAATGTCATAGAAGAAGCCTTTAATGTTCTTCTGGCAAAGGGGATAGAGACTTTCTGGAAGTCTGCTGAAGAATACAGAGAATATTTCTATAAAAGGCTTGTTCCTCCAACAGCTGAACATCTTCCTTCCATGCTTGAAGATATAAAGAAGGGGAGAACTAAGATAGATGCTTTAAACGGAGCCATAGTCAAGCTTGCAAAGGAGGTATCCCTGGAAGTTACCACCAACGAGCTTATGGTTAGGCTTGTGAAGGCAAAGGAGAACTTTTTAAAATAATACTATGGAAAAGGCTTTGAGGGTTCTTGTCACGGGTGGTGCGGGTTTTATTGGGTCAAACATAGCCAAGTACTTAGAAAGGGTGGGCTACTCCTTTAAGGTTTATGTTCTTGATGATTTCTCTTCGGGCCACTTTAAGAATCTCTTAGGTTTCAAAGGCCAAGTGATAACCGGGGATATAAGAGACAAAAACCTATGGAACTGGCTCATCAAGGAGCTCAAGTTCGATGTTATCCTTCATCAAGCTGCCATAACAGACACTACCATAGTTGACCAGAGGTTGATGATGGAAGTAAACACAGAAGGCTTCAGAAACGTACTAAAAGCCGCCTCAGTTTGGGGTTCAAAGGTAATATACGCATCCTCCGCTGGTGTTTATGGAAACACACCTCCACCCATGAAGGAGGATAGTCTCCTCAAGCCAGAAAACGTATACGGATACTCTAAGCTTGCTATGGATAATATTGCCATTGACTTTATGAAGGAAAGAGAGGATATATATATAGTTGGGCTTAGATACTTCAATGTCTATGGCATGGGTGAGAGTTACAAAGGCAGATCTGCAAGTATGATATACCAACTTTATAGCAGGATGGTCTCCGGCCAAAAACCAAGACTTTTCAAATGGGGAGAGCAAAGGAGGGATTTTGTTTACATAGAGGATGTGGTAAAAGCCAACATGCTTGCCATGGAAAAGAATGTGAAAGGCATATTCAACGTAGGTACGGGGCAGGGAAGGAGTTTTAACCAAGTGGTAGAAATATTGGGTGAAAACCTTGGGACAAAACCCGAGATAGAATACTTTGATTGTCCTTATGAATTCTATCAAAAGCATACAGAGGCAGACCTAAGGAAGGCAAGAGAGAACCTTGCCTATGAGCCTGAGTTCACTTTAGAGGATGGTATAAGGGACTATGTGAGAAGGCTCAGGTCCCTTTGAGCCTTTTCACGCACTCCCACATGGCTATAGCGCCCGCAGAAGCAACGTTAAGCGAGCTTATTCTACCCCTTATGGGTATGCTAAGAACTGTATGGCATATGTCAAGGATACTTTTTGACATCCCTTGACCTTCTGAACCAAGAACGAGGGCGCATGGGAAGGGTATATCCACAGAGTTCATATCATTTCCCCCTCTTTCTATTCCAATAACCCATCCACCCAAGCTTTTGAACTCTTCAAGATGTTTGGCCAAACTGGAGACTTTAGCTATCTTTAGATAAAAAACTCCACCAGCTGATGCTTTTACAACAACTTCGTTTATGGGACTGGCTCTGTACTTTGGTACAAGCGCCCCAACTCCACCAAAGACTTCACACGTCCTTAGTATGTTTCCTACGTTCTGAGGGTCTGTTATATGGTCAAGTACCACGAAAAATCCAACTTTCTGGATGGTTTCCCTGAAGAGCTCTGCAGGTGATACATAGTTAACTGGACTTATAACAGCAAGTATACCTTGCGTTTTTTTTGTCTTGGCCAACTGCTCTATTTTATGTCTTGACACCTTTTGAATCTTCACCCCTTTTTCTTTGCAGAGCTTAACAACTTGATAAGGTGGATGGGAATCGTGAGCTATGAGTACTCTCTCCACATCCTTGTCAGACCTCAGAGCCTCCACCACTGGGTTTTTACCATACACTATCATAATGCCCTAAAAAAAAAGTTAATAAGATAACCTGCCACTATAATGGAAACTCCCACAATGGTTGCAAACATGGCTATCAGCCTTGGCTTCATGATCTGCTTAAGTATTATAAACTCAGGCAAGGAAAGGGCTGTGGTTGCCATCATAAAAGCCAACGCGGTACCAACAGGTACT
>JBKBPE010000104.1:0-4348 GCA_046293375.1 Aquificaceae bacterium
TGTGCCCTTACAGATAACATAGGCCATGCCACTGGAAACATAGGTTCCTATGCGGGGAACTTTAGGCTTGCCCTATTTAACGGCGCTCCTCAATACTTAGCGGAAGATCCTTTCAACATGGAACTTGACCCTAATAAGCCTGCAAAGGTAAAGTTCTATTGGAAGCCTGAGTCTGCCCATTATTACTCTTACGATGACCGCCCGCAGTATATTGGGGAACAGCTTATCACTGGGAAAACACACATGCCAACACCCACCAAGTTTATATGGTTTGTGGATGCCAACTCTACTCTTGGAAACGCCAAATGGAAGTACAACATCATTATGAACACCCTTCCCAAGATAGAGTGTATTGTTACCAACGAATGGTGGTGGTCATTGACCTGTGAATACTCAGATATAGTCCTTGGTGTGGATGCGTGGAACGAAAACAAATATTGGGATATAGCTGGTTCTGTGACAAACCCCTTTGTTTACGTATGGCCAAAAACGGGGCATAGAAGGCTCTATGATACGAAGAACGACGCAGAAACCTTTGTCCTTGTGGCAAACAGGCTAACGGAACTAACAGGAGACGAGCGTTTTAGGAATTACTGGAAGTTTGTTTTGGAAGGAAAACAGGACTTAGTTTATGTTCAAAGGGTTATAAACGCCTCTTCTAACCTCAGAGGCTACAAGATTGAGGAGATAGGGAGGAAGGCGCAGGAAGGTATACCGGTTCTCATAATGACAAGGACCTATCCGAAGTACGTAGGGAAAGACCAAACGGAAGAAGGTATGCCGTGGTATACCAAGAGTGGAAGGCTTGAGTTTTACAGAGAAGAGCCTGAGTTTATGGATGCTGGAGAAAACTTGCCTGTTTATAGAGAGCCTGTTGATTCTACTCATTATGAACCAAACGTGATAGTTGCAAACCCCCATCCTCTTTTAAGACCTAAGAAACCAGAGGATTACGGAGTTAAAAGCGATGATGCCCTTAAAAACACAGAGTGGAGGCAAGCAAGGAATGTATTCGTATCTCCTGAACATCTTCCCAAAACAAGGCATCCTTTAAGGGCAACCTTTGGGGCAACCCATATAGTCCATACACCAAAATACAGACACTCAGCTCACACTACTACGGGAGATGCGGATATAAGCACATTGCTTTTTGGTCCCTTTGGAGATATTTACAGGCATGATAAGAGAATGCCCTTTGTCTCAGAGGCTTACATAGAGATAAACCCAAAAGATCTGGAAAAGATGGGTATAAAGGATGGGGACTATGTATGGGTAGATGCAGACCCTCAGGACAGGCCTTTTGTTGGATGGGAAAAGAAGCCTGAAGACTATGAGGTTGGAAGACTTCTTCTAAGAGCTAAAGCATCTAACAATACACCGCCCGGATGCGCCAAGATATGGTTTAACATGTATGGTTCTTCTCATGGTACTGTAAAGGGCACAAAGGAAAACCCCAACGGGCTCGCCAAAAACCCCCACACCAACTATCAATCCCTTTATAGGAGAGGAAGTCACCAAAGCGTAGTAAGAACATGGCTAAAGCCTACCTATCAAACGGATACACTTATAAGAAAAGAGCTCATGGGACAACTGATAGGTAAAGGCTTTGCACCAGATGTGCATTGTACCATAGGGGCGCCAAGGGAAGCTTTTGGTAAGATAACAAAGGCGGAGGACGGTGGAATAGGCGGTAAAGGACCATGGAGGCCCTTAAAGCTTGGCTTTAGACCAACGTCCCCTAACGAAGCGTTGAAGAAGTATGTAAAAGGCGATTTTGTATAAAGGAGGTGATACATGAAGGCGTATAACTGGCAACTTAAAAGAGAAGTAGAGTACCCTTACGAAGCAAAAAGGCCGAAAAGACAATTTGCGGTAGTTATGGACCTCAACAAATGCATAGCCTGTCAAACATGCACCGTTGCTTGTAAGACCACATGGACACCGGGAAGAGGGCAAGAATACATGCTCTGGAACAACGTGGAAACAAAGCCCTATGGCTTTTATCCCCTTGGCTGGGATGTAAAACTTCTTGAACTTCTAGATGGGGGTAAAAAGACAGTTTTTGATGCTCCAGAGGGAGAACGGGTGTTTGGTTGGAAACCCGATGACTTGGACTGGATACATCCAAACATAGGCGAGGATGAGGTCAATGAACCTGTGGACATAGGCACTGTCCTTGAAGGACTTCCCCATCCCATATGGATGTTTTATCTTCCCCGCATATGCAATCACTGTACGTATCCAGCCTGCGTTGCCGCTTGCCCAAGGCAGGCTATATATAAAAGGGAAGAGGATGGCATTGTTCTCATAGACCCAGAGAGGTGTGAAGGCTATCAAGAGTGTATAAAAGCCTGTCCCTATAAGAAGACTATGTTCAACTTTGTGGCAAGGATATCTCAAAAGTGCATAGGCTGTTTCCCAAGGGTGGAAGAGGGGCTTCAGCCTCAATGTGTTATTACATGTATAGGTAAGATAAGGCTTATGGGCTTTATAAACCCACCGGATAAGGCAAGACAAAATAATCCCATAGACTTCCTCGTCCATATCAAAAAGGTAGCGTTGCCCTTATACCCACAAACAGGGATAGAACCAAACGTTTATTACATACCACCTATAAACGTACCTGTTAAGTTCCTAAGGCAGATGTTTGGTGATGGGGCTGAACATGCAGTGAAAACCTATATGGCTATGAGGGAAGGCAAAGAGCCAGAACTTCAGGCAATCTTACACCTCTTTGGTTCAACCCCCAATATTCCCCATTCCTTTACAGTTAAAGGAAATGAGGTTATAGCTTACGACGAGAAGGGAAAGGAGATAGTCAGAGTTCCTCTTGTAGAACCATTGCAAGAAAGGCCTCATAAAGATGAAAAGCTTGAGGTTGTCAGGCAAGATATACCTTAAAGGAGGTTAACCATGAAAACTTTAAGGATGTTAGCTTTAGTTTTGTCTATTATAAGCTTCTCCTTTGCTCAAGAGATAGTCTCCAAAAGGGTTTCAAAGGTTCCTCTTGATCCCTTTGATAAGGTATGGAATCAGGCAACGGAAGTAGAAGTTCCCCTTGCAGGGCAGAGTGTTACCACACCTATGCAGATGAACCCAACGGTGAAAAGCATAAGGGTTAAAAGTGTACACGATGAAAAGAGTATAGCTTTTCTCCTTGTATGGGAAGACCCAACGCAAGATAATTTCCATCTTATAGGGAAATTTTCCGATGCGGCAGCTATTCAAATACCTTATAAGCCCTCTACTGATGTACCAGTTACCATGGGAGATAAGGGGCAGAGAGTTTTGATTCTTCATTGGACTGCAGCAAGACAGGAGAACATAGACAAAGGCTATGCAGACGTTTCTAAGATATATCCGAACGCAGTCTATGATTGGTATCCTCACGCCACGCCCCCTTACAAATATCCTGAAGACTGGGCGAACCAATACGCCCTCAACTACATAGGCGGGGAAAAGGTCTTCAGGAAGAATACCTTAAAAACCCCTGTTAGGGAAGTGGTAGCGGAAGGTTTTGGCTCATCAACATGGAAGGACATACAAGGCGCAGAGGGCAAGGGTGTTTACAAGAATGGAAAGTGGTATGTGGTTATAAAGAGAGCTTTTATGGAGGAAAACACAAGCAATCCAGATTGGGGACCAGGAAAGGAAACTTTCATTACCTTTGCGGTCTGGGATGGTTCTGCAGGGGATGTAGGCGCAAGGAAAGCTCTTAGCTATTCCTGGATTAAATTAAAGATAGAGGGTAGGTGATATGGATATATACAAGGCATACATCTATAGGTTCCTTTCCATGGCCTTTAGCTATCCCTCTTTGGAGCTTTTTGAGGACCTGGGAGAGGCTCTTGGAGACCTCTCCCTCTCTTTAAAGGAACTTTCTATAGATTTTGACGTTAAAGCCTTAGAGGGCCTTATAAAAGGCTCTAATGAAAGGATCTTAGAGCTTCAAGGAGAGTGGAATACTTTATTCTCTACAACTCTTAAAGCTCCAGCTAATGAAACCGCCTATGAACTGGATAAAGCTGCAAGAAAAGCCTGGGAACTTGCAGATATAGAAGGCTTCTATAAAGCCTTTGGTGTAGAGGTAAAGCCGCCAGTGGAAGTGGATAGCATAGTGGCAGAGCTTGAATTTATGGGTTATCTTCTTATGAAAAAGCTACACTTACAAAAAACGGGTCTAAAAGAGGGATTAGAGGTTGTGGAAAAAGCATACAGGTCCTTCTTTAAAGACCATATCGGAAGATGGTATAGAATTTTTACGGATCTTATAAAAGAGCACGCAGAGGAGGAATACTATAAATCTATAGGATCCCTTTTGAGAACCTTCTTAGATGCAGAAAGGGAA
>JBKBPE010000105.1:0-4304 GCA_046293375.1 Aquificaceae bacterium
GAGAGTTATAGTTATAGATGATTCTTTAGTAAGAGGTACCACATCAAAAAAGATAGTTTCCATGCTAAGGAGGGCTGGAGCAGGGGAGATACACTTTAGGATAGCATCTCCACCAGTAGTAGGTCCTTGCCACTATGGCATTGACACACCAACAAAGGAAGAGCTAATAGCTAACAAGTTTAGCTTAGACGAGATAAAGAATTTTATAGGGGCAGATTCTATGAGGTACCTGTCCTTAGAGGGGCTTAGGAAATGCGTAAGGAACGCTTCTGAATTCTGTGATGCATGCTTTAGCGGGGTTTATCCATTGGTCTTTGAGGAAAGGTTGTTGCGCAGCTGCTGAACAGTGTCTAATATCATCTCTAAGTCTTTAAGAGGAACCATGTTTGGACCATCCGAAAGTGCATTCTCTGGGTCTGGATGCGCCTCCATAAATATACCATCGCATCCTATCGCAACAGCAGCTCGGACGAGTGGGAAAACAAACTCCCTTTGACCCCAAGACCTGTCTCCTGCGCCACCTGGTAGCTGAATACTGTGCGTGGCATCAAAGATCACCTTAGTGAAACTGGACATGATAACAAGGCTTCTGAAATCAACAACCAGGTTGTTGTAGCCAAAGGTAGTTCCCCTTTCTGTCACATAGTAATCCAAAGCACCAGCATGCTTTAGCTTTTCTACTATGTTTTTTACATCCCAGGGTGCCAAGAACTGCCCCTTTTTAACGTTCAGAGTCTTTCCAGTTTTGGCTGCAGTTACCAAAAGGTCTGTCTGTCTGCTTAAGAAAGCTGGTATCTGTATAATATCCACCACATGAGCAACTGGTTCCACTTGCCATGTTTCGTGAACGTCCGTTGTCACCTTTAGTGAAAATTCTTCCCTCACTTTTCTCAGTGTTTCAAGCCCCTTTTCCAGTCCAGGACCTCTGTAAGAGTTTATGGAAGACCTGTTTGCCTTGTCAATGGACGATTTGAAAAAAAAGGAAAACTCAGGGTAAAGCTCGGACAGTCTTTTTACATACTCAGCTACCTGAAAGACTATCCCCTCACTCTCTATTACGCAAGGACCAATTATTATTATCATCCTGCATGGACCTCCAAGTAAAGCTTTGCTACATCCTTGGCAAGGCTGTTCATCCTCTTTATGTACCTTGCCCTCTCCTGGACAGATAATACCCCCCTTGCATCTAGAAGGTTAAAGATGTGTGAACACTTAAGTAGACTGTCGTAAGCAGGAAGGACTAACTTTTCAGGGATGAGCCTTCGCACCTCATCCTCGTACATTTCATAAAGTCTAAAGAGGACATCTGGGTCAGATTTCTCAAAATTGTAAACGCTCCACTCGTACTCTAACTTTTTAAAAAAATCGCCGTACCTTAGCCACTGGCTCCATTTTATGTCAAACACACTGTCCAGATCTTGAAGGTACATGGCTATCCTTTCAAGTCCGTAGGTTATCTCAACGGATATATCTTCAAGGTCAAGCCCACCCGCCTGCTGAAAGTATGTGAATTGTGTTATCTCCATTCCATCGAGCCAAACCTCCCATCCAAGACCCCAAGCTCCAAGAGTGGGAGATTCCCAATCATCTTCCACAAACCTTATGTCATGCTCGGATGGGTTTATACCAAGAATTTTTAGGCTCTCAAGGTAAAGCTCTTGTGGGTTTTCGGGAGCAGGTTTTAGTATAACTTGAAACTGAAAATAATGCTGTAATCTGTTTGGATTTTCTCCGTATCTCCCATCCTTTGGCCTTCTTGATGGTTCCACATAGGCTACATTCCAAGGTTTCTTACCTAACACTTTCAGGAAAGTGGCTGGGTTCATAGTTCCAGCCCCAGTCTCTATGTCGTAAGGCTGCCATATGGCGCACCCCTTCTCAGCCCAAAACCTCTGCAGGTTGATTATTATGTCCTGAAAGTACATAACTAATAGTATACCTCTTTCAAACTTTCTTAGGCTTTATCCTTATGCTGTCAAAAAGCTCGTAAAGGACTGGAAGCACTAAAAGGCTGAGAGGAAGAGCTGAGGCTATACCACCTATTATGGCTATAGCCAATGGTTTTCTCAGCTCTGAACCGGTCGTAAGCCCCAAGGCAGTAGGAATAAGAGCAAAGACTATGGTAAGCGTTGTCATGAGTATGGGTCTTAGCCTTTCCTTCCTCGCCTGCAGGATGGCTTCTCTTGTTGGATAATTCTCCTTTTTGAGCTGTATGATCCTCTCTATGAAGAGGACAGCATCCCTGACTACTATTCCCACAAGGAGTATAAGGCCAAAGTAAGAAGGTACGCTCAGAGATGTACCCGTCAGATACAAGAGCCCAAAAGTACCGGAGAGAGCAAAAGGAAGCATCAGAAGAACTGTAAATGGATGCCTGTAGCTTTCAAAGAGGCTTGCAAGAACCATGTACACGCCCAATATGGCTGCTATTAGAGAAAAGGCCAATCCTCCAAAGGCTTTTTTGAACTCCTTTGTTTGCCCAGCTACTTCAAAAGTGTAGCCTGGTGGGAGATGGTTTCTTAACCAACCTTCTACATCCTGAATAGCCCCTGCCAAGTCTTTTCCAGAAAGGTTTGCATAAAAGGTAAAAGAGTACTGTCTGTTATACCTGTTTATACTGTGAAGGCCAGGTACTATGCTGTAGCTGACTACCTGTGTGATGGGAACCAGGCCACCATCCTTTGACCTTAAGTATACCTTACTCAAATTTTCCCAGTTTTTAACAAAGCCCTCTTCAGCCTTTACATAAGCATCATAGCTTTCACTTCCCAGCTCGTATGTTCCAAACTTACGCTTTCCAAAGAGGATGTCTAAGGTCATTCCCACACTCTGCACGTCTATACCTAAATCTCCTAACTTTTCTCTGTCCACTTTTATCTGTATCTGCGGCTCGTTTAGCCTCATGTCCGTATCCACATCTTTATATCCTTCTTTTGCTTTAAACTCATTTACCATTTGCTGAGATATTCTATAGAGCTCCTCCAAAGATGTACCCTTTACAACGTAGGTGAGGTCTGTCTGTTTCCCCATGCCCATAACAACAGGAAATGTCTCAACGCTTACTCTCACATCCTTTAACTTGCTCATCTCTTTCCTCAGATGGTTCATTATGACAGATTGATGAGGCCTTACTGACTTATCCTTTAGAAAAATAAAGGCCATACCACCGTTTACATCTGGCCTTCCAGCCACACCTTGTCCAATAGCAACACCAAACCTATCTATGTATTGGTTTTTAAAAAGTATACTCTCAATCTCCTTTGATTTTTTGTCAGTAAATCCAAAGGAAGAACCTACTGGGGTTTCGTACCTTACTATGATCATGCCTTCGTCAACTATTGGGAAAAACTCCCTTTTTGTTGATTTCAAAAGCTCCAAACCGATAAGTACCATCAGGAAAGATAGGGCTAGAATTATCATCTTGTGTTTAAGAGACCATCTCAAGACTTTGTCAAAGAAGTTCTCAAACCTTTCATAAGCTCTCATGAAAGGATTTTCCTTAACTTCTCTTATCATCCTTGCACTCGCCATAGGTGTAAAGCTGATGGCAACTATGTAAGAGATTGCTATGGCTACAACCAGAGTGATAGCAAAGCTTGAGAAAAACTGACCTATAACACCCTTCAGAAATATTATAGGTAGGAATATGATAACCAATGAGGAGGTGGAGGCAAGAAGGGCAAACATGACTATACTGGTACCCTTTTCTGCTGCTTCTATCCCTAAGAGTCCTTCCTCCCTTCTTCTGTATATGCTCTCCAAAACAACTACAGCATCATCTATGACTATGCCAACAGCTACGGCAAGAGCCAGAAGGGTAAAAGTGTTTAAAGAGTTCCCAGTGTAGTACAGAAAGAATATGGCACTGAATAGGGTTATAGGTATGGCAAAGAAGGGAATAAAGGTCAACTTCAGGCTTCCCAAGAATAGAAAAACAACCAATCCCGTTAGAATGCTACCTATGATGATCTCTTCTATTGCAGCTGTACGGCTCTCCCTTGGGAATATGCTGGAATCAAAGGTCACATCCATGTGTATACCCGGCGGAAGATCTTTGCTTAACTCCCTCATCCTCTTTTTGATCGCATCCGCGACCTCCACCGTATTTGTCTTGGACTGTTTGTATATGATGAGTGCAACAGACTGTTCTCCTTTAAATCTTGCCATTCCTCTTTTTTCATCTTCCGTAAACTCCACCCTTCCCACATCTCCAAGCTTTATGTTCTTGCTTACGTAAGTATTTTCTAATTCCTTTGGATCTTTGACTTTTCCGAAAAATCTGAGTATGTACTCTTTATCTTTCC
>JBKBPE010000106.1:0-4285 GCA_046293375.1 Aquificaceae bacterium
CTATTGAAGATATAAAGAACGGTAAGATGGTTATAGTTGTGGATGACCCAAGCAGGGAAAACGAGGGAGACCTTGTTATGGCAGCAGAGATGGTTACCCCAGAAACTATAAATTTTATGACAAAGCATGGGAGGGGTCTTGTATGCGTTACTCTCACACCAGAAAGATGCGAAGAGCTTGACCTTCACCCTATGGCTATGAGAAATACAGACCCAAAGGGAACTTACTTCTGTGTCTCCATAGATGCCCACCCCAAGTTTGGAACAACAACTGGTATATCCGCATACGATAGAGCTAAGACTATAAAGTTAGTCATAAGCCCAGAGGCAAAACCTTCAGATTTCATAAGACCCGGACATGTATTTCCCTTAAGGTCAAAACCTGGTGGTGTCCTTGAGAGAGCTGGACACACAGAAGCATCTGTTGACCTGGCAAGGCTTGCAGGCCTCTATCCAGCTGGCGTCATATGTGAGATAATGAAGGATGATGGTACCATGGCAAGACTTCCTGACCTTGAAGGGTTTGCCGAAAGGTTTGGTCTTAAGATTGTGACTATAGCGGACCTTATAAGATACAGATTGAAAAGAGACAAGCTTGTCATCAGAGAGGCAACTGCCAACCTCCCTACCAGATATGGTCTCTTTAAAATACATGCTTACAAACACACGTTAACTGGAGAAGAGCAAGTAGCTTTGACTATAGGAGAATGGAAAGAAGATGAACCAGTGCTCGTTAGGGTCCATTCTGAGTGTCTTACTGGAGATGTTTTTAAGTCTCTACGGTGCGATTGTAGAGATCAACTGGAGGCAGCCCTTGAGATAATAGCAAGAGAGGGTAAGGGCATCCTTGTGTACATAATGGGGCATGAAGGAAGGGGTATTGGTATAGTCAACAAAATAAAAGCTTACAACTTACAAGATAAGGGCTACGATACTGTAGAGGCTAACGAAAAGGTAGGCTATCCAGCGGACCTTAGAGACTACGGTATTGGTGTTCAAATACTTTTAGACCTTGGCGTTAGAAAAATGAAACTTCTCACAAACAATCCAAGGAAAATAGTGGCTCTCGAAGGCTATGGATTAGAGGTTACGGAGGCAGTTCCTCTAAGGATGGAGCCAAATCCTTACAACAGGCTATATCTGGAAACAAAAAAGGCTAAGCTCGGTCATACGCTGTGAGGTAAATAAACCCTAAAGGTACTTCCCAAACCCTCTACACTTTCCACGTCCACTTTTCCACCGTGGGACAGGGCTATATGCTTTACTATAGAAAGTCCCAAGCCAGTACCCCCCATTTCTCTACTCCTTGACTTTTCAACCATGTAAAACCTTTCAAAGATGAAAGGCATGTGTTCCTTAGGAATACCTATCCCAGTGTCTTTCACCTCTATAACCGTGTAATTGTTTTGAATGTATGCTCCTACTTCTACTCTTCCCTCCTCTCTGTTATACTTTATGGCATTGTCAACAAGGTTTAGGAGAAGAAGACTAAGTTTATCTTCATCCGCATAAACCTCCAAACGCTCATCTACAGAGTTTACTAATCTTATGCTACGACCTTTCGCAATATCCCTTAGAACATCAAAAACAACGTCAACGTTTTCCTTCAGCAGCAACTTTCTTTTATGTAATTTTTCCTCTCCAGACTCAAGCTTTGCTATGATCAGAAGGTCTTCCACAAGGTTTCTCATCTCTTCTGTTCTCTTGAGAGCCCTCTCCAAAAGCTTCCTCTTCTCTTGGTCCTTTTCCTCCTCTAAGAGTGTTTCAAGTATGCTCTTTATAACAGTTATGGGTGTCTTCAATTCATGGGACACGTTTGCCACAAACTCCTTCTTTGACCTTTCGTACCTTTTTATCTGAGTTATATCCGTGAGCTTAACTAACACTTCATTCCCCACTGGAAACACTTCCACAGCGTACTCAACTTCTCTGTATTCAAAGAACCTTTTTATTCTCTTTTTTTCGTTTATGGCTTCCGCCAAAGCTGATATAAGGCTAAGAAGGTTTGACCCTTCATAATAAAACTTGTTCTCATGATTTTCCCTTAGAATGCCTTTTTTTATAAGAAAATCGTTGGCATAAATTATTTTTCCTTCTTGGTTTACAACCATATAGCCTTCATTTACATTTTTTAAAAACTCACTCAGTGCGCTCATATGGATAACCTACTCCCATTCTATGGTGGCTGGCGGTTTGGATGATATGTCGTAGACTACTCTGTTTATGCCTTTCACTTGGTTTATGATCCTTCTCATGACATGGTCTAAAAACTCATAGGGAAGCTTTGACCAATCTGCCGTCATACCATCCGTACTTTCTACAGCCCTTAGAGCTATTACCCTTTCATAGGTCCTTATATCTCCCATAACTCCAACACTTCTTACAGGAAGCAGGACAGCAAAAGCCTGCCATACATTATCATAAAGGCCCCATCTTTTTAACTCTTCTATGAATATAGAGTCTGCTTCCCTTAAAATGTTCAGGTCTTCTTCTTTTACGTCTCCAAGTATTCTTATGGCAAGCCCTGGACCAGGGAATGGGTGCCTCCTTAGGATCCCCTCTGGTAGTCCAAGTAGCTTCCCTATTTCCCTGACTTCATCTTTGAATAGCTCACGTAAAGGCTCTATGAGGCCAAGCCCCATCCTCTCTGGAAGACCTCCCACATTGTGGTGCGTTTTTATAACACTCGCACCAGATATACCGGCGCTTTCTACTACGTCTGGGTATAGGGTTCCCTGAAGCAAAAACTTTGCTTCTGTTTTTTTTGCTTCCTCTTCAAAAACCTCTATAAAGGTGTAGCCAACTACCATACGCTTCTCCTCTGGGTCCTCAACACCTTTTAGCCTTTCTAAAAAAAGCCTGCTTGCATCAACATTTTTAAAGGGTAGGGAGAGGCTTCTAAAATAATCCTCTACCTCATCTGCCTCCCCCTTTCTTAGAAGGCCGTGGTCAACAAATATACACGTTAGGTTATCACCTATGGCCTTGTGAGTTAGCATTGCAGCAACCGTAGAGTCAACCCCTCCAGAGAGGGCACAGACAACTTTACTTTTTCCTGCAATTTCCTTTATCTCTTGGAGTTTCTCCTCTACAAAATTTTTCATTTCCCAGTTTTTCTCAGCTTTACAGATTTTAAACACAAAGTTTGAAAGTATTTCCTTTCCGTAAGTTGTGTGAATTACCTCTGGATGGAACTGGACACCATACACGTTTCCTTTCTTTATCACAGCGTTGTATGAATTTTCGGAAGAGGCAAGGTTTACAAAACCTGGAGGTAATAGGCTTACCTTGTCTGCATGGCTCATCCAGACATCAAAAGAGGATGCAAGTCCATCAAAAAGAACGTCATCAAGGAGAACACTAAGCTTAGACCTGCCATACTCTTGCCTCTGAGCCCTTTCCACCTTTCCCCCAAGCTGATGAGCAATAACTTGAAGGCCATAACATATGCCCAAGATAGGGATATCAAGTTGGTAAAGCTCTTCGTTGGGAAGTGGAGCACCCGGTTCATAAACTGAGGCAGGACCGCCAGAGAAAACTAACCCATAGACATGCCTTTCCATTACTTCTCTGGGGCTTATATTGAATGGGACCATCTCACTGTAAACGCCGAGCTCTCTTATCCTTCTTACTATGAGCTGCACATATTGGGAACCAAAGTTAAGAACAAGTATGGGACGCCTCTTCATAGTACAATTATACTTAAACACACGTCGGGTGAGAAATTAGGCATTATCAAACCAAATCCAATAGCATAAGCATATACATACACAAGCCAAAGTCCTCCATCCACTACCAGCATTGAAAAGCTTTATCTGACTTATCACATCTCATCTAACTTCCTCAAACCCCACTACCTGCCCGTTGTCTCTTTGCCTTATCCCTCTAATCTTCTTTACCCACCATGTTAGAACTTCCTATTTTTTATTGATAGGCTTGTGTCTAAGCTTTTTTGAATTTCTCACCCGGCGTATAATTCCTAAAATACATGATAATAATTGCTAAATCGGCGCCTTTGTGATAATGTACTGGCCGAGAGGCTAAGAATTACTTTGAGGATATTTAAAGCTCTATACTTACAAGCATACCAAAGGGTACTGCAAGCCCGTTCAGAAAAAGTGTGCCAGGCCTGAGGGACGGTAATATATCCAAAAGCTCCATGTTGGACTTTTCGAAGAAAACAGAAACTGCATCCAAGTCGTTCTTAGTTATAAGTCTAAAGATGGCTTGCGTGTTCATCTGGGATAGGATATACTTGCTTATATTGGCTGGTCTTTTTGTTATAG
>JBKBPE010000107.1:0-571 GCA_046293375.1 Aquificaceae bacterium
GCTGGCAGAGAGCATATTCCGAGAGTACTCAAAACCTCTAAAGCCTTACAGGGACATAGCCCTTTACTATCTTGGTATTATACAGATGGGGAAAGGTGCCGAAAAAGAGGCCCTTGCCAGTGCAAGCATACTTGAGACTATAAACCCAAAGCTCTCCAAAAGCCTTTATGCGATCATATCCTCAAAGGACATTCTTCTCTCCAAGCTGACTTACTCCATCACTGAAGACAGAAGGTTCTTAGACAGGGCTGGAGTATTAGCTTACAACTTGGAGGATTATCCCCTTGCACTCTACTACTTCTCTATGTCTGGGAATGTTAAGTATGCCGTGTATTCTGCCGTAAGGCTTGGAAACTATGCTAAAGCCTACAATATGCTGAAAGATGTTGAAAGGAAAGACAAAGAGGAATACGCATGGCTTCTTGAATCTGCTTACTGGTCTGGGAAAACCCTTGGCCCAACGTTAGAAGAGATAAGAGAAAGATATCCAGACCTGTACAAGGAGTACACAGGATGGTACTTTTTTAGAAATGGTGATTGGGAAAAGGCAGCCATCTACCTTGAAGACCCA
>JBKBPE010000107.1:581-4154 GCA_046293375.1 Aquificaceae bacterium
TTTGGCCTATTTTAATATGAAAGACTATCAAGATGTTATACAAGTCCTCAAAAGCAAGGATTCTCAAAGGGAGAGAGTTCTAAAGGCAAAAGCAGCTCTATTCTTGGATAAGCCAAGCATCTCGAGAAGCTTTTTAACAGAAAACAGTGATGATGAACGCTATCTTATAGGACTCTCTTACTTCCTTGAGAGCAATTACCAAAAAGCTTTCAAGTATTTTGATAGTGTTTCATCCATAAGCCCTATAAAACCCAAAGCCATTCTGAAGGCAGGTGATGCACTTTACAATGCAGGAAATACAGAATACGCAAAAGAATATTACTACCAGCTTCTGCAAAAGTATCCCAACTCTGAGTATGCCAAGTATGCAACCCTTGCGCTCATAGGTATGGGTGAAAAGGAGATAAGTGAAAAAGACATGGAAAGGCTCATTGAAAACTATCTTAGTAAATACCCTCAATCCCCCATGGCGGATGAACTCAAATACCAGCTTGCTCAGCTTTACATAAAAAATGGAAAAGAGAAAGAAGCAAAAGAAACACTCACCGAGCTCATAAGCACACCACTTAAGTATAAGGCTATCCTCAAGCTTGCAGAGTTGGAGGAAAGTGCGGATAAAAGGATGGTTTTACTCTACAAAGTTTACAGAGAGGGGGATGAAGGAGAGAGGACGCAGGCAAGGGATGAACTTATAAATATATACACGCAAGTTGGTGATAGAAAAAGCATCGCTGATATACTTATGGAGGGAAGCAATGCGGACAAAGTAAAGGCAATAGGTATGTACCTGTCCATGGGCGATGATGAGAACGCAAGAAAGCTTGCAAAAGAACTCATACAAAACAGCTATAGGGATAACGAGTTTGAAGGCTATCTATTAGAGCTTTACAAACTTTCAGGGGATGCGGATTACTTAAATTACCTTAAAGAGAGCAAAGACAAAAACATAAGAGCCCAGGCCCTATACCTTTCTGGTATGAATGAGCTCAAGAGGGGCGATGCAAAGAAAGCTCTTGAATATTTTGTAGATATATCCGTAAATTACAAGGGTTCATCCGTGTACAATCAAGCAATAATAGAAGGTGCTAAAGTTCTCATCAGCATGAACGCAAGGCATGACGCTTCGTGCTTTCTCAATAAGGCTGACAAAGACATGGTTACTCAGGAGGAGCTAGATATAATAAACTCTATAAAGGGTAAACTACCAAAGTGTGAGGTGAAGTAGAATGGATATGCTGATTGGCCTTCTCGAAAAGGGTGGGGTTGCTGTTTATGTACTTTTGTTTTTATCTCTTGTCTCATGGGCTGTAATAGTGGAGAGACTTTTGAACCTGAAAGCCTCAAACATAATATCCAAATCCCTAAAGGACGTGAGGTCATTGCTTGCCAGTGGAGATGTTGACGGGGCTATGAAGTTTATATCACTAGATAGTTCACCAGCAAGCAGTATCCTCTACAGAATGCTTGAGGAGTATAAGGGTGGTAGAGTAGATAAGAGAACCCTCTTTGCAGACTTGAATTTTGAGATATCTCTCCTTGTACCTAAGGTTGAAAAGAACCTGGCCTTTCTCTCTACAGTAGCAAGCGTGGCACCCCTGATCGGTCTCTTTGGTACAATAACAGGTCTTATAAAGGTTTTTTCAGCTTTTGCTGTTGCACAGACAGAGCAGGGCATGGCATTGCTCTCCGCAGGGATAAGCGAGGCCTTGGTATCTGCAGCAACTGGCCTTGCCGTAGCTATTCCAGCACTTATTGCCTACTGGATATTTAGGATAATGGGTAATAGCATCCTTGACAGAGTAGAGTCTGAGCTCTCTGAAACCCTGAGGGTTCTCAGATGAGAAAGAAAAAGCTTGGTTACGATGAAAGAACTTATATAGACGTAGTCCCCCTTGTTGATACACTGCTGGCAGTTTTTCTCTTCTTGGCTGTACTTGCCTTCCAATCCCCCATAACATTTTTGGCCGTTAAGCTCCCCTTAGCTCAGGAAGGAGAAAAGAAAGTTATGTCTGTCATGAGGGTTCAGGTTACAAAGGATGGCTCTTACATCTATGATGGCAAAAGTACAGACCTGGGAGAGTTAGACAGGCTCGTACAGGAGAAGAAACCCAAATCCATGGTAATAGAGGCTGATGAGGACACGCTGCACAAATATGTTGTAGCCATTATGGATCTAGCAAAGAAAGAAAAAGTTGAGGACGTGATAATAGCAACGAGAACAAGAAGGTGATGTTTCTTATTAAAAAAATTCTCTCTAACCTCCTACTTCCTCCTGGTCTATTTATTTTAGCCCTTTTGACTATAGCCTTCTTGGAAAGAAGGAAGAAGGCTACTTACTATATCTCTATTATGTCTGCCATACTCCTTTATTTCCTTTCCATAGAACCCATAAAGGACGCTCTGCTAACACCCCTAGAAAACAAATATCCTGTACCAAAAAGGTTCAGCGCGGACGTTATCGTAGTTCTTGGCGGCGGTTCTTACGGCAGTGGTGTGCTAAAGGAAGATTCTATGAAAAGGTTGCTAACAGGGACTTTGCTCCACAAAGAAACAGGCTTACCAATAATACTCTCCGGTGGTGCTAACCTCTTACCGGATGCAGATATAATGAAGTCTTTTCTCTTGAGCCTGGGAGTTGATAGGAAGAGTATAATAACGGAAGTAGAGAGCAGGGATACAAAGGAGAACTCCCTCTTTGTAAAGAAAATATGTGAAGAGAGAGGCTACAGAAGGATAGTCCTGGTCACATCTGCTTATCATATGCCAAGAGCCGTGCTTTCCTTCAAAAAGGAGGGGATGGATGTGATTCCTTACCCAACGGATTTTAAAAGGGATATAAGATACAACCTATTTAGCTTTCTTCCAAAAATGGGCGTCTTAGATGATTCGATCAAGGCTTTGAGAGAGTACTTAGGAACCTTAGTCTATGAATATGCTGACTAACCCTTGTTTTATAATCTTTTTGATATGGATAAATGGTTTAAGGATGCTTCCTTTTTTTTAGTCTTGATGGCGTCTGACCTGATTTCCTACTATGTTTCCTTAACTCTTTCCTACTTTACTCGTCTGATGCTTAATCCCATCCTCAAAGAGGAATTTGTCTTTACCTTTCCACTGCTTCATTTCCTCAGCATGTGGTGGATGACTCTCGTCTTTATCTTCTTCCTATTTTATGAAGGCCTGTATACTAAAAGATACACATTTCCAGAGGACCTCAGAAGGCTTTTTAAGATTGTCTTCCTTAGTATTGCATCCGTATTTTTCCTGGTTGGCATTACAAAGAAGTCTGAAGAAGTCTCTAGGCTTATGATACTTATGCTGGGGATATATATGTACCCAGTTATAACCTTTTTAAGGTATCTCTCAAAGAAACTGCTTTTTAAATGGGGGTTTGGAGTAAAAAGGTTTATAGTTATAGGTATAGATGGTATAGTTCAAAAGGCGGCATCCTTCCTGGATTCGGAAAGAATGCTTGGTTACAGATTGATGGGTTTCTTTAGCGACAGGGATACCTTCAAAAGGTTAAGCGTTAACGGAAGGAGCTTTGTAGTTAGGAGGTTGAAATCGGTAGAT
>JBKBPE010000108.1:0-3996 GCA_046293375.1 Aquificaceae bacterium
AAGAGCTTTTTTCAAGGAAAGTATTCTTATCTTACCTTTTGGCCTTTTCCATTCCCGCCCTTTGGCTTTTTACTACAGCAGATCCATACAGGTATTTAACAACACTATTTTGGGAGAGTCTTTCAAGAGTTAGCAACGAAGGAGCTTTTTATCTGAGACCCATTAGATTGCTTCTTCTTACCCTGAAGGACACCTTACCCACAAGCCTTTTTCTTTTGGCCTCCCTCTTTATGGCTTTCAAGAACAAAAGCATGAACATGACTAAAAACTTGGTCGCGATTACCCTTGTTTTGCTTGCTAACTTTGCGCCTTATCTTCTATCCAACAGTGCAGGAAGGTATGTACTTCCCATCTACCCTTTTTTTGCTTTGGTGTCTGCTCACTTTATAAACTCTTGCCAAAAAATAAGGAAGGCTTTTCTTATAACACTACTCATAACAATCTTTCTAAGATCCGCATTTGGCCTTCTTTTCTTTCCCTACTATACGGAGAGAGAAACTTCAAGGAAAAGAATAGCTATGGATATAATGAAAACTGTTGACCTTTCAAGGCCTATAGCGTGCAATTGCTCTTCTGAGCTGTCAATATGTTTATATTTGGGGATTGCTAAAGGCGAACCTCTCAGAAAGATAGAGCTTACCCCTAAAGCTGAATATGTTGTAGATTGTTCCCACCACAAAGCAAATGGGTTTATAAAAAAATATAGCTTGAGCAGAGATTATGATGTATATCTTCTGAAAGTTAGATGACTCGTATGGATTCCAGAGTGATGTGTGTACTTTAAGGGCTTATCTACCCTCCATGTATGAGTTATCTATGACCCCCTTAAGTTCGTCCCAGTCTGTATTCTTAATGATTCTCTTAGCAAAGAGGAAGCTTCTCCTCCAATAGGGCTCGTTTATATCACTTATAGTTATACCAAGATTGGTAGATGCATGTATCATCTTTCCATTGCCTATGTATATTCCTACATGGGATGGATGCTTTGCATATGTAGCAAAGAAGAGAAGGTCTCCTGGCTTTAGGTCTCTTCTGCTCACATATACCCCGTAGTTTGCCTGCTCCTTTGTGGTCCTAGGAAGATAGATGTTGTTTGCAGCAAATACTTTCTGTACAAAGGCCGAACAGTCCATAGCCTGTGTATCTTCTGACCCAAACTTGTAGCTTCTTTCCATGAAGGTTAAGGCTGTTATCAACACTTCTCCGCTCCTCTCCTGCTCTGATAGGGCCATTGCCAAGGTAATAATTAAAAACAAAAGTAATAGCATGCTCCACCTCCATGGTTTATGTTAAGCGCCATACTTAACAAGCCTAAGGGAATGAGCAAGCATTAGGTTTATCAGCTTTTCTGCTGGAATTATACCAAGTTCACCTTTCAAGCACTCTCTTTCTGTAAACCTGACTGAGGTTTTGCCAAGCACAAAGGGCGATTTAAGTAGAATGGGTACTGGATGCCAAGAATGACTCTTTAGTAAAGAAGGTGTAGAGTGGTCCCCGGTTATCACAAAAACATCAGGCTTTAGCTCCAGTATGCTTGGTATGTAAGAATCAAACTCCTCTACTGTTTTAATCTTTCCCTCCCAATTGCCATCTTCCCCGTAAGAGTCTGTCTTTTTTATGTGCAGAAAAAAATAATCGTACCTTTTCCACACTTCCCTTAGGGTTCTGACCCCATCCCCCATGCTATATCCTTCTGGCCTTATAACGTCCATGCCTACCAAGCTTGCAAGGCCTCTGTACATAGGATAAAGGGCTATAGCACAAGCCTTTAGCCCAAATCTCTCTTTGAAACTATCCAGCTTCGGTTTTTGAGAAAAGCCCCTCAGGAGTATATAGTTTGCCCTCTTTTCATTTCTGAGAACCTCTCCAACTCTTTGTATAAACTTATTTACAACCTTGACTACTTCACTGGCATGCTCATTCTCTCCGCGTGGTTCCAAAGGTTCAAGACCTTCTCCTTGTGGGTCTGTATCTTTTATTGCATCGCTTCCCTCTGGAAGGGGGGAAGGGAAACTGAGCACTACGGCCACTCTGTGTTCCATACCAGTTTCTACAAAAATCTTCACGCCATCTATCTCTTTTATTTCCTCTTTTATCCTTTGCGTTATTCTTCTGTTTTCTTCCGTGGGTATCCTCCCAGCTCTTCTGTCTTTTATCACTGGCCTACCGTCTATGTACTCTACCGTTGCATAGTTTCCCCTTATGGCTATATCTGTGTCTTTTATTTCAATGTCAAGACCAAGAGCTTCAAGTATACCTCTCCCTATTTGGTAAGCTTTGGGGTCGTAGCCAAATATACCTAAGTGTCCAGGACCGCTCCCTGGAGTTATGCCATAATCTACGGGTATATGCATGCCAAGGGCTGAATCCCAGGCAAGCCTGTCTAAGTTGGGTGTTTGGGCTATTTCAAGCTCCGTTCTTCCATCCCTTATGGGAAGCCCACCAAGCCCATCCAGCACAACCATAAGAAGCTTGGTTTCGTTACTCTTTATTAGCTCTTTCAACATGATATTTAGTATAGATCACCTTTTAAAAGGTTTTGGTGGGAGCATTTGGAGCTTTCTTTCTATTATCTCCTTTGAATATCTCTCCAGATAGTAAGTTATTGTCTCTACCCTTATCTTTATGCTCCCTGTTGGTTTTGTTTCGTCCAGTTCACCAAACTTGAAGAACAGCGTTCCCCTACTCTCGACTATTCTTTGCACGGGTGTGAAGGTGGGCTGGTCCATCCCGCACTCGTAGCTTGAAAGTCTTATGACAGCTGTTATCCAGGGAAATCTTGACCCAAACTTTGCGGCCCATATTATCTCGTTTGTATTGGAGCTGTAAGATGACCTCCAAACGTCCCATATGTCAAGAAAACTCCTTATAATACTAGCCTGTACGTCTCTCCCAAAAAGCCAGTTCAGTATGTCCTCGTCCAATGGTAGATAATTGTACCAAAGGACAGGGTACCCATAAGCTTGAAACTCCGCATCTATGTCATGGCCTATTCCAGAGTCCATATGGTATGGTCTGGCAAGTATGAGCACTGCCGGTCTATCCTCCGACATACACCACTCTATTATCTCCCTGCTTTTCCCCCTTATTTTCCTGTCAAAATCTTCCAGGGATCTTATCCCCTCTTTTACAGCCCTTTTTACCTCTTCGTAAGAAACATCAAAAACATCTTTTATAGATTCATAGAGCTGTTTGGGAAGAAGCTCCGGTTCTCCAAAGGTTACAAAAGGGGATACGTACGTTATACCCCTTGCGGAGAATTCATCCCTCTCCTTCAAGAAACCTGCTTTTATATTCTCTGGAGCCATCATAACCCTTGTGCAGCTTATGGTATCCAAAACGTGACCCTTCAGGAAAGAGGGAAGGGAGTATATCATGGGGACAAAAAGCACGTTTATATCTTTTGTGAGTAGCTCTCCAATATGTCCAGATAAACACTTCACTGGAAAGCAGCTATCCATCGTTATCTTGCCCTTCCCATAATCCCTGTATTGTTCCTCGGAAGTTTCAGAACTGAAAAGGACCTTAACCCCAAGGTGTTCAAAAAAGCCAACCCAAAACTGATGCGTACCCCAGATGTTTAAAAACCTTGGTATTCCTATCCTTATGTGGGAACGATCGGCCTTGGCAGATTTTTTCCTTAGCTTAAACAGCCTGAGCATTCTTTGACCTTTTAAAGGCTTCCTTTTTCACTAGCTGTGAGACGTTTGGGAAGGTGCTTTTTATCCTTTCCATCCTTTCCTTTATGGCCTTGAGTTCGTTTGCATCTTCCACAAGTCCTTTGGGACATGCGTTATTGACTATAAGTCTTATCCATCCTTCTTGCAGAGCCACCTTGCTCCAAGTTCTTCCCTTTCCACCTGGAATTTTGACATCTATGAAAGTTCTCTGGCAGTTTATGGGACACCAATGGCATACTGTATCCATCGATGTTGTGCTTACGTATTCAAGATTCTCAATCACGTCAAACCCTATGAACTTTGTACTTCCTGTCTT
>JBKBPE010000109.1:0-3944 GCA_046293375.1 Aquificaceae bacterium
ATTATGGGTTTGTGATTTTCCCTTTCAACTATGACCTCACCCTTTATTACAAGAACTTTTGGGTCATGCTTTCCAGAAGATATCTCACTAACGACAACTGCCACGCCTTGGGGAATCTCCTGATGAACCTGAAGGATGACCTTTTCCCTTATTATTTCTGCCACCATGAGACGTAGTGGGAGGTCTACTACCATGTCTTCAGGAAAGAGAGACTGGCCTTCTGGCAAGTATTTAACTATGGTCTTTAAAAGCTCATCCACGTTATAACCCTTCAGAGCGCTTATGGGTATGACCTCTTTGAATTCCTTGTGCTTTTCTGTTATGTATTCCACCAAGGGAAGGGATTCTTTTAAGGGTCCAAGTCTGTCCACCTTGTTTATGACTAAAAAGATGCTCTTCTCCCCAAAGGGCTTTATATAGTAGGAAAATACCATTTCGTCATCGTCCTTCCATCCATCCTGGGCATCTATCATAAAGAGGATTATGTCTGCATCATTAAGAGAAGCATTAGCCGCTTCAACCATAGCCTTACCCAAAGCATCCTTAGGTTTGTATATGCCTGGAGTATCTAAAAAAACTATTTGCGCTTCATCTGGTAAGTTTTTAACTCCCAACACTCTTATGCGTGTAGTTCCAGGCTTGGGCGTAACTATAGAGACTTTTTTCCCTATAATCTGGTTTAGGAGCGTAGATTTACCTACGTTTGGCTTTCCTACTATTGCCACATATCCAAACTTCATAAACCAAGAGCCTTCTTTAATTTTCTGAAAAGACTAGACCTTTTTCTTTGTTGGTAGCTGAGCATTTCGACCATTTCTCCTATCTTTCCAGATACTCTTGAAAGCACACTTTTGTCTTTTAAACTGCTTTCGTAAAGAAACTCTTTGACCACTTGGTTTGTCTCCTCAAGGGCCTGTATGTACCTCTTGAGCTCCTTCTCATTTTCGAGGTCCAGCTTGTTTATAGAATCGCTAAAGAATCTATCCAAAGCTTCCAGGGCACTGTTAAAACTTTTATTGGATGTTTCATAATCTGGAGTAAACTGATCTATGATTTCGAGAAGCTTGGACTTTAGGTTAAGCTTGTACTGGGAGAGCTCCATAGCAAAGGGTTCCCTTTTATGTATGTCCTTAAAAAAATCCTTGAGGAGAGTAAAAAACCTGTCCTCTATGCTGGGTATTCTTTCCATGCGCACCTCCAAAACGGATATAATTTTATAGTATAAATACGCCGAGTGAAAAATTCAAAAAAGCTTAGACACAAGCCTATCAATAAAAAAGTGGTAGGGCTATAATTATAACCCCATTTCTCATCCGGCGTATAAAAAAAAGAATATAATAATATAGAAGACAGGCCAATGGGCAAAGAAAGGATCTTCTCCTACTTTCTTTTAGGGCTGACTATTTTCTTTACATTGCTTATGCTTATTGTCCTAATTCCCTTTTTGAAGCCTATACTTTGGGCTATTATCTTCTCTCTTGTTTTTTACCCGCCACATATGAAGCTCTCGAGAATAATGCGCAGCAATAGCCTTTCGGCGCTGTTTATAACCCTTATAGTCCTCGTACTTATAGTTATTCCCTTTTTCTTTTTGGGTATTGTTACTGTCCACCAATCTATGGAAATAACAAGGTCTCTGATCTATTACTTTCAAAACCACACCATAGCAGATATTCTCCATGATGTTTATTCTTTACCATTTGTTGACAGGTTTTTAAGTCAAGATACTCTTCAAAGGATCCAAGAGTACATCCAATCACAGGACTTTAAAAACAACGTAGCATCCTATATAGGCAAGCTGACTCAAAAACTGGGTGAGGTTTTTACTTCTATGGTCTTTGCTACTGGTTCTGTAATATTTAAATCCTTTGTCTTTCTTATAAGCTTTTTCTTTATACTGAGAGATGGTAAAAGCTTCATAGGTTTTATTGAGAGATTTGTTCCTATGTACCAGGAGGACCTTCATGAGATTCTTTTGACTGTCTATAGGACTATACTGGCAGTTGTGTATGGTAGTATAGGCGTAGCTACAGTACAGAGTCTCCTTGCTTTTCTGGCTTATACCATCATAGGTATAGAATATTCACTCTTGTGGAGTTTACTGACTTTTATGGCATCCTTTGTACCACCCTTTGGAACTGGTTTTGTTTGGTTTCCAATAGCAGTTTATACTTTTATCGATAAGGGTTTGTATTATGGTATTTTTATGTTTGCATGGGGCCTTTTGGTAATATCCACTATAGATAACATTGTAAGGCCATTGATAATGAAGATGGGTATAAGGATCCCTTATATAGTTCTGTTCTTTGCAACTGTGGGTGGGCTTTTGACTTTTGGTTTTGTTGGAATCTTCATTGGTCCAATTATATTTACCATACTCTTTTCTCTTGCAGTTATATATGAAAGAAGGATACTCAAACAGCCTTAAAATAATTCAATGCCCGACTTCCTATATCCTTTCTGTACTGCATCCCTTTAAACTTTATATTGTTTATAGCTTTGTATGCTCTTTCCCTAGCTTCACTTAGACTTTGCCCCCAAGAACACACGTTTAAAACTCTCCCCCCCTTCGTTATCAGCTTTCCAGCCTTCATATCCGTACCAGCATGAAAAACTATAACATCTTCATCCTTTAGGCTTTCTAACCCTTCTATCCTGTGGCCCGTCTCTGGATTTTCTGGATATCCCCTGCTTGCTATGACTACGCATAGAGTGTATCTTCTGTCCACTTCAAACCTTACTTGCCTGCCATCGTGGAAGTTAAGGATATCTTCAAAAAAATCCCCCTTTAATCTCATCAGTATGGGTTGAGCTTCAGGGTCTCCCAGCCTCACGTTAAACTCCAGAACCTTTGGTCCATCCTTTGTTAGCATTAGGCCCACATAAAGAAAACCCCTGTAATATATCCCCTCCTTCCTTAAAGCTTCTATTAACCTCTCTACTATTTCTTTTCTTACCCTCTCCTCCGTCTGTGTGTCTATGAAAGGCGTTGGTGAATAGGCCCCCATACCACCAGTGTTTGGACCCCTATCACCATCTAAAAGTTTCTTATGGTCTTGAGATGTGGGTAGTGGGATATAGTTTTCACCGTTTAGCATAACTATGTAAGAAGCCTCTTCTCCATAAAGATACTCTTCTATGACAATGCTTTTTCCGGACTCTCCAAGTTCTCTCTTTACCATTAACCTATCTACAGCATCCATGGCTTCTCTCTCGCTCATGCAAACTATGGCACCCTTCCCGCTTGCAAGTCCATCAGCCTTGACAACTAAGGGTACTCCAAAATCTTTTACAAACCTTTTTGCATTGCTTGGGTCATTGAAAACTTCATAGGCAGCAGTTGGTATGCTGTATTTCTGCATAAGGCTCTTTGCGAAAGCTTTACTGCTTTCTAGCATTGAGGCTCTCTTTGATGGTCCAAAGATGTTAAGACTCTTACTTTCAAATTCATCTACTATACCTTCCGCAAGAGGAGATTCTGACCCAACTATTGTAAAATCTATACCCTTTTTCTCTGCAAACTCAGAGATAGCTTTTACATCTGTTGGTTCTATATCAACCTTCTTCGCTATTTGCCATGCTCCAGCATTTCCTCTTGCTATATAAATATCTTTTACAAGCTTGCTGTCTTTTAGCTTCCAAACTAAGGCGTGTTCTCTCCCACCATTACCTACAACCAAAACCTTCACTCATAAAATTATAACAAAAACATTGTAGTCCTTTTCTGTTGCCCATAAGGGAAAGAGATCAAGAGATCTCTACCTTAGCTTCTTCCACAAGCTCTTTTATCTCTCTCCTTATTTCTCCATCTTTTGGTTTATCCAATAAACCTTCTAACATATAGCTTGTATCTGTTTCTTCCAGCTCATCAAAGTCCCAAAAACTTGATCCTGACTCAGGACTCACAAATACCCGGGCACCTGTGATCATCCTTACTGCAGAGG
>JBKBPE010000110.1:0-3930 GCA_046293375.1 Aquificaceae bacterium
GGTGTAAACTATGCCATAGCTTCTGGAATATTTGATACCATAGCAAGAAGCCTTGAACAATGTCCAGACAACGCAAGTCCTGTAAACAATCCCAATTGCCCTAACCTACAGGGTTTAAACATAAGCCTTGGATGCCGATTAAATCTTCAACTTAAGTTAAAAGGCTCAAACCAAGTATATAACAACACAGTAGATGTTTGTTTTTTGGGCTATTCTACACCGCCAGGTGATCAGATTACAGGTGTAGTTTACAGCAAGCTAATTCCGGGGAATAAGGGTCTTGTTTTCTCTATAATTTCCGAAGTTATAGACTCACAAGGTTTGAATACCGCAAGGATTGAGGCTGTTTATACACCATGAAGCCCTTAAACGAAATTATAATATACGCCGGGTGAGAGGTTAAAAATGGGCGATGGAGGACTCGAACCTCCGACCTCCATCGTGTGAGGATGGCGCTCTTCCTCTGAGCTAATCGCCCAAGGTAGTATAATTATAATGTGTTTCCATCAGAGTGGTGGTACGTTGCCGAAAAAAAACTCATAAACCAAAGGAAAACCAAGGAGAGCATAGAGAAGCTTCTAAAAAATCACAAAGAACCCAAGGGTTTGATAGACTACCTAAACCAGAGGCGCTTTGTTTTGCTCTTGGAGCTTTTGGACCACTCAGAATGTATAAGGAACTTTCTCATAAACAACCCAGAAGAATTTCAAAAAGTCATACCTGGCCTTTGGTACTTGACTAAAAAGAAAGAAGACTACCTCAGAGAGCTGGAAGGGATGCTCTCTGGATGCTACGAAGACCAAGAATTTTCTAAAAGGCTTGCCCACTACAGACACAGAGAGCTTATGAGGATCCTCTCTAAAGAGATACTTGGAACAGCAAAGCTTGAGGACCTTCTTGCAGAATACTCATACCTTCCAGATGCCATGATGGAAGTATGCTATAGAAGAGCTCTTGAGGAGATGAAGGACCTTTTTGGAACACCCACAGAGGAAGACGGAAGGGAGTCCACTGGATGCATAATAGCTCTTGGTAAGCTGGGTAGCTTGGAGCTCAACTATTACTCGGACATAGACATTATGTTTCTTCATTCTTCGGATAAGGGAACGGCTGGGAGGCTCACACTGAGTGAATTTTTCTCAAAGGTCTTCCAAAAAGTGCTCAACCTTATGAACACGACAACATCAGAGGGAAAGCCCTACGAGGTGGACCTAGACCTTAGGCCCTTTGGCAGGTCTGGACCCATAAGCATGTCCTTGAGGAGTGCAGAGCTCTATTACGAATCTTACGGAAGGACGTGGGAGAGGTTTGCTCTCTTGCGTTCCCGATTCTCCGCCGGCGATGAAGAACTCTACGGTGCTTTTGAAAGGGATGTTAAGGTACCCTTTGTTTTCAAAAGGTCTACAGACTGGAGGATGATAGAGGAGATAAAGCTTATGAAAGCCCAAATAACAGCACAAGCCAAAGGAAATGTCTTTGGTGGTCTGAACATAAAGACAGGAGAAGGCGGCATAAGGGAGCTCGAGTTTACCGTTCAGTCTCTTGTTTTGCTCCTTGGTGGTAAGCAATCCTTCCTCAGAGAAAGCAACACTTTTAAAGCCATATGGAGGCTGGGTCAGAAGGGTGTTTTCTCTGACGTTGAGTCTTCATTCTTAGAAGAGGCCTATGAATTTTTAAGAAGGGTGGAACACAAGATCCAGACTTATAAGTGTCTTCAAAGCCAAAGGCTTTCAAAAGAAGATATGCCAACCATAGCAAAGATGCTTGGCTACACAAAGGATGAGTTTGAAGAGAAGCTAAAACATTACATGGAAGGAGTAAGCAAGATCTTCTCGAGCATAATACCTTCGGAAGAGTATGAAGAGCTGAAGCCCATTCAGCAGGTGGTGCTTGCACAGGATGCAGAGCTTGCCAAAGAAGTGCTTAGCAGTCTTGGCTTTAAGAATCCACTAAGAGCTTACAACGTGCTTCTGAGCTATGTACATGGAAGGGAGGGCATAAAGCTCTCGAGCTCCGAAAGGAGAATGCTTATACAGACCCTTCCAAAGGCTATAGAATACATATCCCAATCTCCAGACCCAGATGAAACGCTTAGCAACTTTGACAAGTTCTTCTCCAATCCAACGGGTAGAAAGGTTGTGCTCAGCCCATCAAAGGAGGATGTGCTAAAAAAGCTTTGTGACGTTTTTTCTTTATCCTCTTACCTTTCTACTCTGATAAGTAGGTATCCGGACCTTGTGGAGGACCTTCTGACACTCTATCAAGATTTTCCAAATGAGAGCATGCTTCAGGAAGAATTTGAAAAGTACAAAAAAACCCTAAACCTCAGCCCAGAAAACCTTTTCAGAAGGTTCAAAAGGGTTTGGGAGATAAGGATGATACTTGTTTATCTTACCAAGGAAGAGCAAGAGTACAAAAAGCTTGTAGAGTTCTTTGAGAATCTTACGCTTCTTGCAGATTTTCTTATGCAGAGGCTTTGGGAGATGCAGGATGTAAACGTAGCTCTCCTTGCACTGGGGAAGTATGGAAGCTCAGAGCTCAGCATTGGGTCGGACCTTGACCTTGTTTTTCTGACAAAAGAGTATTCTCCAGAACACACAAAGAAAGCTCAGGAATTTATAAGGTTTCTGACAACCCATACAAAGGAAGGCTACCTTTACGATGTAGATTTTAGGCTTAGACCCATGGGAACGAAGGGAGAGCTCGTCCCGTCATTGGAGTTTTACAAAGAGTACTTTGAAAAACAAGCAAGAACATGGGAAAGGATAGCATGGACAAGGTGCAGGTACATAGCTGGAGATAAGAAACTCCTTGGAGAGTTCGAAACCCTTTTGAAGGGTTTTCTCTTTGATAGGCCTCTGACAAGCAGAGAGAAGGAAGAGATAAAGAACATGAGGTTTGCCTTAGAGTCTCAGGCAAAGAAAGGAAATGACATTGTAGACCTCAAGTTTGGCGCTGGCGGTATACTTGATGGTGAGTTTTTGATCCAGTACTTTATACTTTTGGACAGACTCAGGGAACCATCCATGATAAAAGCTTATCAAAAGCTCATGGGAAGACACTCTATACTTAAAAGGGCCTACGAGAACTATATGTTTCTAAGGTTAGTAGAAACAAGGCTAAGGCTGTCCAAGGAGAGGGGTGTTTCCACACTGACACATCAAGATATGAAAAAGGTTGCCTCTTCTTTAGGAATGGACGAAAAAGAACTCTTTGAGGAAATAAAAGGAAGGATGGTGGAGACAAGGGGTCTTTTTTTGGAGGTGTTTGATTAATATGCTCTCTGCCGTTATACGTACAAAGGACGAAGAGAGGAACATAGAAAGGGTTATAAGAAGTCTCCTGGATGTAGCCGATGAAATAATAGTCGTTGATTCTGGTTCAAAGGATAAGACTGTGGAGATAGCCAAAACCCTTGGTGCCAAGGTGTACTTTAAGGAGTGGAAAGGATACTCCCATCAGCTAAGCTACGGTATAAGCCTCTGTCAGGGTGATTGGGTTCTCGTTGTAGATGCAGACGAAGAGCTTTCGGAAGAGTTAAGGCTATCAATAAGGCAAGCGCTTGACCTCCCTGTTTACAATGTATACATGGTTAACAGAAGAACATACTACCTCGGTAGTTTTTTAAAGCATACGTGGCAGCCAGAGTGGAGAGTAAGGCTTTTCAAAAGAGGTTATGTACGTATTGAGGGTGAACTTCATGAAAGCTACATATACTCGGGTAAGGCTGGAAAACTAAAGGGCTTTCTAAATCACTACTCCTTTAAAAGTCTTTACCATCAAGCAGAAAAGACAGTTAGATACTCAAAGATAATGGCACTTAGCATGAAAAAGGAAGGCAAAAGGTTTAGATTTTACAATCTTTTGTTCAATCCTCTCTGGGACAGCTTTAAGGTTTACGTGATAAAGATCGGCTTCTTGGACGGATGG
>JBKBPE010000111.1:0-3863 GCA_046293375.1 Aquificaceae bacterium
GAGAATCTGGGTTTATAAAAGAACAAACCTAAGGAGGTGTTAGTATGCTTGGAAGAATAGGAAGGTGGATAAATGAAAGGGCTCATTTTAGTGAACTCTGGCAGTCTCAGATGATCGACTACAAAGTTCCTAAGAATTTAACCTTCCCCTATGCCTTTGGAGTTATGGCCATTGTAACCTTTGCTATACAGATAATATCGGGTATCTTTCTTACCATGTACTATCAACCCAATGTTCACGCAGCCTTTGATAGCGCCAATTACACTATATTGAAAGAGACGCCCTTCATGTGGCTTTTCAGACACGTACATGCTGCTGGTGCTAACTTTTTCTTAGCAGTAGTATATCTTCACATGCTTACGGGTATATACTACAACGCCTATAAAAAGCCCAGGGAACTCACATGGATAGTAGGATGGTTTATATTTTTTGTCCTTCTTATGACAGCCCTTTCTGGATACCTTCTTCCTTGGGGACAGCTCTCTTACTGGGGTATGGTGGTGACGACTGAAATACCAACAGCCATTCCTGGAGCTCTGGGCGAGATCGTATCCGTATGGATGAAGGGTGGATATGAACTTGGACAGATCACACTAGGGAGGTTCTTTGGTCTTCATATATGGTTGTTTCCTCTGATCCTTTTAGGACTTGTCTCATTCCACTTGTATCTTGTAAGGGCAGCTGGCATATCAAACCCAAATGGTGTGGAGATAGATAAGAAAAAAGAAGGAGTTCCATTCCATCCCTATATGACCCTAAAAGAAGGGGCTTACGTTATGGGCTATTTAGCTGTACTTTTCTTCTTTGTTTTCTTCAACATGCATCACTTTCTGCCAGCGGACAATCTTGAACCCGCAGATCCATTCAAGACACCGGCGCATATAGCTCCTGAATGGTACCTTCTTGCCTTTTACACCATATTCAGGTCTATACCTAATAAGTTTTTGGGCCTTGTTGCCTTCAGTCTTGCATTGGTTTTTCTCCTTATATTACCATTGCTTGATTTTTCCCCCATAAAGAGTGCCAGAAATAGGCCCATTTTTTTCGTGATGTTCATAGTGCTTATAATCTCTTCTATGGCACTTACTATACTTGGAACTATGCCACCAACACCCATTAACGCCAAGTTTGGGCTTTTCTTCACAGCATTGCTCTTTGCCTTCTTCCTGTCTTTGCCTATTATCTCGCTCATAGAGATGGCTGCATTAAAGGTAAAAGGGAGGTAAAAACATGATAAAGACAGTGTTCTTTACTGCTTTAACCCTTGTATTCTTCTACATAATATGGATAAACAATATCTTTGCTCCTCATGAAAAGTACGAGATGCCAGAGCAGTATACCAAGATAGCTCAGGATGTTAAGTATGCAAAGGAGGGTAAAGAGCTCTTTGAACAGAACTGCACAGCATGCCACTCTGTCAGGTACGATGCGGTATACCCTTCAGCTATACAGGCAAACCCCAATCTGAAGTCCCTTCAGGAAAAATACGGCAGGGTGCTTCCAAGGGAAGTCTACGAATCTTCTTTCAACACGGAACTAAGCCAGCTAAAAGAGTCCTTTGGTAAAATTCCCCCTGACCTATCAACCATCTACTTATCAAGAGGGAAGGAATACCTCTTCAACTTTATATTAGAACCGCAAAAGGTACTGCCCGGTACAACCATGCCTCCTGTGATGACTGGAAGGCCAGAAGAAACTGCTAAGATAGTGGCTTATCTTGGCTCCGTTTCAAAACCATCCCCCGCTGAAAAAATAAAAAGAGGCATTATGGGTATAGGGGTTATAGCTTATCTGATAATCATGGGTTTGGTGCTTTGGGTTTGGAGAGAAAGCCTGCTTAAGAGGATGGGCTTGCACTGATACATTGGTTCCTTATAGGGCATCCCCCACATAGGGGGGTGTTTCTACAAAAAACCTTTGCATGTTGGTCCATCAAAGCATGGAATTCCTTGTATACTTTAAGATCTTTTGGTAGATTTTCCTCAAAAAAGGCCTTTAAAGCTTCATAAGAGCGTTTCAAGTTGTAAAATCTTTCGAAGAATCGCTGAGTATACCTATCTATCACAAAGGTGAGTCTGTCTCCCGCATAGAGGAGGATAACATCGGCAGTTTCACCTCCTATACCCTTCAAATTCAAGAGTTCGTCCCTCTTTACAGTTTTTAGAACCTCTATGGGATTGAAAAATTGTGCAACGAGCTTTAGCCTTTTCGCCTTCTGATTGTAAAACCCAGAAGGCTTTATAAGTTCCTTTAATCTTTCGTCCTTTTCTCTGCGAATGTATTCCAAGGATATCTCTCCATGTACTTTTAGATTTTCAAGTGCCCTTTCTACGTTTTTCCAGCTTGTGTTTTGTGTGAGTACAGCACCTATTATTATTTCCTCCTCGGGGTTTGTGCCTCTTTTTAGATGATACTCTCTGTCTATTGGCCACCATCCTTGGTAGCCATAGGCATCCAAGAGTTGTTCATAGACTCTTATCAAGCTTTCCTTTAAGCTCTTGGAAGACTCTCTCTGGACCTTTGCCATATTCTTTACCCAGCCTTATGGCTTCATCAAAGCTTATGTATCCCTCCCTTCTAAAGAGCTGGATGAGTTGTGGTACGTTTTTCTTTCTCGTGCAGTTCACATTACCCCTTTCAAAGTCTATGACATATACTTCTCCCCCTTTGCTTATTATAATGTTCTTGTCCAATCTCTGAAACTCCTCCCTTGATACACACATCTTATCAAGGAGAAAGGCAAGTTCCAGTACTTTTTTATACACCCTTTTCTTCTCCTTATTAGTCAAGCAACATTTCTCTAAGGGCAGTCCTTCTATAAACTCGTAGACTATGAAATCCTCCCCGCAAGCAACGATCTGTGGAAAGTTTTTGATACCTCTTAGTTTTGTTAGTATCTGTGCCTCCTTTCTTATGGCATACTTCAAGTTATTACCCTTTGCCACCTTTACTGCAACCTTTTTACCCTCAAAGAGAGCCTTATAAACATAACTTCTCCATCCTTTACTTACAAGCTCAAGGTGTGTAAGCCCCTTTTTAAACTCTTCAAACCTCACCTATCACTTTGTATCCCAACTCTTCTATAGCTTCCTTGAGGGCTTCTTCAGAGATGTGCTTTTGCATAAGGATTCTCACTTCTCCACTCCTTAAATCAACCTTGACTTCGGACACGCCATCTATGGACATGAGAGCTCTTCTGACAGTGTTAGCACAGTGTTCGCAAGTCATACCGCCAACTCTTAACCTTTTCTCGCCCATAGGTATTTAATTATAATTTCTAAGTCTTCCTTTGTGTTCATGTTTATGAAAGAGCAAAGCTCTGGGTCAAGGGAAATTATCTCATCTTCCTTTATGTACCTGTACCCTACCCTATCAAGAAACTCTATTACCCTCCTCTTACCTTCAGAAAGATAGGCCTCCAACTCTGGCAGCACTCTCTTTGAGTAAATGCCCAATAAAGGATAAAGCCTACCTCTTACCAAGAAAACTGTTATAGGTTCTTCAAATCCTCTAAAGATGTAATCCACAACCTGAGGATTTAAAAGGGGAGTATCAACAGCAACCACAAGAGCCCTATCGCTCTTTGCGTTCTTTAGTGCTGTATGGATACCTATCAAGGCTCCCTGATCCTGAAGTGTATCATGTATAAATTCTACATCTTTTAAAAACTCAAACTTTCTTTGCTCCTTTCCTACAACAACAAAGCGGTCGCAAACTCCTTTCAGTCTGTCTGTTATATGTTCTATGCATCTTTTTCCTTCTATTAGAAAAGTAGCCTTGTCCTCCCCAAACCTTCTACTTTGGCCACCCACTAGCACAAAACATTCTCTCATTCTCTTATGATAATTTTAGCACCGTTGTTA
>JBKBPE010000112.1:0-3862 GCA_046293375.1 Aquificaceae bacterium
TAAAACTGGCACCAAGAGCAAAGCTACCTTTTTCATACCTTATACCTCCTATGTTTTATTTTAGCATAACCCTTTGAGGTTAAAAATTCTGTGAAAATTTCAAGGGATAGCATGCTTTTCTTATCAAGTCCATTGTAAAGGCAATGGGTAAAGTATTCAAGAAGCTCTTCCTGTGTAAACCCCTCAACCTTTATCTTTCTATTCTTTAGGTCATCAAAGAAAGCCTCCTTTGACGCTTGACACATCTCGGTTATCTTGGGAAGCAGTCCCTTTGGGGCATCTTTCCTAACAATAAACAGAGCAAAGACAAAGGGCAGTTTATTTTTTTTGTACCACATTTCTCCAAGGTCGTACACGTAAGCATACTTTCCCTCCTTTTTCTCGGTGAGGGCCTCATCCCCTATGAGCATAAGACAGTCCGCTTGATCTTTTTCCTTCACATAATCAGGTCTTACCTTAAGAACCTCTTCAAATATATAAAAGGAAAGGTACTTGGAAGATAGAGAATGGGGGGTTATGTAAACCTTTCTTATGCTTTCTATAGGAACCTTTGATAAAAAAAGCACTGAGCACACCCTTCTCTTAGAAGATACCGATATGTTAGGCACAAACTCATAGAGTTCCCTGTTCATTATGTACTCTACCGATGAGACTATTCCAGCCTGAAACTCTCCCTCCCTTAACTTACAAGCCAGCTCCGAAGGATGTCCTTCGATAAGCTCTATGGATGGGTCATCCCATCTGTAAAAGAGGGGCATGGTATTCAGGTACTTAACCTTACCAACTTTTACCATCTATAGCTTTTTGGAGAACTCCACAAATTTCTGTAGTTTTTCATATGCTTTGCCGCTGTGTATAGACTCCTTTGCCATATCCAGAGCTGTTTTTCTATCCTCTGTTTTACCAGAAACTATCATACCAAACATGGAGTTTAAAAGCACCATATAGTAGGCCGGGGATGGCTCACCCTTTAGTACAGAAAGGGCAATCTTTGCACTCTCTTCTACCCCCGAGACGCATATGTATTCCAAGGGATACCTTTTAAACCCCACATCCTCAGGTACAAACTCGTACAGGGTGACTTCTCCTTTCTCCATCTGGGCTATTAACGTTGGAGATGATACAGAAACCTCATCCAATCCATCCTTCCCATGAACCACTATGGCACTTATAACTCCTATACTTTTTAAAGCATGGGCCATTTTGTCAACAAGTTTCTCTGAAAAGACTCCAATGAGCTGTTTTCTTGCGCCAGCAGGATTAGAAAGAGGTCCAAGCAAGTTAAAGAGAGACCTTATGCCTACCTCTTTTCTCGGCCCAACCACTCTTTTCATAGCAGGGTGGTAGATGGGGGCAAACATAAAGCCTATGCCAAGTTCCTCTATCATAGTCTTTACTTGTTGTGGGCCTAAGTCTATCTTTGCTCCCATGTATTCGAGCAAGTCTGCGCTACCGCTTCTAGATGAAACAGACCTGTTCCCATGTTTTGCTATCTTTACACCAGCACCAGAAAGCACAAAAGCAGTGACCGTCGATACGTTAAAGGTACCGCTTCTGTCCCCTCCAGTTCCACACGTGTCAACAAGCTCTTCTGATTTTGAGACTTCAACCTTATTTGCTAGCTCTCTAAAAAGCTTTGCAGCTCCAGAGATCTCTTCCACACTCTCCCCTTTCATTTTGAGCCCCATTATGAAGGCACCTATCTGAGCATCTGTTGCTCTACCTTCCACTATGTCTTTTATGACATCTTTTATCTCGCTCTCCGTGAGATTTTCAAAATCAGAAACCTTTTGGAGAAACTCCTTCATGAGCTATATTATAAACAAGAATATACGCCGAGTGAGAAATTCCCTAAATACCTACTCCAACGCATTTAGCTTATTATATCATTTGAGTAAATCCATAACCTTCTTTATACTTACCCTCATCCTTTCAAAGGACTCTGCCAACTTGCCTATCTCATCGTCCGATTTCGCTTCAATGGGTTCATCCACATTGCCCTTGGCTATCTCTTCTGCTTTTCTTTGCAGTTCCTCTATCGGCTTGAAAACAAGCCGGTCAAGGGCTATAAGTATGAAAAGGGAAATACCTGCAAATATGCCAAAAACAATAAGACCCCTTATGAGACCGTTTAGCTGTGCCCTTAGTAGAATAGCATCAAAGGGGACGGACACTATAACCGCACCCACAAGCTCACCTACCTGCCAATTGGGATCGTACTGGGGATTGTACTTGGCTATGAGGGTTTTTGGCATTGCCTCACGTGTAGAGTGACATTGCATACATCCTGCTTCTGCTATCTTTCCAAAAGCATGAACAAAAAACTTCTGCTCGCTTGTTTCTATTACTCCACTATATTCTTTAGCTTTTGTTGCCCTCATAAAGTTTATGATCTTTGCCTCCTCAGGCTTTGGCTCGTTCTTTGGGTTTATTGGGTTATAGGCTACTTGTCTTAACTGAAAGTTTGGAATCTTTTCGTTGAAGAGGTTAAATATAGACGCTGTAAAGAAGCTGGAAGATTGGGCTTCCAATATGAAATCCTCCTGCACACAGCCCTTAGCCCTTCCAAGGAAGTCAAAAATAAGAGGTCTAAGGGTTTTTCTAACATACTCCCTTGAACCGTCGCTAAAGGCTATAACCGCCTTAACCTTTTCCTCGGTAGTCTGTACCGCCTGATCTACCTGGGTTTTATAGGTATATATTCCCGTTCCAAGGCCTGCCAAAAAGCCAAAGAGCAAAATAGGCATGCTTATCTTCCACCTTATGCTTTTTGGTATAAGCCTCATGTTATCCACCTCCTTGTTTTTTCTATGAAAATGTTCCTATGCCCTTCATCGGGTATCTCCAAGGCAAGGACTTGTAAAAGCTTATTCAACTGGCCTTCTGGTACCTTATTCAATTCAAAGCCTAATCTTTCAAAAACCTTCCTCCACACCAAAGATCCTATGGGACCTATCTCTTCTATAAAAGCCTTGTTTATGGCAGATATAACATCTGGGCTTACGTACGTTTTTTCTTTATCGCTGAGTGTAAAGCTGATCTTTATGGGGGCTAATTGGGTTTTTAACTCTAAGCTGTAAGCTCTTAAAAGATAGTTTCCCCCTTCCTTGGGTAAGGGTTTGCTTTCTGATATATTGCCACAATCGTTAAAAAGCTTCAAAAGGGGATGTCCTCCACCCATCAACACAAACAAGCGAAAACCGTAGGATATGATAAACTCCAAAAGGTAATAACCATCCTTTATCTTTGAAAGTCCTGCTTTGATTTCTCCAAACCTTGTAAAGGTTAGAGTTTCTACTCTTCTTAAAGTGTTTAGAGATGCCAGAAGATTGATAAATTCCGGATCCGGCCTAAAGGCCCCAATATAGGAGTCCTGCAAGTCAAGGACTATCTCTTCTTGACCTAAGAAATCAAAAGACCCTTCTCTGTACAAAAAGACAGGCTTCCCTTCTACAAAGCCTATAAAGGCGTCAAAGCCTTCAGTTCCTGTCAGAACAATATAGCCATAAGCACCCAAAGAGCGCACCTCTTCTAATAAACTGTTGGGCTCTGTAAGAGAGACCTGTATGGGTGCTATCAATTCATGCCCGTAGGGGACAAAGCTGTAGGGAGTTATTTCATCCTTCAAGCTTTCCTTAAAGGCAAACACCTCTATTGGGGATGTGGAGTACATGGAAAAAACTCCCGTAGAATCTTTGGGTTTGTATAGGAAAGGGTCTATTACCTCTCTATTGCCCTCTTGCAAACCCCTTATACCGCCTATTTCTTTTCCTTTGAAAAAGTATATAAAGTCTTCTGCATCCCAATATTTAACTTCTATAAAGCCAGTGAAAGCTCTTTGTCTTATTTCTTCAAAAACCTT
>JBKBPE010000113.1:0-3827 GCA_046293375.1 Aquificaceae bacterium
CTGGCTAAAATAGGAGAGCTAACAAAAGACCGAGATATTATAGATTGGGTTGTCAAAAAGGCTGAAGAGGAAGATAATATAATAAGTAAGGTTATAGTAGCACTGTGGGGGTGGTAAAATGGACCTTTTTAAAAGTGCGGACGAGATAGTGCCTTATCTCAACTATACTTGGAAGAGGCATAAAGTAATATTAAGCAACCTTGCCAATGCAGATACGCCCAACTACAAGACAAAAGATGTATCCTTTAACATAGAAGAGCCAGCTCAACTAAGGACTACAAGGGATAAACATATAAAAGCTGTTGCTTCTGAAAACTTCAAAGTTTTTGAGGTCGGTAAAAGGTTGATAGGTAACGACCTAAACGATGTAAGCATAGAGGAGGAAATGGCAAAGTTAAGTCAAAACAGGATAGCTTACGAAGTTTATATGAAGTTCGCCACTAATAGTTTTGATAAACTCAAGAACATTATAAGGGAGGGTAGGCAATGATAGACCTTTTTAAAGCCTTTGATATATCCGCCAGCGGGATGTATGCTCAAAGGATAAGAATGAATACCATAGCCAGCAATTTGGCAAACTTTGAATCCTACAAAGCTACTGGAGAGCCTTTTAGGAAGTTAGAGCCCCTTTTTGAAGCTATAGAAAACCCTGAGGATATTAAAAAGGGTTATATACCGGTTTATGTAAGGGAAATAAGGGAATCCCAAGAACCCTTTAGAATTGTCTTTGATCCTACGAATCCAAGGGCGGACGCAGAGGGCTTTGTAAGATATCCCAATGTGGAACTTGTAAAAGAAATGGTAGATATGATATCAGCCATGAGAAGCTATGAGGCAAACCTCAACGCCTTTAAGACTACAAGAGAAATGGCACAAAGGACCTTAGAACTATGGAGATAAGAAAAATCGGCCCCATCTTAGGAGAAAGCAAACAGATAAAGGAAGTTAGGGGTGGTAGCTTTGTACAGGAGCTGAACAAGTTTTTACATTGGGTAAACCAAGAACAAAAGAAGGCTGGAGCTATAAGAGAAGAGATATTAAAAGGGGCAGAGATTCCCCTACACCAGGTGGTTATTGAGTTTGAAAAGGCAAGCGTAGCTCTAAACCTCCTTATCCAAGTGAGAAATAAACTTCTTGAAGCCTATCAGGAGTTAAATAGAATGCAGGTGTAAAAGATGGAAAGATTAAAGGAGGTTTTAAGGGATTTAAATGAAAAATTTACAACTCTATCTCTGACTCAAAAGCTTCTCCTGATAGGGATTCCTCTAATTACCCTTGGCATTTTGATTACTATAATAACCTTTCTTGCAAGGCCTAATTACACAGTACTATACGCTGGCCTTTCCCAAGAAGATATGACAGCGATCGTATCAGAACTTGATAAAGAAAACGTAAAATATAACATAAGTCCCGATGGAAGAAGTATTCTAGTACCCGAAAATCAGGCAAGGGACATCAGGTTGAAATTAGCTGCCAAAGGTATACCAAGCAAGGGATTAGTTGGGTATGAAATTTTTGATAAGGATCGTATAGGCACCTCAGATTTTCAAAATCAGGTGAATTTTAAAAGAGCTGTTGAAGGCGAGCTCGCCAGAACAATACTTAGAATAGAAGGTATTGAAGATGCTAAGGTGAACATAGGCATGCCACAGAAATCTATATTTGTAAGAGAAGAGGAAGAACCAACCGCAAGTGTATTTTTAAAGTTAAGGCCCGGCTATGAAATCAACCCAGAACAGATAAAGGCTATTAGAAACCTTGTATCTGCAAGCGTTCCCAGGCTTCGTCCTGAAAAGGTGGTAGTAGTGGACAATATGGGGAAAGATTTGACAGCCCTTTTGGAAGAGGAGGAAACTATCAGAAATAGAGAACTAAAGATAAAGCTTGAGTTTGAGAAAAACCTTGAAAGAAAAATTCAGAAGGCTTTAGAGGAGGTTTTAGGATATGACACGGTTAAAGTAAAGGTTTACGCCGACCTAGATTTGACAAAAAAGGAGCAAAAAGAGGAGATATATGACCCAGATATGACTGCTATAGTAAGCCAGCAAAAGAAAAAAGAAAGAACGACCAGTGGTGGAGTGGCGGGTGTGCCCGGTGCACAAGCTAATATACCACCAGGCGTTGGTGCTGTTGCAGGTGCAGGACAGATACTTACAGAAAAAAGTGAGACATTAACCAATTATGAAGTTAGTAAAAAAGAGATTTATATCGTTGATCCTTTTGTAAAGGTAAAAAGATTAAGCGTAGGTGTATTGGTGGATTCCAACATAAAGAACCTTGACACAGAAAAGATAAAAAAGATAGTGGAAGCTTCTGCGGGTATAGATCCGCAAAGAGGTGATACTATTACGGTGGAATCCATACCTTTCCAAAGGCCGGAGTTTGAAAAGCCTGTCCCCGACTACGAAAAATATATCAGGCTTGCAATCTCTGCCCTTTTGGTTTTCCTTTTAGCAGGAGCTTTATTGTTTATTCTTAGAAGGCTTCTTAAGAAGAAGGAAGTCGCTCCTTTGCCCACCCCCTTAGAAGTGCCAACAACCGAAGTTATAAAGGAAGCGGAAGAGCTAAGGAAAAAGGCAAAAATGGTAGAGGCCGTGGAGGCGGTGGTAGAGATTGCAAAGGAAGAGCCAGATAAGGTTGCCAATATAATAAGAAAATGGTTAAGGAGTAAGAGCTAAGGATGGCGGATGAGTTTTTGAGCCAAGAAGAGGTGAACCTTCTTTTAGAAACCCTTGGTAAAGGGGAGGGTAAGGTTGTTCCCAAAGAGGAAAGGGTAAAACCCTTAGACCCTAATCTTTTTGAACACATATCCGCCGGCAGGATGGCTGGGCTTGAACTTATATTTGAAAAATGGGCGAGCGGCTTAAGAAAAGGGCTTACTTCTCTTTTAGCTACCATACCAGAGGTATACAGAGAGAGCGTCTCCATAGTAAGGTTTAGAGAGTTTATTTCTAAGCTTCCCTTACCTTGCGCTATAGGGGTTTTCGTTATCGAGCCTCTTTCTGGACAGCACATTATCGCCATAGATCCAAAGCTTATATACATGGTAGTTAGTAATGTTTTTGGTGGAGGTTCAAAGCCCTATAAAATAGAGGGCAAGGATTTTACAAGAATTGAGTTAAGGTTAATCCAAAGACTATTAAACATATGCTATCAGGAATTAGAGCAGGCCTGGGCTTCTTTTATAAATGTAAAGGTTGTATCTGTTGGCATTGAGACAAATCCCGCCTTGCTAACTATAGCCAGGGCAAAGGAAAAGTTCATATTGCTAAAGTTAAACATAGTTATAGAAAATAATGAGGGCTACATTTATTTAGCTATACCAGAAACTTCTATATCTCCCTATAAGGACCTGTTAAAAAGCTCCGCTGGTGTGGAGTTTAAAGGTATAAGAAAGGAAATTCTCAAGATCTATGAGGGCATACCCCTAAACCTTGAGGTGGTTTTAGGACGTTCCCAAATAAGCTTCCAGAAACTTCTTGAATTGAAAATAGGGGACATGATAGTGCTCGATAGATTGCTTAAGGAACCATTAGAGGTAAAGATAGAAGATATTCAAAAGTTTTTGGCCTTCTTAGGACAATTAGGTAGAAAAAAAGCGATAAAAATATACAAAGAATCATACAAGGAGGGTTAATATGGAAAAAAAAGAAGATATAATGGATAAGTGGAGTTCCGCTTTAAAGGAGCAAGAAGAAGCATCTAAGCAAGTGGTGCAGGAAGAGACAAAGCCAAATGAGGTTGAATCCGGTCTACCTGATAAACTTAAAAAATTTTTGGATATCCCCCTACAGGTGGAAGTAATTGTAGGCTCAACTGTTATGACT
>JBKBPE010000114.1:0-3724 GCA_046293375.1 Aquificaceae bacterium
TAGCTTTGGTCAAATGGCAAAAAAAGCTATAAACTCAGCAAGGGAAAAAGTAGCTCATCTTATAAACGCAAACTCCCCGGAAGAAGTTCTTTTTACATCAGGTGGGATAGAGGCAAACAACTTGGCAATCAAGGGCATAACAAAAGCCTACGAGAAGAGAGGAAAACATATAGTTTCAACGGATATAGAGCATCACTCGGTGCTCCATCCTCTCAAGGGCTTAGAAAGGGAAGGATGGGAAGTTAGCTATCTAAAGCCGGACAAGTATGGACTTATATATCCAGAGCAGGTTTCTGAGGCTATCAGGGAGGATACTGTGCTTGTTAGCATAGGACACTCTAACAGGGAGATAGGAACAGTTCAGGATGTAAAGAGTTTGGTTCAGGCTGCAAAGGCAAAGAACCCAAAAGTTATATTCCATACGGACGCTGCTCCCACCCTTGGACACTATCCTGTGGATATAAGAGACTGGGGAGTGGATGCTGCCTCTTTTACCGCTCATCTCATGTATGGACCAAAAGGTGTGGGAGCCCTTTGGACTAAGAAGGGAATAAAGGTAAGGCCACTTATAGAAGGCGGGACTCAAGAGAGGGGTATAAGGGCTGGGACGGAGAATGTGCCGGGTATTGTGGGTTTTGGAGTTGCTGCAGAGCTGACCATAAAGGAGCTCCAGGATAGGATGACAAGACTCTCCTATTACAGGGATAAACTAAGAAAGGCCATTGAAGAGAAGGTGGACTACATAGAATTTACTGGACATCCCACTCAGAGGCTTCCTCATCATCTTTCCCTTATTGTACAGCTTATAGAGGGAGAGGCCATGCTTTTGAGACTTGACCTAATGGGCATAGAAACTGCCTCTGGTTCTGCTTGTGTATCTTTAGCACTAAAACAATCTCATGTCCTTTTTGCTATAGGTGTTCCCAAGGAAGTTGCTAACGGCTCTCTTGTTTTTAGCTTTGGGAGAGAAAATACAGAAGAGGATGTAAGTTACATTATAGAAGAGTTTCCCAAAGTTATAAAGCTTCTAAGAGAGATATCACCTTTCACACCAGAGAACTGGGAACAGTACGTAAAAGGTAAAAAATAAGTTAGGCCTTATCAAGCAGGATACAACAGTAGGGCTTTAATTTGTTCTCTAACCTCTCAGTATAGGATTTTATCTTTTCTTTAGTTATGGGGTGCACAAGGTCCTTATCTATCTCAACGAGTGGAAAAAGGACAAAGTCCCTCTCCATCATATGTGGGTGTGGTACCTTGAAGAAACTGAGCATTATTATATAGTTTTCATAGAGGATCATATCCAGGTCTATCTCTCTTGGTCCCCATCTGTACCTTTTTACTCTTCCTACCTGCTCTTCAATGTTCTTTAAAACCCTAAGAAGGCTTATGGGGTTCAGATGGGTTTCGAGCTTTAGAACACCGTTTAAGAAGGGTGGTTGGTTTTCTACACCCCACGGCTCGCTTTCGTAAACAGTAGATATGCTCTTTACTTTACCAACGTTTTTCAACAGGCTTATGGCTTTTAGTATGTTTACTATTCTATCCCCCCAATTGCTTCCAAAGGATACATAGCATATGGGCATAGAAGTAAAGTTAATACATACCGCCGTTTACATGAATAATCTCCCCAGTTATGTAGTCTGCAAAGCCTGAACAGAGGAAAAGCACAACACCCGCAACATCCTCGGGCTGTCCAAACCTACCAAGAGGTATGCTCTTTAAATACTCCCGCTTTATATCTTCAGATAACGTGGATGTCATATCCGTCTCTACAAAACCTGGAGCTACTGCGTTAACTGTTATATTTCTTGAAGCAAGCTCTTTGGCGAGGCTTTTGGTAAAGCCAATGAGCCCTGCCTTGGTGCTTGAGTAGTTTACCTGTCCCACATTCCCTATGAACCCCACTACGGAGGATACGTTGATTATCCTCCCCCATCTGTTCTTTATCATCCCTTTTACAGCCAATGAAGTTGTTAGAAAAGTTCCTGTGAGATTAACCCTTAGAACCTCTTCCCAATCTTCCAAGGACATCCTCAAAAACAGTCTATCTTTTGTAACCCCTGCGTTGTTTACAAGTATATCAACCTTCCCCATATGCTTTTCTACCATTTCATAACCATACCTTATAGAATCGGGCTCATCCAACCTCATCTCCATTCCCATTGCTTTAATGGAATATCTATCAGAAAGATGCTGTGCCACTTCTTGAGCCTTTATCCCATCTCTACCAGTTATAACTACATTTGCACCGGCTATGGCCATATGCTCTGCTATGCTTCTTCCTATTCCTCTTGTAGAGCCAGTAATGAGAGCTACTTTGTCTTTTAGATCTATTGGTAGCATGAGAAGATTATACCATTGTTCTATAATAGTTCACATGGATATGAGAGAGGCGATAATAACAGTACCTGCCATAATGATGGCGGTTATACTACACGAGTATGCTCATGGATGGATGGCTTACAGAATGGGGGATTCAACGGCAAAGGAGGCAGGAAGGCTCACCCTAAACCCTCTACCCCATGTAGACCCTTTTGGCACGATCATACTGCCAACCATGTTCATACTCCTTGGCTCTCCCATACTCTTTGGATGGGCAAAGCCAGTACCCATAAACCCTTTGAGGTTTAGAGACCTTAAGCTTGGTACCTTTCTTGTGTCTATAGCAGGTATCGCAATGAACCTTTCTCTCGCCTTGCTTTTTGGCTTTATGTACAGACTTATAGATGAGGGTTACTTGGATTTTCTTGGCAAAGGTGTGTTTATTCCTTTGGCAATATTTTCTGCCAAGTCTGTGCTTATAAACATAGTCTTAGCTGTTTTCAATGTCATACCAATACCACCTTTGGATGGTTCAAGGGCCCTTATGAGCTTCTTCTCCTTAAAGTACTGGGAAACTTTCTACAGATTTGAGACGTATGGATTTCTTATAATAACAATGCTTTTGTTCACTGGAATACTTGGTAGAGTTATGCTTCCTATTATAATTTTCCTCTATGGTCTTATTCTTGGGTCAGCAGTGTTTTGAAGCTATCTTTAGCTTAATCCTCTTTCAAAATCTTCGGGTTTTATGTTTTCTAACCATTCTTTGATCTGCTCTTTCTCTTCCTCTTCCTCTGGCTTTGGCACTTTAGACTTTTCAAGCACGCTTGGGTCAACATATATAGGACATTCAAACCTAAGGGCCAAGTTTATAGCATCGCTAGGCCTTGAATCTATTACAAGGGTATTGGCCCCCACATTCAGGTATATCTCCGCATAGTAGGTACTATCCTTAAGGTCGCTTATAATTATCTTGTCAACAGACCCATTCATCTGCTGTATTACGTTCTTCATAAGTTCATAGGTCATGGGCCTTGGTGGTTCGATCTTTTGAATCTCTCTTACTATACTGTCCGCTTCAAATATGCCTATCCAGATGGGAAGAATCATATCTTCGTTTTCCTTTGCCTTTAGGACCACTATGGGCATTTGAGAAACTGGGTCTAAAGTTACTCCATGAACAACCATCTCTACCATCTCTTTACCTCCTGACAGAGGACCTCGCCTTCCATACTGTAAGGCTTAGACCTCAAGACCTTAACCCTTACTACTTTACCAAGTAATTCTAAGCTACCTTTCATGCTGATCCACCTGTTTGTCCTTGTCCTTCCTATTAATTTATTTCCATTTTCACAGCTTTCAACAAGTACCTCCTGAGCTGTTTCCTCGTAAGCCTTTG
>JBKBPE010000115.1:0-650 GCA_046293375.1 Aquificaceae bacterium
TACACCCCCCTCTCCCTGAATTATTTCTAACATTATGCCAGCTGTTTCCTTCTTGAGAGCTTTCAGAACAGAATCAAAGTTGTTATAAATTGCATAGTCAAATCCATCGAGCATGGGTTCAAAACCTTTCTGCACTTTCTCCTGAGCGGTGGCTGACATACTCCCGTAAGTTCTACCGTGAAAACTGTTTTTAAAAGTTATTATCCTATATCTGTTTTCTCCCCTCTCCCTAAAGTACTTTCTTGCTAGCTTTATAGCACCTTCATTTGCTTCTGTACCACTGTTGCAAAAGAAAACTCTCCCCTTCACCCAAAACCTCTTTGTAAGAAGCTCAGCCACCTCTTCCTGCCATGGATTCTCAAAAAGATTGGATATGTGCATAAGCTTTTTAGCCTGCTCGCAAAGAGCTATAACAAGATCTGGGTCAGAGTAACCGAGTGAATTTACAGCAACACCAGCCACAAGGTCAATGTACCTTCTCCCTTTATCATCAAACAGGTAAACACCTTCTCCTCTTACGAATCTAATGGGAAGCCTCTTGTAGGTATCCATTAGGTACATATTAGCTTCTCCATGCGTTGGTTATTGGCATTCTCCAATCCTTTCCAAAAGCCACTCTGGTAAGTTTTATGCCTATGGGGGCTTGTCTT
>JBKBPE010000115.1:660-3568 GCA_046293375.1 Aquificaceae bacterium
TCAGCAGACCTTATCATCTTTATAACCTTTTCCACGGTATCCTTTTCAAAACCGTAGTCTTCTACTAAGCTTTCTTTGGACACGCCTTCCTCTATGTAAAGTCTTAGTATACTGTCCAATGTATGATAAGGTGGTAAAACATCCTGGTCTGTCTGCCCATACCTTAGCTCAGCTGATGGAGGTTTCTTAAAAACTCTCTCTGGTATGTCACTCTTTATAGTATTTCTGTAGTAAGCCAGCCTGTAAACGTCTGTCTTGTAAACATCCTTCAGCGGTGTGAATCCACCGGCCATATCCCCGTATATTGTAGTGTACCCAACGGCTGTCTCACTTTTGTTTGATGTGGAAAGGACAAGCCATCCATACTTGTTGGAGAGATAAAAAAGTACATTGGACCTTATCCTAGCTTGGATATTCTCATCTGCAACTGTGAAGTCTGAAAAACCAAAGACTTTTTTAAGCTCCCCAACTGAACTTTCAAACACGTTGCTTATGGTAACAGAGTAGAGTTCTATGCCAAGGCTCTTTGTCAAGCTTTCAACATCCTCACAGCTTTCTTTGGAAGTGACAGAGGATGGCATAAAAAGTCCTATAACTCTTCTCTCTCCAACAGCGTCAACTGCTAAGCATGCTACCAACGAAGAATCTATGCCACCAGACAGACCCAAAACAACCTTCTCAAAGTTGTTCTTCCTCACATAAGAACCAATACCTAAGGTCAAAGCTTTGTAAACTTCTTCTTCCCCCTCTGGGCTTTTTTCTAACCTTGGAGCTACGCAAGTTAGCTTCCTATAGTCGTAAAAAGAGAACTTATTTACGCTATAATTTGCTGAAGACTCCCTTAGCCTCAGGTCTGTGAGCCTTTTCCTTCTTACTTTTTCTATCTCTAAGCTCACCGTCAAGGCATCCTCTTCAAAGGCCTTAGCTCTTGCAATAACTTTCCCCTCTGGGTCTACAACCAAGCTCCTGCCATCAAAGACAAGCTCATCCTGACCACCAACCAAGTTCACATAGACAAGATAGCAAAGATTGTCCTCAGCCCTCGCCTTCAAAAAAGCCTCCTTAAACTGATACTTTCCCCTGTAGTAGGGTGATGCGTTTATGTTTACAAGCACGTCTGCACCAAGGACAGCGTAGCTTCTCTCGATCCCATCTGGATGCCATATATCTTCACATATAGAAAAACCTATAGTAGAACCTTTGAAACTCAGAATGAAACCTTCCCTTCCCCTCTTAAAGTACCTTTTTTCATCAAAAACCGAGTAGTTGGGAAGGAACATCTTGTGGTACACTCCCAAAATCCTTCCTTTACCTATAACTGCTAAGGAGTTGTAGAGTTCTCCATCATAATAGGGTGTTCCAAGGACTGCTAAAGATCTGAAGCCTTCAGAAGCTTTACTTATACTGTTAAGTTGCTCCATGCAGGCCTTCAAGAAGTCAACTCTCAAGAGCAGGTCTTCCGGCGGGTATCCAGACAGGGAGAGTTCAGGAAAGACAACCATATGAGAGTGATCATCTGCATCTTTCCATACTGACAGTATCTTATCAGAGTTGAGCTTTAGGTCTCCAAGCAATGCATCAACCTGTGCCAATGTTATGTTCAAACAATTGTCCATTGATGTGTTCTATTTTATCCTATCATTGTTATACGGGTTTGCCCTCTATAACATCTCCGCCATCCGTAGTTTTTTGCCCCGTAGATTCATAAAGTTTACTTCCAAGTTTGGAGGAAGCATCAAGCACCTTCTCTATAGACTTCCTTATCTCATCTATGCTCTGTGCAGAACCCATGACCTCCTTTGCCTCTTGAATTGTCTTTTCCATTTCAGAAACCAAGTCGGATGATAGCTTGTCCTTGTTCTCCCTTAGCACCTTTTCAAGGTTATATACGTACTGATCGAGTTGATTTCTAACCTCTACGAGCTCTTTCTTCTTTTTGTCCTCTTCTTCATGAAGCTGAGCATCTTTTATCATCTTTTCTATCTCTTCTTGCGTGAGACCAGAAGATGCTTGCACTCTTATAGACTGTTCCTTACCAGTACCGAGGTCCTTGGCAGATACATGAAGTATACCATCCACATCTATATCAAAGCACACCTCTATCTTTGGAACACCCCTTGGAGCTGGTGGTATACCTGTAAGGTAAAATTTACCCAAGGACTTGTTGTCCTTTGCCATTTGTCTCTCACCTTGGAGAACATGCACCTCAACCTCTGTCTGGTAGTCTGAAGCTGTTGTAAAGGTTTCACACTTTTTGTAAGGTATAGGTGTGTTCCTTGGAATGAGAATTGTAGAAACTCCGCCGTATGTTTCAACTCCAAGAGAAAGGGGTGTAACATCCACAAGAAGAATTTCTTTGACCTCTCCAGAAAGGACACCAGCCTGTATTGCTGCACCCACCGCTACAACTTCATCAGGGTTCACTCCTTTGTGTGGTTCCTTTCCAAAGAACTCTTTTATCTTCTGTTGAACAAGGGGAATCCTAGTAGAACCACCAACTAGGACAACATCATCTATATCCTGAGGTCTTAACTTTGCATCCTCAAGGGCATGCTTCACTATGTTTATGGTTCTGTCTACGAGGTCCTTTATCATCTCTTCAAGCCTTGCCCTTGTAAAGGTCTTCTGTAAATGAAGCGGTTGGTTTGTACTTGGGTCTATTGTAATGAAAGGTAAGTTTATCTCAGTCTCGAGTTTAAAAGATAGCTCTTTCTTAGCCTGCTCTGATGCTTCTTTTAACCTTTGGAGTGCAGTCCTATCCTTTCTTAGGTCTACTCCCGTCTCCCTTTTGAACTCTTCAATGAGCCACTCCATTATCCTTTCGTCTATGTTGGCCCCACCCAAATGGGTATCTCCTGCAGTGGCTTTTACCTCTATAACACCTTCACCACCTTCCAGTATTGATACG
>JBKBPE010000116.1:0-3567 GCA_046293375.1 Aquificaceae bacterium
TGCGTTAAGTTTTTCCTTCCAAAGCTCATAGCCCTCTTTTAGGAGTTGCCCTTCCTTGGCGAGCTTACCCGTAAGAGAGACTGCAGCGCCAAACCTTATAACATCCTGAGCGTTACAAAAAAACAAGAGAGTTAAAAGTAAAGCAAACAATACCCTCATGCTTTAAATTATAAAACCTCATCAAGTCAAGCTCAAAACGAGGCTGTATCAAAAATCCCAGAAGCAAATAATGACCTTTACTATCCATACATTACTACCCTGTCAATAACCTATCCCTTACTATGTATGAGTGGTTTATGGTATGATTGGGGTAAGTTAGCCATTTCTATAAGAAAAGGATCCCTCTCTAAGCGGTTGATTTTTTCACAAGAGTTATATAATACAAGAGTTAGCTGCTTTTTATGTAGGGACTATGGATGAGCTAAAGGGTGTTTCCTTTTTATACTATGCCTTCTCAGAACTTTTTTTGATGAAGGATTATTACTACCTTAAATTGCTATGTGATAACTTGTCCAGCTCAGATTACTCTCACTACACCCTTAACGTGCTTGGACATATAGATAGCGACAAAGTACAAGAGGAGCTTAACCTTTTAGATGAAGCTTTTCTCCTAGAAAGAAGCTATAGGGATGTAAATGTAGAGCAGACCTTAAGGTTCTACGAAGGCTCTGGGTTTAAGTTAGATGAAGGCTATGAACCAGACCATGTGGGCATAGAGCTTAGGTTCTTATCCCTCCTTTGCTTAGAAGGGGACCAGGTTAAAGGCTATATAAATCAGTACAGGTTTATAAGAAACAGATTGGATTGGTTAAGAGACATGGAGGAGACTTTTAAGAGGAGGGGGTTTATAGCTATGAAAGACTCTATATCTTTCCTTAGAGCTTTCTTGAGGGACCACAAAACCTTTTTGATGGGGGAGCTGAAGATGAAGTTTACCGATTAAAGGTGTAGATTTTCTTTATCATGCTTAAAGCCATTTCAACTACTCTATCCACGCTCATATCCGTTGTGTCTATTAGAATAGCATCGGTAGCAGGTTTGAATGGGTATACTGGCCTTTCTACATCTCTCTTGTCCCTTTCCTCAAGAGCTCTGAACACCGTCTCGTAGCTTACATTTTCCCCCATACTTAAAAGCTCTTTATGCCTTCTTTTTGCCCTCTCTTCCAAGCTTGCCGTTATGAAGAGCTTTATAGGAGCATCGGGGAATATATGCGTTCCAACATCCCTACCTTCGGCCACTACCTGCCCATCGCCCACAAGCTTCCTGAAGAACTCCACCATTCTTTCACGAAACTCTGGTACACTGGCAATGAGAGAAGCACCCCTTCCTATCTCCTCATCCTTTAACTCCCTTTCTAACTTCCTCTCCATGTAGAAGATTTCCATCCTTGATAGATAGAGCTTTACTTCTATGTTATTCTCAAAGAGCTTTAGCACATCACAAACTTTTGATGTATCAATGTTTTTTACCTTTGCAACGTAAGCGAAGGCTCTGTAAACGGAACCTGTATCAAGGTATGGAATGGAAAGCAACTGAGAGATCCTCTTGGCTACTGTACTTTTCCCACTGCCAGATGGACCATCTATGGCTATCTTCATCAGGCAAACCTTCCTCCTGAGGATATGCCTCTTAGTTTTAACTCTAAGTCCCCTGGCCTTGTTGCATACAGCAAAGCTGTATTGTAATCTATCAACCCATTTCTGTAAAGCTCTTCGATATGCTGGTCAAAGGTTTGGGTACCGTAAGCAACCCTCCCCTTTTCTAGTAAAAGAGGTATTTCATCAAATTTGTTTACATCAAGTATACATTCCTTTATGGATGCTCTGTTGATGAGAACTTCAACGGCTGGGACCACACCGCTTCCATCTGCCTTTGGCAGTAGTCTCTGAGAGAATATGCCAATAAGTGTCTCTGCAAGCTGTATTCTTATCTGTTCTCTGACCTCAAGGTTAAACATGCCTATAAGCCTATTTATAGTTTCCTTTGCGTCAAGAGTGTGAAGAGTAGAAAGGACAAGGTGTCCAGTTTCTGCCGCCTGGAGGCATATATGTGCTGTCTCTGGGTCTCTGACCTCCCCTACCATTATGACGTCTGGGTCCTCCCTTAGAGCTGCCCTTAGCCCCCTTGCAAAGGATGATGTATCAATACCAACCTCTCTTTGAGTTATGAAAGACTTTTCATCCTTAAAGATGTACTCAATTGGGTCCTCTATGGTGACAATAATGTTGTCCCTTGTTTTGTTTATCGTATTTATAATAGATGCAAGCGTGGTTGATTTTCCAGAACCTGTTGGTCCAGTCACTATAATGAACCCCTTAGTGTTTTCCAACACAGTTTTGCGTATAACATCTGGTAGGTTCAGACTTTCAAAGGAGGGTACATGGAAAGGTATAACTCTAAAAGCTATGCCTACAGATGTCCTCTGTCTGTAGACGTTTACTCTGAAGCGTGCTACACCAGGAAGCGAGTAAGATGTGTCAGTCTCCCCAAACTCTTCAAACTCCACCGTCTTTCTTCTGTTCTTTTCTAGAATTTCCTTCACGAAAAGGTCCATAAGTTTATCTTCCATCACTGGAAACTCTGTGAGTCTTACCAATCTCTTCTTTACCCTAACGACAGGTTGACTCCCTACCTTAATGTGAATATCAGAAGCACCAAGTTCTATGGCCTTTTTAAGTATCAGTTGAAGCAAGCCCTGAAACCTCCCTGACCTTACTTTCTATTTCCTGCGCTATCTGTGGATTTTCCAAAAGAAACTTCTTTGTCTGGTCTCTACCTTGACCCAGCTTTAAGTCTCCATAGCTAAACCATGACCCACTTCTGTTTATTACCTTCATCTCAGCTGCAAGGTCTATGAGGTCGCAGAGTTTGCATATGCCCTCACCGTATATGACATCAAACTCGGCCTCTTGAAAGGGAGCTGCCAGCTTGTTTTTAACAACCTTAACCCTTACCCTGTTGCCTACCTTATCGCTGCTGTCTTTTACATCGCCTACTCTTCTCACATCCAGCCTCATATCTGCAAAAAATTTAAGGGCTCTGCCTCCAGGGGTAGTCTCTGGATTACCAAACAAAATTCCTATCTTTTCCCTCAGCTGGTTTATAAAAAGGATGGCAGTGTTCGTCTTATGAGCCATTCCCTTTAGCTTTCTGAGTGCCTGAGACATAAGCCTAGCCTGCTTACCTACATGAGATTCGCCCATCTCACCCTCGAGCTCATCCTTTGGTACGAGGGCAGCCACAGAGTCTATAACTATTAAATCTACTGCGTTACTCGTTATAAGGCTTTCGGCTATTTCAAGAGCTTGCTCTCCATAATCCGGCTGGGATATTAAAAGATGCTCTGTATCGACTCCTATCCTCTCTGCATACTTGGGGTCAAGGGCATGCTCTGCATCAATAAAAACAGCTACACCTCCCATTCCCTGAACAGAGGCTATTATATGAAGAGCCAACGTTGTCTTTCCGGATGATTCGGGGCCAAAGACCTCAATGATCCTACCCCTCGGTATCCCTCCTATACCCGTAGCTATATCTAAAGATAAGGAGCCAGTAGGTATAACT
>JBKBPE010000117.1:0-3542 GCA_046293375.1 Aquificaceae bacterium
TACCATGGCAATGCTTACCTATCAAGAGGCTCTTGAACTGCTCAAAGAGCATATAAAAGGTTTTGAAACCACAGCAAAAATGGAAGAGATAGGCGTTGTTTACTACGTTGGTGATGGTGTTGCAAGGGCCTATGGGCTTGATAACGTTATGGCAAACGAGCTTGTTGAGTTTGAAGGCGGTGTTATGGGACTTGCCTTTAACCTTGAAGAAGATAATGTAGGTCTTATAGTTCTCGGTAGTGAAAGCGGTATAAAAGAGGGTTCTATAGTGAGGAGAACTGGAAGGATCCTTGACACACCCGTAGGTGAAGGGCTGATAGGAAGAGTAGTAGACCCTCTTGGAAATCCCCTCGATGGAAAGGGCCCCATAAAGTATGAGTATAGGTCTCCCATCGAGAAGATAGCTCCGGGAGTTGTAAAGAGAAAGTCGGTGCATGAGCCTCTTCAAACGGGTATAAAGGCCATAGATGCCATGATTCCCATAGGAAGAGGGCAGAGGGAACTAATAATAGGCGACCGTTCTACAGGTAGGACCACCATATGTATAGATACCATACTAAACCAAAAGGATACAGATGTTTACTGTATATACGTTGCCATAGGGCAGAAGCGATCAACAACTGCTAGGATAATAGAGATACTTGAAAGGCACGGTGCTATGGATTACACATGTGTTGTCGTAGCTTCTGCAACGGACCCAGCCTCTTTGCAGTATCTGGCACCCTTTGTAGGATGTACAATAGGAGAGTACTTTAGGGACAGTGGAAGACACGCCCTCGTTATATACGATGACCTTTCAAAGCATGCAGAAGCTTACAGACAGTTATCCCTCCTTATGAGAAGGCCGCCAGGAAGGGAGGCCTACCCCGGTGACGTTTTCTACCTTCACTCAAGGCTCCTCGAGAGAGCTGCAAAGTTAAGCGATGATTTGGGTGCTGGCTCTCTCACAGCCCTTCCTATAGTAGAAACAAAGGCCGGTGACGTTGCCGCTTACATACCAACCAACGTCATATCCATAACAGATGGACAGATATACTTAGAGCCGGACCTCTTCAACAAAGGCGTAAGACCAGCTATAAACGTAGGTCTATCCGTCTCCCGTGTTGGTGGAGCTGCTCAGATAAAAGCTATGAAGCAAGTTGCAGGCACACTAAGGCTTGACTTGGCTCAGTTTAGAGAGCTTGAGGCCTTTGTTCAATTTGCTTCGGAGTTGGACAAGGCTACACAGCAAACTATAAACAGGGGACTAAGGCTCGTAGAACTGCTAAAGCAAGAACCTTACAGTCCCATACCAGTAGAGAAACAGATAGTTGCCATATATGCAGGTACCAATGGCTACTTGGATGATATTCCAGTCCAAGCTGTAAGAAAATTTGAGAAAGAGCTCTATGCGTACATGGAGAGAGAAAGGGCGGATACTCTCAGAGAGATAAGAGAAAAGAAAGCTCTTGATGACGAACTAAAGAAAAAACTGGAGGAAGCCCTTAGGGACTTTAAGTCTAAGTTTATACCTTGAGGGTTCATATAGGTTGCAGTGGCTTTTCTTACTTAGATTGGAAAGGCGTTTTTTACCCTGGAAACTTAGAAAGGGGTGAGTTTATAACCTACTATTCAAAGTATTTTGACGTTGTTGAACTTAACTTTTCCTTCTACTCTTTTCCCAGGAAATCTGTCATAAAGAGCTTATTGTCAAAGGCAAAAAACCTCAAGTTTTCAACAAAAGCGCACAGGTCTTTTACACATTACAGGAACTACACTGAGGAAAGCGCAAAAAGGTTTTTAGAAAGCATAGGACCTCTTCTTGAGGAAGACAGACTTATAGCTCTGCTTTTTCAGTTTCCTGAAAGCTTTCATTACAACCAAGAGAACTTAGACTATATAAAGAAGCTCTCCAAAGACTTTAAGGACACTGAGAAAGTTATAGAGGTAAGAAGCAAAAGCTTTAAAAGGGCTAGCTTTTATGAATTTTTGGAAGAGATAGGATTTTCCCTTGCTAACACAGATGCGCCAAAGGAAGGCAAATTTCTTGTGGGTCCTTGGAGACCATATGGTAATGTTAATTACGTAAGGCTGCATGGGAGAGATCCAGAAAGGCTGTATGACTATCTTTACTCTTTAGATGAGCTAAAAGAGTTGAAGGACAAAATAAAAAAGCTAAGTAATAAGGATACGTATATTTTCTTTAATAACACAGCAAGGGCGCAGGCTGTTTACAACGCCTTACAGATGAAGCTTCTTTTTGGTATAAAAGTTCAAATACCAAAAACCCTTGAAGAAAGAATAGAAGGCAGAGTATGGGAGTAGTTTAGAACTTCTGCCTTAGTTTATTAAAAGCTGAAGATGAAAAGTAAGCCAAAAGGCTAGCAGATAAACCCAGTACGGTTGAGTACTCAGAGTTTAAAGCATACTCAAGACAAAGCCAAACAAAAAGACCGCACACCATGGAAACTGTGGCGCTTATGGAGTTTGAACCCTTAAAGTAAAGGCCGGCAGTTAGAGGAACAAGAAGGGACACAAGGCTGAGGGCTGATGAGCTACCTACTAGTTCGTAAATAGACTCTCCCAGAAAAGCAAAAACTAAAGAGACAGAAGATACAACCAAGATACACACACGTGTTATCCAAAGAAATGTTCTGTCTGACATACTTTTGAAAATAGGCTTTATCAGGTTTTCACTAAGCACAGCAGCTGGTGCAAGTATGGCACCGCTTGCCGTGCTCATTATGGCCGAAAGCAATGCTCCAAAGAAGAGCACTTGAGTAAAAAAGCTTGTATGCTCTGCAACAAGCCTAGGAAGTAGCATCTGGGTATCCACTTCCTTTGAATAGTAATTTTTAGCAAAGATAGCCAAAGCAAGCGGTATCATTGCGACAGTAAGATACATAAACCCAGCGGTAAGCGAAGATAGGACTGCCACCCTCTCTGACCTTGCAGACATTATGCGCTGAAAAACATCCTGCTGTGGTATAGACCCAAGCCCTATCGTGATCCAGGCAGATATATAAAGGACTATATCATGAAGGTTCATCTCTGGAAAGAATCTATAGAACTCTTTTGGTTGTAACGAAAAGGTGGGTATCAGTTGAGAAAAACCTTGGGATACTTCGTATAGAGTAAATGTAAGACCAAATAGGATCATCAGGGTTTGAAGGAAGTCTGTAAGTGAAACAGCCCACATGCCACCCCAGAAGGTGTAAAGAAGCACAACGCTAAAACCTATAACCATCCCTGCGTATTTAGGTATTGATAGAGCAATGCTTAAGACTATCCCCATGGCAACTATCTGAGCCGCAACCCATCCAAGGTAGGACAGAGCAAGAATAATACTGGCCAACACCTCAACCCTCCTTCCGTAAACAACCCTGTAGAAGTCACCGAAGGTCAAAAGGTTCATCCTGTATAAGGGTTTTGCAAAGAAGAGTCCTATTAAAAAAAGACAGAGGGAAGCGCCAAATGGGTCTTCTATAACACCGTAAAGTCCATCCTTAGCCATCTTTGATGATGCACCCAGCACAGTCTCAGAACCAAACCACGTGGCAAAT
>JBKBPE010000118.1:0-3541 GCA_046293375.1 Aquificaceae bacterium
CATCCAGAAGGACAATCTTTTTATCCTCCATAAGCATTTTGTGAGTTTCTTCTGGGTTTACTTGGGGAACTTGAAACATGCCACAACTCCTTTTAATTATATTATACTGCTCCCATTTACAACATCCATCACCAACTCCATCAACCCTGGAACCCTCACAGAGTAATCTAGGTAGTACAGATTTTTGTGTGGAGCAAGCTTGACCATATCTTTGAGAGTTGTTATATAAAGCATGTCCTTAGAGAGAACAAACCCACTGTAAGAGTGATGGTCTCTAAAGGAGAGCTTCTTTACTATTTTCAGACCTAATTTTTCAAGGGCTTTAAAGAACTGCTCATTGTCTCCCAAGCCAGCAAAGGCAACAAACTCAGCGTTGCTAAGGTCATGCACTGGTTTACCTTCTACGTTAAAAACTGTCCAATCCTCCCTGTAAAGTTTGAAGGTTGGTTTTCCCTCAAAGCTAAGGCTCCACTCTTTTATGTCCTGATAGCTAAGCACCAAGGCATGGGCTCTTTTTATAGAACTGAGCGGCTCTCTTAGCCTTCCAAAGGGCATAAGAAATTCCCTTATGTCCTTTTCCTTCAAAAGCAGAAGGTCCAGGTCTCGGTATATTCTTCTATGTTGAAAGCCATCATCAAGCAATAAGACATCAGCTTTTAGCTCTTTGACTGCATACATTCCAGCTCTGCACCTTTTCTCATCTACAACAATGCTAACATTTCTTAGCATCTTTGCAAGCATGTAAGGTTCATCTCCAGCCTCCTCCCACCCGCACATAACATTACCCCTGTAAGAGACTACAAAAGTTCCCCTTGTCCTTCTTTTATAGCCCCTTGAAAGAATACAAACATGAAACCTATCCGCCAAGTTTTTGGCAATGAACCTTACCAAAGAGCTCTTCCCACTCCCACCGACCGAGAGATTACCAACGCTTATAACAGTTGCTGGAAGTTTGCATACACTAAAGAGCCTTTTTTCATAGAGAAGGTTCCTCAAACCCACAACCCAAAAGTATGGGTTTAGAAGAGTGTCAATCCGTGCCATGCTTTAGCTTTTTTGAATCCACAAAAAGGAGTATAGAAAGTAAAACGCTACCTATCAAAGCACTCAAATATTGACTTGTAAATCTCCAAAGAAGAGCAAAGACCCCAACCTCTACAGGGCTCAGAAAGGGCGAGAAAACGGACAGAGCACCGAGCTCACCTACACCGCTGCCCCCAGGTGTTGGACTTACAAAAAGAGCGTACACCAAAAAAAGCTGATTGACAAAAACCTTGTAGGAGTTGGCTTCGGGGTTAAAGGCTTTTACTAAAAAAGTACCAACGGCCAAAAAGGATATGTAAAGCAAAACACTGCTAACAACGGCGCAGAATATATACTTCTTTTTATCTCTAAGAAACATTCTCATGGTAACTATGTATCTTCTTAGAGTATTCTTTATCCTATTGGATAACTTCCCTTTCTCCGAGTTTCTTCTCAAAAAGGACCTCAAACCCATGTATAAGGCACCGGCTGCTGTCAGGGCTATACCCAAAAGTAAAAAAAGGTCTCTTGCCTGCGACGGGTTTTTAATTAAGGTATAAAATGTTAAAGGCATTGCAACTATGAAGAAGGAGATACCCGTTAATGTCTTCATAGTGACTATGCTCATAACTTTGTGAAGCTGTCCTCCCCTTCTCATAAGTGTGTACAAAGAAACAAACTCTCCACCCATGTGAGCTGGTGTTACGGTAGCACCAAAGGTGTTTATAAGCGATACCATGTATCCATAAAAAAAAGAGTATTTTAATCCCATAGCTCTCGAAAGGACAAAGAGCCTTACGTTATCAAAGGTGTGGTAAAGGAACATGCTAAAGAGGGCAAGAAGTAAGTATCTCTTTTCAGCAAGAAGGAATATACCTATAATCTCCCTGGTGAATGTTCTTTTGAATATATAAACAGCACTTAAGGCTATTATGATGGCGGTGAGAATGGAACCATACAGCATTGACTTGTACATAACAAGATTATAATTTATCTCCATGAAGCTGCTTGTTATAGATAATTACGATTCTTTTACTTACAATCTGGTGCAGTATTTTCAGATTCTTGGGTGTGATGTGGCAGTCAGGAGAAACGACGAGGTATCCCTTGAGCATGTCAAAAAGGCTAAACCGGAAGCCATAGTTATATCACCTGGGCCTTGTACTCCAAAAGAAGCTGGCATATCTGTTGACGTTATAAAAGAGTTCTACAGAGAGCTTCCCATACTGGGTGTATGTCTTGGACACCAGGCTATAGGCTATGCTTTTGGTGGAAAGATAGTAAGGGCAAAAAATCTTATGCACGGTAAGGCTTCTCTAATATATCATATGAGCGATGGCATCTTTAAGGGTATAAAAAATCCCTTTTCAGCTATTAGGTATCATTCTTTGGTTGTTGAAAGAGAGAGTCTTCCAGATGTTCTAAAAATCACTGCGGAGTCTGATGATGGTGAGATAATGGGACTGGAGCACAGAGATTATCCGGTCTTCGGTCTTCAGTTCCATCCCGAGTCTGTTCTCTCTGAGTGCGGTACGGATCTGCTCAAAAACTTCCTTGAGATAGCTCAAGGGATTCATCTATCCATTTGAGATAGCCTTCGTTTCCACCCACTATTGGTAGTGCTATTATCTCTGGGACGCTGTAGGGATGTACAGACTTTACCCTTTCAACAAGCTCTTTAAACTTTCTCTCAGATGTCTTTACCACAAGCAGGGACTCTCTTTCATATTCCACATTCCCTTTCCACCAATAGATGGAGCTCACCTCTGGAACTATGTTTACACATGCTCCAAGCTTGCTGTCTATTATGTACTTAGCTATCTCCTGCGCTTTATCTGTGGGGGAAGTTATAAAAACGACCAATGGCATGTTTACCTCCTCATAAGTCAGAGAGAGCCTCCTTTCTCTGTAAGCATGTGGGGCATTCACCACATGGTGGTTCTGTACCAAGATAACAGGAGTAGGTTTTTTCAAAGGGAACACCCAGACCTCTTCCAAGGAGTGCTATCTCCCTTTTGGACATACCAAGAAAGGGAGCAAACACATGGATCCTCTTCTTTTTTTCGGCAACGTATACAGAGCCTGCATTTATTGCTGCTTCAGCAGCTGCTATAAACTCAACCCTGCAGTCTGGATAAGGTGTATCAAGAGCATGAACTCCAATACCTATATGGTCAATACCCAAAGAATCGGCAAAGGCCCCCGCTATAGAGAGGAAGGTCAAGTTTCTCATGGGCACTGTAGTTATGGGTGGCTTTTGATAAATGTAATTCCCTTTTGGAACCTCCAGGCTCTCATCTATAAGGGCAGAACCTTTTATACTCCTGTAGTGAGGCATCTCAACCACAAAGTGCTCTAAAGGGACAGCGATCCTTGCAAGCTCTTTTGCATAGTTTAGCTCCACCCTGTGCCTTTGGCCATAATCAAAGGAGAGAGCATAAACACCATCAAATTCCCTTTTGGAAAGCCAAAGGAGCACTGCGCTATCCATCCCACCAGACAGTAAAACTATTATCTT
>JBKBPE010000119.1:0-3464 GCA_046293375.1 Aquificaceae bacterium
CTCTTTCCAAGCAGGCCTACAAGCAGGAAGGATAAAAGGGGTGATAAAACTGCAAAGGATTCCATGTCAATCCCTCATATCGGTTATCTCATCGGTGGACTCCACTCTCCTTAAGCGAAATATGGAAATCACGATGCCGAGACCAACAGCGGCTTCAGCTGCAGCCAGAGCTATTATAAAAAGGGCAAAGATCTGTCCATCCGCCAAGCCAAGATGAGTATCAGCACCCACGAAAGCTATATTAACAGCGTTCAATGCAAGTTCAGTACTCATGAGGACTGTTATCAGGTTCCTTCTTACTATGGTGCCAAAGATTCCAAGACCGAAGAGGATTATGCTCACCGTCATATAAGCCTCAAGGGGTATTGTCTTCATAAGTCTGTGCCTCCCTTCTACCTATAACTACAGCTCCTATCATACCTATGAGGAGAACCAAGGATACTAGCTCAAAGACAAGAAAGTATTTGCTAAAAAGTATGCCTCCTATTACTTCTGCATTGCCTATCTGCTTAGAAAGCTCTCTTATTTTACCTTTGGGGGATACGCTAATACCGAGAAGAAAAACGATTAGCATTTCAAAATATAGCAAAAGCAATATTGGAAAGGATAAAATACCCTCCACTCTAAAGTGAGAATCCTTCTTGAGGGCCTTTTCCCATGGTACGGCTGTGAGAACAAACACATAAAAGACTGTTACAGCAACTGCATATATGAGAAGCTGTAGAGCTCCAACGAGCTCTGCACCAGCAACAAAAAAGATACCCGCAACCGCCACAAGGGTCGAAAGGAGTGAAAGGATTACATAAACAGGATTAGGAAGAAGAACAACACCCAGGCCAGAAGCGATGGCTAATAAAGAGAAGAGTAAAAAGACTGACCACTGTATCACCCCTTTACCTCCGGCAGGCTTAGTTGGTTCTCATGCCAAAGCCTCTGCCTTTGATGGTCATCTATCCATATTCTATCTGGTTCCTTATCTCTCCTTAACTGCCAATCCCTGCCTATCTGTTCTAAAAGTTCAACGTTCAGAATGGCATCTCTTCTAGTATAAGAGGCGGTTTCGTGTATATCACTGTTAAAAAGACAATCCACAGGACAGGCATCCACACAAAAACCACAAAAGGTACAGAGCATTAAATTCATGTTGAAAACGCCAACGACCCTTTTCCCATTTGCTAGTTTTTCAGCCTCTATTTCAAAAAGCTGCGGAACTGGACATGCCCTTTTGCAGAGCATGCATACTACGCACCTGCTCTTGCCAGGCCTTACCTCTATCTTCATTCTCTCTACCCATTCTTCAAAGGCTGGTTGAGGTTCATTGCCATCCACTACCTTATGCCCCAAAAAACCCCTAAATCTCTTTGGAGGTGTTAGCTTCTCATATGGATAATGGGTGGTGATGGTTTTACTAAAAGCGTGTCTTATTGTAACCCTAAGACCCTTTATAAAGTCTACAAAAAATATCCTTTCTAACCAGGTGAGCTTTTTACCAAACACCCTTTTAACCATGCTTCTATATTATAATCCAAAAGAGGAAAAAAGAGATGGGGGAGAAGATCTAAGCTTGTGAGGCTGTATCAAAAATCCCAGAAGCAAATAACGACCTTTACTATCTATACACTACTACCTCCTGCTTAATCTACTATTTCTTTAAGGGGTGGGAGTTTGTGGTCTTTTAGATGTTTTTGTGTGTTCTAAGTTAGCCATTCCCATAAGGAAAGGATCATACAAAAGCTCCCTTTTTTTTGAAAAAGCCTCCAATTTTATTTGACATCTTTCCTCTTTGTATGTTATCATAGCAAAAACTCCGTAGAAGGAGGTCAGCTATGTGGATAATAACTATAGTGTTTTTTTTACTTAATATTGCTTGGTCTGAACATACATGTGAAGGTGTAGAAGGGTATGCCTCTTGGTATGGAAGAAAGTTCCAAGATAGAAAGACAGCAAACGGAGAGACCTTTGATATGTATAAGTACACAGCAGCTTCTAAAGTATTCCCTATGAACTCTTACGTACTTGTGAAGAATATGGAGAACGGGAGAGAAGTTGTAGTAAGGATAACAGACAGAGGACCCTTTATAAAGGGCAGGATACTTGACCTCTCTAGATCATCAGCCGAAAAGATAGGTGTCATTAAAAAGGGTGTGATTAAGGTTCAAGCCATACCTCTCTCGTGTGTTGCTGAAATAGAAAAAGACCAGCAGGATGAGTATGTCAAAGATATTATAAACACATTTTAGATCAATCATGTATTTGAGAGATGACATCATCTTCCTTCGAGTACTTGCAACAGCAGTGTTTTAGAGCCTTTTCATAACCAAAGGGCAGTAAAAGCTTTATGTCCATATCTTCCTTTTTCCCATCAACTTCAACTATCACCTTGTTCATAAGTGGGTCTACATAAAGAAGTCTAAGGGTTTTACCCTCAAAGCAAAACTCTGTACCTATCTCTGGCAGTATTGTTTTGACTGTGTAGTTATTCCTTTCATAAGCAAGACAGCAGATAAGCCTTCCGCATGGGCCTGTAAACTTTGCAGACGATAAAGGAAGGTTCTGATTCTCTATGTCTTTAAGGGATATAGACTCAAAGTCCTCGGCAAACCTTATGCAACATGGTACATCTCCACAAGTTCCAAGCCACCCCATCATTTTAATAGCATCCCTCACACCTATCTGCCTCATTTCTATCCTCTTTTTTACAACCCTTGCCATATCCTTAACAAGACCCCTAAAGTCTATCCGCTCTTCTGCTGTGTAGTAAAAGAACACCTTTGTGTCATCAATGGGTATGTATGCCTTTATGAGCTTCATACTAAGCTTGTGTTTAATTATTTTTTCTCTACATACATTGTAAAAATTCATTGCCTTGTCCCTGTTTTCTTCCATTTTCCTTATGTCTTCCTCCCTTGCTTTTCTCAAAAAGGTAACTCTTGATGGAGAGGGCTCTTTTGATACCCCAATAACTCTTACTATCTCTTCCCCTCTCTCAGAACTAACAACTATAAGGTCATCTCTGTTTATACCATTTTCCCATATGCCTTCAACCTGAAGAACTCGCCCTGTATCCAAAAACTTAGCCTTTATACAATACATTGCTTTCACCTCCTAAAAGTATATGTATATGAAAGATTGCCAAACTTATCTTTGCACCCCTTTTTATTCCCTCATTAATTTCTCTAACTTTCTTAATTATATCCTGATAAACTTCGTGGCTCTCTTTTTCATCAAACATACTTTTGTAAATAAAACTTTCAAGTATATAAAGAAACAGCTTCTGATCTTTGTATTCCATGCTTTCAAGCCTTTGAGAAACACTGTAAACTTCAAGTGGATCTCCATTTATAATAGTTTCCGCCATAGTTATAAGCTCTTTTTTTTCTAACAACCTCTTCGCCTTTGTCAGACTTCCCTCACACAAGGAGAGGATCATATCATCTGTTATCCCCGTTATTTTTTTTACCTCA
>JBKBPE010000120.1:0-3433 GCA_046293375.1 Aquificaceae bacterium
AAGCTTTTGTTTTTGTACACAAAGGGTATCTCTACAGCATCCCTTGTTGTCCCAGCGACTGGAGAGACAAGAACTCGCTCCTCGTTGAGAAGCGCATTGATGAGAGATGACTTTCCCACATTGACCCTCCCTACAAAGGACACCTTTATACCAGAATAGTCAAGCTTTGCTGGTTTCTCTTCAAGGAGTGGGTAAATGGCATCTAAAAGCTCCCCTATGTTTCTTCCATGCTGTGAAGATACAGAAAAGACCCTTTGGAAACCTAAAGCAAAAAACTCGTACACATTCTTCTCAAGTCTTTCATTGTCTATTTTATTGACAATCAAGAATACTTTTTCTTTGTGTGGATAGAGAAGCTTGGCAATGTACTCGTCGGTTGCCGTTAACCCTTCCCTTCCATCAACCACAAAGAGCACAATGTGAGCCTTTGATATGGCTTCTTGAACCTTCTTCTGAATCCTCTCCCATATTCCCCCACTGTCAACCAGTACAAAGCTCCTCCCTTTCCAGCTTGCCTCTGCTTCCAAAAAGTCCCTCGTCACGCCAGGAAGGTCATAGACTATGCTTTTTCTTCTTCCCAGTATTCTGTTAAAAAGCATAGATTTCCCTACGTTTGGTCTTCCAAGGATCAGAACCCTGTTGCTCATAGACAGTTAAGCATTATAATATAGAAGCATGAAAGTGTTTGAGTACATACAGCAAACGGGGCTTAAGAACCTAGTTGATCAGGCTCCTGAAGGTTACGAAGAGTTGGGAAGATGTCAAAATGGTTGTCATTTTGTGGCATTTTATGTCAAGATGGATGGAGATAAAGTATCTGATATTAAGGCAAAGGTAAGCAAAAGGTGTAAAAAACTCATGGCTTTGGCTGACTATATGGCAGGACTTATGAAGGAGAGAGGTCTAAGGATAGATGAGGAAGAGGTTATAAATTTGTTCAAGGAGGAGAGGGAAATTGATAAGATAAGAGAAAGATTAAATATGATTAAAGAAGCTCTGGCCCCTCCTGCTTAGCTTGAAGTAAAGCATCCCACTCCTTAGCACATTGTAGAACAAAAGCAGAAAGGAAGCTATGTGTATACAGGAAGCTATTGTATAACCAAGCTTGAGCAGAAAGGAAAACCCCATAGCACACACCCATAAAGCATGAAGGTATAAGCTCATCTTTATCCTTTTGCTTGGTATGACATCTGACATAAGTGGCACATCCTTTGCAAGCTTGTTGCTAAGGTGAAACCATACCAAAAAGGGCATAATTCTGTACATCATTCCCATTATCATACTTGAGAAGAAAACAAGGTTAGAAAAAAGGAACGGATAAAAGGCATACTCTATAAAGGGGAAAAGCGTTGATGATGCTATAAGGAAAGCCTGAGACAAGTACCAAAAATAGAGAGTGTAATCTGGGCTCCTTCTCCTCCTTTTTACAAGCCTCTTGAGAGTCATAAAAGAGTAAACCAAGAAGGTGAGGGATAGAAAAAGGGCAAAGAGCCTATCAAATACGGATAGAAGCATACCAACGCTTACCAAAAGGGGGAAGCTCATAGAGAATTTCCTTTTGTAAGCCTCTGTAACAAAAAACATCTCAACCACTTGAAATGACACGCTGGCTATTAACAATCCTATCCATCCAAAGAGAAGCAGAGTGAAGTGTATAAGGATAGCTTTTTCCAAGTATGGAACAAGTCCACCGTAGGATAGTACCGTGTAAAGTCCCAAGGTAGCTCCAAGCATCAGAAACGTAAGGGAGTACCTAAAACCCTTGGGCGTTGGAGTATAAACCTTTATTTTCATAAGATGAAAGAGCATAAGAAGAGAGGTATAAAGTATTCCCGCATAGGTTATAAGCGCACCTGGAATTAGCAGCGCACCCTTTGAGAATCCAAGAAGCATAAAGGGAACACCAAGGATAAGTAATGTATAAGAAAGTAGAGCTTTTGGTTTTGGGTTTTCTATGACTGCACCGGCTACAACGGGCAGCATCTGAAAGAGAGCTCCAAACATGCTAAAGAGTGCAAAACCAAGAGTGTATAGGTGAACCAAGATGGGGAGGTTCAAAGCCACCTCTAAAGAAAAGTAGAGCTCAAGAAATGAAGCTGCAGTGCCAAAGGCTATAGCCGTTGAGAAAAACCCAAAGACTATTAAGAAAGGGGGTGCCTGAAGTAGGGACAGACCACCAAGGTTCATAAGCTTTCCATCTTTTCAATGGTCTTTGAACTGTCCAAATGCTGGTCGCACATGGGGTAAAGTATCTGCTCCTCTTTCATATTATGCTGTTGAATAAGAATCATGAGTGTGTCACCCACTGACAGGAAGCCTTCTTTGTTTCTTTTTTCCAAAGAACTCTTCATCTTCTTTAGAAGTTCCTTTGCTTGAGAGTGTTCCATCCTCATAACCTGCGTAGGCCCCATGGTGATACCCGTGTTTTCTTCAAACTCTGGAAACAGTACTTCTTCCTCTTTTTTAAAGTGAGCTAAGGTTTCTTCTTGGAAGGACATGAAAATATCTTCTGCCCTTTCCCATTCATCCTGCTGAACACGCATTTCCAGCTCAGCGTACAGGGTATCGCATCGCCTGTGCTCATCCGTCAAATAGTCCCTTATGCTTTCCATAATCTTCTGCCTCCTGCAATTTTGAGTATATATATACTTACTTTTATAGAAATTGTCAATGGAGTTAGGAGACTGTTTCAAAAACCCCATGGTAAAATCATAAACAATTGACAAAACAACTATCTGTGCAAGCTCATCCCTTCTTATTTGAAATACCCTTGGCTACTGGTTGCAATAAGCTTCTCATGGACTTAATATTTTAGTATGCTTGGCTACATAAAAGAAAACGATAGATTACAAAGTATATTTCTTGAGGTGATGGATGACCCATCCAAAAAAGAACTCATCCTTTATCTTCTTTGCTATGTGCAACTTGTAAGAAAGATCGGGCAGCCTAATATGGAACTTGGACAGTTTTTAATGTACACCAATAAAAGTTTCACAAGTGCAAGAAACTCATGGAAGGATATACTCGTTGAACTGAACACCTTTGTTATCAGCGACCTACTCGGTAATCTCTACACTGGAAAAGACATATACAAGGTTGAAGATACAGGACTTTATTTCATCAGGATAGAGAACGCTTATTACAGGGATATAAACTCTCTGGGTTCTAAAGTGATAAGATACTGGGGAATAGTTAGCAAAATTTCAAGCTACGGTAAAAGAGTCAACGTTTTCGATGCAGTAAGGTCCTCCTGCCTTATGTTCAATGAGAAGCTTTACGATGAGCTTGAAGCTTACTGTGCTTTGCAAAGGGATAGGTATTCAAAAGAAGCTAAATTTTTTGATGTTCTTGACCTTTTGTCCTCAGCCATTAGGCTACAAGTCAGTGATAAGAAGGCAGCTGCTACCAAGCTTGATGGATGCTTAAAAAACAT
>JBKBPE010000121.1:0-3410 GCA_046293375.1 Aquificaceae bacterium
AGCTAAAAGAGGAAGGCCTTTACAGAGAGAGAAAGCCAAGGGAGGGTCTAAAAGACTTTTGCTCCAACGATTACTTAGCCCTTAGGGACCATCCAGAAGTAGTTGAGGAGTCTCAGAAAGTGTTAAAAGATTATGGTCTTGGTAGCGGTGCCTCTCAGTTGGTCTCCGGCTACACCAAGTATCACAGAGCCTTAGAGGATGCTTTGACTAACTTCAAAGGTATTCCTTGCTGTGTTCTCTTTGGCTCTGGCTATCTTGCAAACCTCTCCATTTCTTGTTTAGTAGGAGAGGAGGATATGATACTGAGCGATGAGCTAAACCATGCGAGCATAATAGATGGCTGCAAGCTCTCCAGGGCAAAGGTCTTTGTCTTCAGACACAAAGAATATGAACAACTTGAAGAAGTACTTCAAAGGGAAAGGAAAAACTACAGAAAGTGCCTGATAGTGAGTGATACTGTCTTTAGCATGGATGGGGACGTGGCTCATATTCCCAGCCTAAAAAAGCTTGCCGAGTCTTATAACTGCATGCTCTACCTTGATGAAGCTCATGCAACGGGAGTTTTGGGAAAGAAAGGGAGGGGAGGATTAGAGGAGTTCTCAGAAGAGTGGGAAGAGTATATGATAGTGATGGGGACACTCTCAAAAGCACTTGGCTCTTACGGTGCTTTTATCTGCGGTTCGGAAAAGCTCTGTCAATATCTGGTAAACACTGCAAGAAGTTTAATATTTTCCACATCTTTGCCACCTTTTGTGTGTGCCGGAGCCATAAAGGCCCTGAAATTGCTGGAAAGAGACCCAAGTATGGTGCAAAGGTTAAAAGAGCTATCTTTGAAGGTCTACGGGGATTTAAAAACTTTAGGGTTGCATGTCCCTTTTTATCAAACTCCCATATTACCCTTAATGGTCTATGATGAGAAAAGGGCAGTTTACATAAGGGAAAGGCTCCTTAAGGAGGGCATATTCCTTCAAGCTATAAGGTATCCCACAGTGCCAGTTGGAAAAGCAAGGCTTAGACTCACGGTGAGCTTGAGGTACAAGGAAGAAGACCTGAATTTGCTCTTCAGTGCTCTTAAAGATATATTCTTAAAAGATGCTTAGAGTAGGCTTTGGTTTTGACTCTCACGAGTTTGAAGATGGAAAGTCCTTATATTTAGGAGGAGTGCTCATAGACCATTCAAAGGGTCTGAGAGGACATTCGGACTCGGATGTTTTGCTTCACGCTATCACGGATGCCATCCTGGGAGCCCTGGGAGAACCAGATATAGGTGAGCTCTTTCCAAACACAGACCCAACGTGGAAAGACCAAAGGTCAGAGGTCTTTTTGAAAGAAGCACTTAGGAGGATGAGGGATAGTGGCTACAAGATTATAAACCTTGACTGCGCAATAATCACAGATGCCCCAAAGATATTTACCATAAAGGAGAAGATAAGAAAAAGCTTGACCGTGCTTTTGGGAGTGAATGAGGGGAGCATTTCTCTGAAAGGAAAAACAAGGGAGGGATTCTGTAAAGAAGATGGCATAGTCTGTATGTGTGTTATCCTTTTAGGTCATGAGAGTTAAGCTTGTCCTTTCTGGTGGTGCTGCAAGAGGTATAGCTCATATCGGTGTATTAAAAGCTCTTGAGGAGCTAGGGGTTGATGTCATCCGTGTGAGCGGTGTGAGTGCTGGTGCTCTTGTGGGTGCTTTTTACTGTAGTGGCTACACTCCAGAGGAAATGCTAAAGATTGTAAAGTCCAAAGATTGGCTGAAGACCATAAGACCAAGAGTTCCCAAGTATGGGCTTTTCAGCTTCAGCAGAGCAGAAAGGTTTCTGAGAGAACATTTGGAGATAGAAAGAATAGAGCAGCTTACCAAGAAACTCTACATATGTGTTCTGGATATAAAAAGTGGGAAGACCTTTTATTTTGATTCTGGTGAGCTTTACCCTTTACTTTTAGGTAGCTGTGCCCTACCTGGCATCTTTGAACCCGTAAGGTACAGAGATCACCTTCTTGTGGATGGAGGTATCACTAACAACCTACCAGTGGAGCCACTCTTGAACACAGAGGGACTGCTGGTGGGAGTGGATGTAAACCCAACAAACTCTATGGAAAATGTAAGGAGTATAGCACATATAATAATCAGAAGCTTTCTTTTGGCTGTGAGGTCTAACGTTGACAAGAGAAAAGAACTATGCCATATAATCATAGAGCCAAAGCTCCAAGGATTTTCTACCATTGACCTCTGGAAAGCTGATGAGCTCTACAAGGCTGGCTACATAGAAGCTAAGAGAGTGATAGGATCTTATGTCAAAGCTCATCATTGAACCAAGCGAGAGAAAGCTCAGTGTAATAAGGAAAGTTGTAAGCTTAGCCTTTCCCATAGTACTTTCTAACCTTCTTTACACTGTAGAAAGTGCCTTCTCCATAGTGCTTGTGTCTGGGCTTTCTTCCACTGCCATAGCAGCCGTTGGTTACTCAGCAAGCATGTTATGGTTCATTTACTCCCTTATGGCTCTTTCTTACACTGGTACATCTGTGTTAGTTGCACAAAGGGTGGGAGCTGGCAAAGACCCTTCCCCAGCCCTGCTCTGGGGACTTTTAATCTCTTTTCTGATAGCAATTCCTCTGACCTTTTTGGGGACTTCTTTGGTAGTCTTTCTGATGTTCAAGTTTGGGGCATCCAATAGCGTTGTTCAATTGGCAAAAGATTACCTTGACCCTGTCTTTACCTTCATAACTGTGGGGTTTACTGCAAACACTCTATACGCAGCTTACAATGGATGTGGGGACACAAAAACGCCCTTTAAGGTTGCCCTTCTTATGAACGTGGTCAACATAGGTAGCGCCTACCTTCTAATATACGGAAACTTGGGCTTCCCAAGGCTTGAGGTGGCTGGTGCTGGATGGGGTATAGCTCTGTCTGAAGTGATGGGACTTTTGGCTTACACCTTCCTTTACGTCCAAAAGAGGAAGCCTTTCACTATGCACCTCTGTTTTGATAAAAGTGTCCTCTTGCGTATCATGAGGATAGGAACACCTACAGCCGTAGAGAGGGCTTTTACAAGCCTTTCTTTTAACATCTTTGTTGGACTTCTGGCAAGCTTTGGAGACAAGGTGCTTGCAGCTCATCAGGTGGGTCTGAGGGTAGAGAGCGTTTCCTTTATGGTGGGCTTTGGCTTTATGGTTGCAGCTACCACTATCAGCGGCCAAAACTGGGGAGCCAAAAACTACCGAGGGCTAAAGTATGCTATAAGCCTAACTGCTCATCTTACGGCTTTTATCATGGGCCTTGTGGGTCTTTTACTCCTTTTTTTTCCAAGAGAGTTTTCTCTAATATTCACAAGGGATGCTGAGGTTATTGGTTATGCTGTTTACTACCTTATCATTGTTGCCCTTTCTCAGCCTCAGATGGCATACGCCAGCATA
>JBKBPE010000122.1:0-3281 GCA_046293375.1 Aquificaceae bacterium
GTCTCCTTGAATCCTCTTAGAGTAAGGAATTATGTTAAAGTAAGGTGGATGGGTAGCTACAAGGTCTATAGAGTTATTCTCAAGTAAGCTCAAACTTTTGGCATCTCCATGATACAAGTGAGGATCTTGGCTGTCATATGGGGTACTAAAGTTCAATCTATCAAAGGTTAGCATCAGAGCCTCATAGTTTATGTCAACTCCTATGGCCCTTCGTTCTAAGAGTTTAGCTTCAATTAGTGTAGTACCGCCCCCGCACATCTGGTCAAGAACAAGCTCACCCGGCCTACTGTATCTAAGGATTAGGTTTCTAACCACCTGAGGTGCCCAGTTGCCTCTATACTCGCTTTTATGTGTAGCCCAGTCTCCTCTTTTGGGGAAAGACCAAACGCTTGTTGTCTCTAACTCAAAATCCTCTGGTTGGTATCTCTTAATGGAATGTTTTTCTCCAATAGGGACCTCAATGTCTTCTATGCGAACTGTTTTGTGCGTTTTTATGTACTCATAGTAATCGTCCCAAGTCAGGAGGTTCATGAGTTCATTGTTGAAGTAGTAAGTACTCTTAGGAACCTTTCCATCTTCTCATGGTCCTTAACGCCTGGAGATATCTCTATTCCCGATGATACATCAACGGCGTATGGCCTTACATAGTCTATGGCCTCTTTTACGTTTTCTGAATTTAGTCCACCTGATAAAAAGACTCTAAAGCCCCCTTCTACCACATTTCTTGCTATACTCCAGTCAAAGGTCTTTCCAGTTCCTCCGTAGGCTTCCCCTGAGTGTGTGTCCAAAAGCACGGCATATACCCCTCTCCATTCCTCCTGAATCTTGAGACTCTCTTTGACCCTAAAAGCCTTTATGACTCTCCCAAGGCCTACTTTTTTTGCAAACTCAAAACTTTCTTCACCGTGCAGTTGTATAAGGTCTATGCCTCTGTCCAAGGCTTTTTTTACATTCTCGTAGTTTGGATTTACAAGAACGGAGACCCTTTTTACCCCCTTTGCAAAGGGTAGGAGTTCTTCAAGCTCCTTAAAGCTCACATACCTTTTACTCTTAGGGTAGAGGATAAAACCAACGTAGTCAACGTTCAATTCACAAGCTTTTATAAGGTCCTGAACCCTTCTTATCCCGCAGAACTTAACCTTTGTCATAGAACATGCCTCTGAGCCTTACCGTTTCTTCGAGGGATATTTGGCCTGGAGCTATTGCCTCGCCAACAAAGGAGTAAGTAATAACAGAGCCAAATACAAAGCCTGCAATTCTTGATATCTTGCCCAGCTCCCCCATGGATATAAGCACCTTATCCCCATCTTCGTCTATACACAAAATTCTTTTAACATCCTCGTAAGAGTTAGCCTTCACTGCTATCTTTACTATATCAGCTTCCCAACGCTTTGCCTCTCGGTATATTTCCTTTAAGACCCAGCTTGGAGGTGTGAGTTCAAAGTTGTGGTAGGATACGATAAGCTTCTTGCCAGAGAGCTTTACAATATCCTTCACTGTACCTATGATAACTCTATATCTGTGTAATCGCTCATAGGAGATACCCTTTCAAAGATGTCTATCCTTTTTTCTACCTCTCTACCGCCTTCCTTCTTGCTCCTTACGGTAAGTATTGTTTTTAGGCCCATCTTTTGAACCTTTTCCACATGACTTAATACCCAGTCTGGGCTTTTATTTTCAAAAAGGTCCACCCTGAGCTCAACTATATCACAACCCTTTTCTTTGCATGTCCTTAAATTCCCTTCAAACCCCTTATCTGTAAGTGGAACCGCTATGAACATTACCCTTTCTTAACTCTCCCTAAGACTTTCATTGGAAGGCCAAAAACCTTTGTAAAGCCAGCTCCAGCTTTGTGATCAAAGGTATCTTTCTCCGAGTATGTGGCCAAGTCTTCCACGTAAAGGGAGCTGGGAGATGCCCTTCCCACTACAGAAGCATTACCCTTGTAAAGTTTTAGTCTTACCTTTCCGTTCACCAAGGAAGCCAAAGAGGAAGTGAAAGCATCAAGAGCTTCTCTCAGAGGTGTAAACCAAAGTCCTTCATAAACAAGCTTTGAGTACTCATGGGGTATATGAGAAAGGAAGTAATGATATGTAAACCTATCCGTTGTTAAAGAAAGAAGCTCTCTGTAGGCTTTGTAAAGCACTGTAGCTGCCGGAGCTTCGTAAACCTCTCTGCTCTTTATTCCTACAAGCCTGTTTTCTACCATGTCTATTCTGCCTATACCATGCCTACCTGCTATTCTGTTCAGGTCAAGAATGAGCTCACTCAAAAGTCTGTACTCCTTTCCATTTAGGCTTATGGGTGTTCCTTCCTTAAACTCTATGTTCAAGTCCTCTGGCTCGTTGGGCGCTTTCTCTGGTGATATGGTCCACTCGAAAGCATCTTCTGGAGGCTGTGCCCATGGGTCTTCTAAGGGCCCGCATTCTATAGAGACTCCCCAAAGATTTTTATCTATGGAGTAAGGTTTATCCTTTGTAGCTTTTACACTTATACCATGTTTTAGAGCATAATCCACCTCTTCCTCCCTCGACCTAAAGTCCCATTCTCTGACAGGTGCTAGAACCTCTATGTCTGGGTCCAGAGCCCAGGTTGATAACTCAAATCTAACCTGGTCGTTTCCCTTTCCCGTAGAACCATGAGCAACATAAGGAGCGTCGAGCTTTTTGGCATAATAAACTAATTTTTTTGCTATAAGTGGTCTTGAAAGGGATGCACTTAAGGGATACTTATCCTCATAGAGAGCTAAAGCTCTAAGTGTAGGGAGGCAATAGTCTCTGGCAAACACTTCCCTTAGGTCTTCAACGATCCATTCTACAGCTCCAGAATTCCTTGCCTTCTGTGGAATTTCTCCAAGCTCCTCACCTTGTCCAACATCAGCTGTATATGTTATGACCTCATAACCTCTTTCAGTGAGCCACCTGACAATAACAGAAGTGTCCAATCCACCCGAGTAAGCCAACACAACTCTTTTTTTCATGAGGAACATTATACCATTAAGACTGCGCGCTAGCGTACTTGCACTTTTCTTACTTAATCATCTCTTTATCTGCCGCAAACCTACCTTTTAGACTTATACTGTTCTAAACAAGATGTACCAATGTTTAAAAGTATATTTGCAAAAAATTCTCAATACACGACTGGAGGTTCGCGGAAAAATAACTTCATTTGAACCACTTGACAAAATTCTAAAGTTGGTGTATTATCTATATTAGATTAAGATCCCAAATGTTGGGTTTTATCTGAACTATGTGGGATGTAAAGTATTTTGAAATAGTTGA
>JBKBPE010000123.1:0-3247 GCA_046293375.1 Aquificaceae bacterium
CTTGAGAAACAAAAAGGAAAACTATGCATTGAAAGGGGAAAGTGTAAGCATACAGGAGAAAGAGGTAAGCTTCTATGGAGTATATGAAGATAAAAGTGGTAACAGCCTCTATATAAGAGTAAAGGCTGAGAAAGGGGACAATGGATTGGTTATAAGGTCTTTTTCCTATGAGAAAAGGTATTGACGTGGGTGGGACTTTTATAAAGGTCATGTGGGAGGATGGGAGAAAAGAGAAGTTTTACGTTAAAGATATATCTGGAGATAGGGAAAGGTTTCTTTCAAAGGTCCTTGATGTTGTAAAGGAAGGAGGTCCTGATGCCGTTGGGGTGGCTGTTGCTGGTTTTACATCGCTGAATGGCATAGTGTACAAGTCCCCCAATATACCAGCTTTGAACCGAGTGAACATAAAAGCCTTGATAGAGAAAGAGGGTATAAGGTGTACTGTTGGTAACGATGTGAGCGTAGGAGCTTTCGGAGAGTGGTACTATGACTACCAAAAGAGTAAAAGTCTTCTGTTTGTAGCCATAGGCACTGGGCTTGGTGCTGGCCTTGTAGTGGATGGAAAGCCGTACCTTGGAGCTTGCGGTAGCAGTCTGGAGCTCGGACACCATACTGTTGAAATAGGAGGTGACCTTTGTAGCTGTGGAAGACAAGGTTGCTTGGAAGCATACTGCTCTTCTTATGGATTTGAAAGAATATATGAAAAACTCTCAGGACAGAAAATAAGGGATTACGAAGTTATAAAGAGGGCATCCCAAGGATGCGATATATCCCAAGAAGCTATAAGGATTTTTAAAAAATATCTACTTGTAGGTTTGATGAACGCTGTACATATATTCAACCCAGACCTTGTACTTTTAGGCGGTGGTCTCATAGATGCCATGAAGGACTTTCTGGGAGACCTGGAAAGTGAACTAAAGTCTATGGTTGAGGAGCTTCCATCTGAGTGTATGGTCTTACGCTTTTCTAAATGTGCAGAGTTTTGTATAGCAAGGGGTGCGCTTGCCTTGGTCATCTCTTGACAATACATAAATAATTACTTACTATTAAGGGTATGTACTACGTGTCAAAGGTAAGCCCTTTCTTCTTTGTGTTAGCCCTAATGGACCTTCTTGTATCTCTCTTTTACAAGCCATTGGATCCAAAGCTCGCCTGGACAATAGCGGTTTTTGGCTTTATAGCTCACACCATAATGTCTGCCATGTATCAGATAGTTCCCAATTCTCAAAGTAGAGCCCTAAAATTTTCACACCTCTCTTATCTAGTGTTTCTTTTCAGTCTTATTTGTTCTTTACTCTTCTATGTGGGATGGAGCCTTTATACAAGCTACCTTTACGCTGTAACCTCCCTTATTTTTTCTGTACACGTGCTTTCTTCCATAAGAAACTGGCAACCTATAACGGTAAAGTTCTTGGGGCTTGGTACGGTTTATTTTTTTACCTCTTCCTTCTTTTTAGTCCTGTCTGAGATGGGATACATCCCTTCAGCTTTAGCCCTTCACACCAACACCTTAGGATTTATGTTAAACGTAGTTATGGGGACTCAGCTCGCTTGGATACCTATGCTTTATATGGAACCTCTAAAGGTAAAGCATGCCAAAAGGCTTTTCTATTTGAGCCTTATAGCATTACCGCCATTCCTTTTTGCTTTCTACACTATGAATTACCAGCTTATCTCTCTGGTCAGTTTGTTGCCTATATTTCTTGTGGCTTACTTCCTTTGGACCCTTTACACAGTTTTTTCTGAAAGACGGATGCCAAAGGAAATACCCTTAGTAGTCAGGTACTTTCTACTGGCTATGGTCTTTTTACCCTTTGGCATACTTACTGGGATTTTAATGGCAAGCAGGAACTTGGTATCTTTCCTGGTAAATGTGCATATGGACCTTTTGGTTTACGGTTTCACATCCATAACTGTTATGGGTGGTGTATCTCATCTCCTTCCGCGGATAATTTACGGATGGAAGCAATCAAAGGGTATGAGCGTAAGCATACAAGACTTTGTTGATGAAAGGTTGGTCAAAGGGATCTTCCCCTTTGTGCCCATGAGCGTGTTTTGGATGGCTCTCTGCGATGCATTGGGTGGCATATTTTCTTATTTTTCATCACTTCCCTACATGCTCCTGTGGATTCTCTTTTTTAGTGCCTTCCTAAAGAGAAAAATCCTTACCTAAGTACATGTTCCTCACATTCTTGTTGAGAATCACCTCATGGGGTTTGCCATCTGCAATTATCTTTCCGTCGTATATTATGTAAACCCTGTCCACTATCCTTATTGTTTCCCTTACGTTATGGTCTGTTATTAAAACACCTATGCCTTGAGACTTGAGACCAGAGATCATGGACCTTATATCGGCCACCAGTATAGGGTCTACACCAGCAAAGGGCTCATCGAGGAGTATATACTTAGGCTTTGGTATCATAGACCTTGCTATCTCAAGCCTTCTTTTTTGACCACCAGATATCTGTCCAGCTTTCATCTCCTTTATCTCATAGAGCCCAAAGTCCGTAAGAAGCTCTTCTGCCCTTGCGTACCTTGATTCTTTACTCTTTTCAAAGAACTCAAGGAAGATAAGGAGGTTTTCCAAAAGGCTTAGGTCATCAAAGAGGGTATGCTCTTGGGGTAAAAAGGTTATCCCTTCTTTGGCTCTTTTGTGAGGTGGCATATGGGTTATATCCTTGTTACCGAGTTTTATTGCCCCCTCATCAACTGGTATAAAGCCAATGAGACAGTTAAAGAGCGTGGTTTTACCAGCACCGTTAGGACCAAGCAAACCAACTACCTCTTCCCTATCTACTGCCAAGTCTACACCATCCAAGACCTTTCTTTCTTTAAAGCTCTTTTTTATCCCTTGAGCTATGAGCATCCTTCTAATTTTAACGCTTTTTCTCTTGTGTTAATATAAACTTTCATTTTATGATATAATTACTTTAAATTATGTTAAATTATGCTCAGGAGGTTAACAATGAAGCGCACGGTAGGGATGGTTGGATTACTTCTTTCGGCTCTCTTTGGTTTTGCCTATGCGGAAGAGTTGCCAGAGGTGAGCGTTACCGCCACAAGGGTGGAAAGAGAGGTAAAGGATGTACCCGCAAGCGTGCAGGTTATAGGAAAGGAAAAAATAGAACAAAAGCCCATGTTTAACATCTCCGACGCCCTCTCGGGAACACCTGGCGTTAACATAGTATCCAGGAACCAAGGCTACGACACAAGGCTAATCATAAGGGGTGCAGGCTTAAAGGCTCCC
>JBKBPE010000124.1:0-3235 GCA_046293375.1 Aquificaceae bacterium
GGGGCCCTAAAAGGCATGGGAAAGACTCACATACCACTGGCAGTGAACTTCCTCTCCTTTTGGGTTTTTAGGATAATACCTTCTTATCTTCTTCTTAAAATCTTTCATACACCTTTAGTTCCTTGGGCTTTTATGAGCGTAGAGATGACTTTGAGGGCTGTTGTATTCTACTGGACCTATTCCAAGGAGATTAAAAAGATAAAAGAAGGATGAATAGTGCTTCTAAAAGGTAGGTACTTTTTTTGAACTCAAAAGAACATAGCAAATATAAAGAAGAAAGAGCTCAAGAGAAAGAAAGGAAAAGAGCTTAAACACAGCAAAGTTAGGAGATACGAACCTTATCAAAAAACCCAACAGATTATCAAAGAAGGAGAGAAGAAACAGACTTATACCTACTGCAAGCCTCCATTTAGGCAAAAAGTGTGCTGCAGTTAAGGATAAAAGGGCCATGGAAATAATGTGGGGGTAAAAGGTCTTAAAGAGGCCTTCAAACGTCTTTGGCCTTGTGAAAAGGTTCGGGTTTCCAAGGTAGTAATCTTTTAATTCTTGAAGACCAAATCCTATCTTGGAAAGGAAAAGAAAGAAGTTAAAGAATGTAAAAAGAAGCAAGAAAATGGAAAACATAAATAGGGTAAGCTTTATGTTAGAAGACCCTGGACCCTTTTCCTTTCCACCAGAGAGAAAAAAGAGGAAAGTAAGTAAAAGAATAATACCAACTAAAGTCTGAAAAATGAAGAAGGAAAGGAGCTTAAGGTATATGATCCATGGTGCCAAGAAGAGTATGGCCAAGTCCGATGTGAGAAAGGCTAGAAGGGATAGAAACGTAAGCACTACAAGGGAGACCTTCAATGTGTTAGAGTGAGAGGTAAGAAGAAAAAGGGAGAAGGCTACAAGAAGAAAAAAAGAATACATAAAAAGGTCTATGTGTATGTCCTGAAAAACCTGAGAAAGGGAAACCTTTTCAGGGAAGGATGGGTCTCCAAAGAAGTACTTGAAGACAGATGAGAAGCTAAAACCATATTTGCTGTAAAAATAAAACCAAGAGCTAAACCAGTAAAGTAGGGAAAAGAATAGGAACAAAACTATTAGGTAATAGAGAGGCTTGTTCTCCTTTATATTGCCAGATACAAGAAACCTCATCTTTTGCCCCCAAAGAGTACGTTCCACAAGGCAAGCACCTTTCTAGTGTTGTTAGTTATGGCTCTGGCTGTAAGAGTAGCCCCGCTTATGTTTGGTATGTCCCTCCTGAGAATTAGGTTTTCACCCGCTAACACCCTACCCTTAAAGAGCTTAAGCCAATTCTCATCAGGCATATACTCAAGAGGCTCGTTGAAAGATAAAACCTCTATAACTTCTATACCACCAGATGGGTTTATAACATAGAGCACCGTCTCCTGATGGGTTCTTACCGTATGGATATCTATGTAAGCATAGCCCAGTATTTTACCTTCTCTTTTAGCTACATACCATGATACAAGCCTTGAATCCATTTTAGTACCAGAAAGCTTTTCTACCCTTTCCTTCTGCTCTTCGGATAGGATCAGGTTCTTTATCTCTATCTGCACGTCCGGAAAAACATCTTTTATTGCTCTCTCGGGGGTTTTAAAGTCTCTTGCACCAGCTTGGATAGTAAGAGATATAAGAAAAACAAAGAAGTTTACAAAAAGGTACCACTTACGCACTCTGATCATATTTTACTCCAAAAACAGAAAAGTTTTTATGACCATCCACATACTGGATAAGCTTACACCATTTTCCTTTGGGATTTCCTTCTCGAGAGAGTTGCCGCCAGAAGATATACCAAAAGGTCTGTCAAAGACATCTCTTCCAAACCTAAAGGCTTGAGCCTTGACTATCCTGTAATACTGCTTGTTTATACCCATGGCTCTCTCTGGAGAAGGCAAAAAGAGCTCTGGTTTTATAAATCCGTTGGCATCAAGGTAGCTTATCAAGGAGGGGTTATTTAGTATGTTGTCTTGAGGGGATAGAAGGAAGGATATCCTGTTAGGGTCTTTACTTATACGAGATCTTATCTCTTTGTTACTCCTGAAGTGATCTCCACCATTCGTCATGGAGAAGTAGAGCTGGTATTCCCCCTTTACGTAAGTAAGCAGGCTTCTTATTTCTTGTCCTACATCCCCTTCAAGGTCTCTGTAGTTCCAATCCTTTATATTTTTATAGTCTTGTTCCATCCACCCACCAATCCCTGGTACCTTTCTCCAGTAGGTAAAGGTACCATCTACGGTGCCACCAATACCACCGTGGCAGGCGATACAAAACTTCATCTCTTCTGCGGTTTGAGGCCTTAGAGTTCCATCCTTGTTCTCTATAAAACCAACTATGAGCCAATTTTTGCTATCGTTAAAGACAAGCCCCATGTCGTAGTAAAAGCTTTCGTTTTCTTCTTCTTCACCGCTCCTTCCAGACGAGTAGGCTACCTTTTTCATATATCTCATTTCTTTAATCCTGAGAGATTTGTAGGATATTGTGTTGTTTGGGTCCAGGTAATAAAGAGGGTGAGCCAACTCTGTACCGGGGGGATACTGATACGCTACTACTGGAATATCATTTGCGTCTCCTTCGTAATAGGCGGGCATTACAAAGTCTTCTACCTCTGTTCCTTTGCATACTTCTCCAACCCTTGTGCCCTTTACAGCGCACTCTACTATTGCCAAGTTTTCTTTGTACACAGCCTTATCAAAGGATCCATTACTTTTTCTAAAGGGCTCTGGGAGTCTTATGAGTGTGGAGTCTATCCTTCCGTTTGTTGGGAAAAATCCTGGAAAGGGCTTCCACTTAAAAACTCGCCAACCACTATCTCCTACAAAACCTTCATTATCTACATTCACGCTGTAATCCCCACCACTAAAGGAATACAAAGGTGGAACATCCGGAAAGTACTTTAAGCTCCCTTCGCCTCTGTTTTGGTAAGCTTGCGTCCAGTTATCCTGTCTTATCCAGTCTTCTATTTGTGTATCAGTTGGTATGGGAATATAACCTATGGTAAGGTCTGGTCTTATAGCATTCAACCAAGGATTTCCTATCTTTAGTATTTTCTCAGGAAAGCTGTACTCAAAAGTCAGACCAAAATCGTCCACCTCATTGACATAGGGAGTGTTCGCTTTAGTATGACATACATAACAAGGATTTGCTATAGCCTTTCCATACCTTACAATTCCAGTATCTGTATAACACTCAAGAGGTATATTAGGCTCTGGATTGGTAAACTCCTCTT
>JBKBPE010000125.1:0-3228 GCA_046293375.1 Aquificaceae bacterium
TCATTATGAGCTAAAGCCAAAAGACATGAGAGAACTCCTAAAAGCTGAAGCTGTGTTTACTCTTGGGGTAGAAGCATGGGAAAAGAGGCTCGAAAGTAGCTTACCTAAAGGGAAGGTTATAAAGCTAAAAGGCAGTATAAACCTACTAAGGTACGGACAATTTACAGACCCGCACATTTGGCTCTCCCCCAAGCAGTACTTGACCTTAGTGAGCAATATGAAAGCAAATCTTTCCAAATGGGATAGTTCAAAGGAGCTTGAAGAGAGGTACAGAGATTATGAGAGAAAGCTGATGGGACTTGACCAAATATATGAACAGATTCTCAAAACTTGCAAAATAAAGACTATGATAACAACTCACAAGGCTTGGGGTTATTTGGCAAGGGATTATAATCTTAAGAATATAGGTATAATGGGAGTTCATGCAGAAGAAGAGCCCAAGCCATCCTATATGATAAATATCATAAATACAATGAAAAAAGATGGTATAAAGGTAGTCTTTGCAGAAGTGGGAGAGGACAGGAAGGTAGCAGACTTCATAGCCAGTCAAACAGGAGCAAGAGTGATTTTAATTAACTCTTCATTGTTCCCTTTCTCTGCTCAGGACGACTACTTTTCAATAATGAGAAAGAATCTTGAAAGGATCAGAGAAGGATTGGAATGTCAGAAGTAATAAAGGTTAATAACCTTACCTTTTATTACAAGAGGGAGGAACCACTTATAGAAAAACTGAGTTTTTCTGTGCTTGAAGGGGAATTCTTTGGTATACTAGGTCCCAATGGGTCTGGTAAAACAACACTTTTAAAGCTTCTATTAGGCTTTTTAAAACCCTTAAAGGGAAATATAGAGCTTTTTGGAAAGAGCTTGGAGAACTTTAAAGAGTGGGGAAGAATCGGATACGTACCACAAAGGTTTAACGTAGAGAAGGCCTTTACTGGCACTGTAAAGGAGCTTTTTATGGCAGTAGCATCAAAGGAAAGGGTAGGATGGATAATAACCTATCTTCATATAGAAGGCCTCCTGGGGAAGCAGTTTAACAACCTATCTGGTGGAGAGCAACAGAAGGTTCTTCTGGCCCTTTCTCTCACAACAAACCCGGACTTGCTTGTGCTGGATGAACCACTTACAGGTCTTGATATACACGCCCAAGAACATATAGAAAGCTTGGTGAAAGAAATAAGCAAAAAAAGGACCGTTGTAGCTGTTTCTCATGATGTTGGGTTTATTCTGAGGAACGCCACAAATGTGCTCTGTCTTGGTATGGAAGAGTGTAAAATAGTTAGTCCAAGGGAGCTTGAGAGCATGCTTATTGAGCTTTACAGGCTACACTAACATGGACCTTTTAGAGTACGCATTCCTTTGGAAAGGAGTTCTGAGTGCTGTCTTTGTTAGCAGTTCCACATCGCTCGTAGGTGTTTTTCTTCTCATGAGAAGGCTATCTTTACTTGGTGCTGGGCTGTCTCATGCTGCTTTTGGTGGTATAGCTTTGGCTGTTGTATTAAATATGGACCCAACAATATTCACCCTCATCTATACGGTGCTCGCTGGTGTACTTCTTGAGTTTCTAATTGAAAAGAAAGGCCTTCCTGCAGACACGGTTATATCCCTTTTCTTTTCTTTTGGGATTGCTCTTGCCATAATGGTTTTTGGACTCACACAGAATTTAGGAACCAATGTTTACTCTTATCTTTTTGGTAGCATACTCACCGTATCAAACACAGAGTTCTATGCGGTCATCATAATCTTTGCAATCACCACTCTTTTTGTAGGATTTTATTACAGAAGCTTGATGCTAATAAGCTTCAACGAAGAAATAGCTGCCCTTAGAGGTGTATCTGTCAAGCTTCTAAACTATTTGCTTGTGATGTTAGCCTCTGCAAATATTATATTAGCAATAAAGGCTGTGGGACTTATACTTTCCGCATCTTTTATAGCCATACCTCCCATGTCCTCTTTGCTTGTAACAACATCTTTCTTCTCTACCTTAGCTATATCTGTAGCTTCCTCACTCCTTGCAACTGTCTTAGGTATTTCTATTTCTTTATTGTTTGATATACCGCCAAGCAGTACCATAGTTATGTGTATGATTGCCGTATTTCTCTTATTTTCCGTATGGAGATTTTTGATCACTCTAAGAAGAAGGTTTTTATAATAGTGCTTGCTCCTTTTGGGTCTTTTTTAAGTATCTCCTTTGCTTTAAGCAGTGCTTCCCTGGTTGAACCCTTCGGTAGGTTGTATCTTTTTAACCATTCTATAAACTTTGCCCTTGCAAACATGCTTGCCACGGCTACAAATACCACTCTCTCACCCTTTGGCTCAAAATGGACCTTTTCATCAAAGGGATTTACCTTTGAGTAAGCATCTATGTATATATCGCACTCGGGATACTTCTTTTTCACTTCCTCTAAAAGGCTTTCATAAGCCATATCCATTATTCTGTTCATGTTCTTAATCTGCTCGTACATGCTGTTGAGCTCCTTTGGCTCATAAAGGATGCATGTAACATCAACCATATTAGACAGAAGCTTCACTTTTCTGAAAAGCTCATCATCTCTGATGAGCTTGCAATCCTTAGGCGTTAACCCTAAAATATCCTTGTAAACCTTTGGCTCAACAGCAGCACAACAGAAAACTATGGGGCCAAAAACATCTCCCTTCCCAGATTCATCACACCCTATCTGTGGACGTGAAGGCGGCACCACAAAAGAGAGGATAAACTTTTTCAACTCATTTAACTTACTAGCATCTTTACCTTGCAAAAGTAAAGATCCAGAAGGATAAAGGGCTATATAAATATCTGCCAACTGAAGAGACCAAAGGGTATGCTTAATATACCTATCCTTAAAACCCTTTTCTTTCAGAGTGTTGTATAGACTTGAAAAATATTCCTGTGGGACACTTACGCTTACATTCAAAACGTTATTATTTTACCATTCTTTTTCCCTAACCTTAGGCTCGTCCGTCCCTTATCCACCACCTTTACATCCCACATAGTTCAGATAAAACTTATAAGGCTGATTTTAGCAATCCTATTCCTATTATCTTTACATCCCACATAGTTCAGATAAAACTAATAGGATACTCAACATCAAACTCGTAGAAGTTATACTTTACATCCCACATAGTTCAGATAAAACGAAAATTGACAATATTGAATTTACAATGCCGTTATATATCTTTACATCCCACATAGTTCAGATAAAACCCAACATTTGGGATCTTAATCTA
>JBKBPE010000126.1:0-3045 GCA_046293375.1 Aquificaceae bacterium
ATATGTAGCCTTGCCCAGATAAGGAACTACCAATCTAAGCTCTCTGGTCCCATTCTTGATCGCATGGACCTAAAGGTTTGGATAGAGCCGACGGAAAAGGAAGAACTCTTAGAGAGGAGCAAGGGGGAGACATCCACACAGATGAAGGAGCGCATAGAGAGAGCTGTGAAGGTTCAAAGACAGAGATTCAAGGAGAGAGGGTTTTTTTTCAACTCTAGGATGGGGGAAAAGGACGTTGAAGAGTTCTGCATCTTGGATGACAGGGCAAAGGAGCTTTTAAAAAAAGCTATAGATAGACTGAACCTTACAGGAAGGTCTTACATGAAGCTTCTTAAGGTCTCAAGAACCATAGCGGACTTGGAGGGGGAAGAACTTATAAGACATCATCACATATCGGAGGCCTTGCAGTTTAGAATAGATGAAAGGCTGTTGCTCTGACATGTACAGTGTAAGGATGAGGGCAGAACTGAAAGATGAGCATGTCTCCGGTGCCGAAAGGTTAGTCCAAAAAGAATACTTGGAGAAAGTCCTGCAAGAGCTTTTAAGAAGGCCAAAGAAGTATGACAAAATGGTTATAACTGTTGAAGAGATAAAAAAGGTCAAGACCATTGAAAAAGCCCTTCCCATTTACAGCTATGACTTTGAGAGCGTGGGAAAAGCCCATGAGTTTGCCGCTGAAAAACTAAAAAGCATAGGGATAGAACATCACGTTGTCAGCAAGGCTTTGGAACTTCTAAGGTTTGGACCCAATCCCAAAGGCGGGAACATGAGAGGAGCTGTGCTCATAGACTTAGAAAGTGGAGAGAGGCTTGAACCAGACCAAGAAAGGGGTATAAGGACTGTAGGCTTCGACTGGAAAGATAGAGCTTTTGTAAAAAAGATTTTAAAAGAAAGGGGTATAAAAAGGTTTTACCTTGAGAGGCTCATAGATGCTTTAGCTTTGGCCACAAAGAACATTTACTGCGGAGTTATAGCGGAGATATGCTGGAGTGATGATCCAGACTACACAACAGGATACGTAGCGGGCAAGGGGCTTGGATACATAAGGATAAAACCTATGAAGGAAGAGGGTTCAGCCTTGGGCGGAAGGGTCTACTTTGTGAAAAGGAAAAACCTCCAAACGATCATAGAGTGCTTAGAAGAGAAAATGGTTTTGATAGAGAACGTATAAATTATAAATCAAGCTTAACGTGTTATAAGCAAATTGAATAGCCTCTTTGTATTTGGCGTTTAAAATAAATATTAACTTTGAAAGGGAGGTAGCAATATGAGGAAGGTTTTGATACTATCTGCCGTTTTCTCTACTGTAGGCGTAAGCTTTGCCACCAACGGAGATAACCTTATAGGTGTATCGCCAGCCTCAAGGGGTATGGGTGGCATAGGTGTTGGTATGCCAGTAGGTCCCACCGACAGCATCTTTAGAAACCCAGCATGGATGAGTTACTACAAAGGCTTTAATCTGAGCTTTGGGGGCATAGTTTTCATGCCTCATGTGAAGGCAAAAACTAACTTAACTCCTATTGGTCCTTTTAATCCACCAGCTTCAGCAACCAGCAAAGCAGACTTGTTTGTTGTCCCAGAGGTGGGCATAGTAAACCAGATAAACGAAAAGCTCACCTTTGGTATAGGTGCCTTTGGTGTTTCTGGTATGGGCGTAGACTACAGGAACAAGGATCCAAGGCTTGCCAACATGCACACAACCATGCAGTTTATGAGGGTTATCCCATCACTCTCTTACAAGGTCAATGATGCTGTTTATGTGGGAGGGGGTATAGACTTAGCCTATGGTTCTCTTGATATGGGTGCAAACATGTGCCAACCTATGACTACAAATTGCTGGAACGCTGGTGGTGGCCAATCTCAGACCTATGGTATAGGTGCTCAAATAGGTTTGGCTTACAATATGGGTGATTTTGTCTTTGCAGGTCTCAACTACCAGAGTCCTGTGAGTATGACTTACAAGAAGGTCTTTGACTCCAACGGAGATGGGCATTTTGAAGACTTCAAGCTTACCCAGCCTCAGGAGTTTGCCCTTGGTTTGGGTGTTAGACCAATGGAGAACCTAAAGGTGGGAATGGATATAAGATGGATAAACTGGAAAAATGCAAAAGGCTACAAAGAGTTCCTGTGGAAAGACCAGTGGGTTATAGCCGTGGGTGGTGAATACAGACCCATCCCCAAGCTTGCTCTGAGAGCAGGGTATAACTATGGAAAGTCGCCTATAAGGGGTGGCTCCAAGAATCTGATGAATGCAAACCATATTCCCAATTTTTCTGCCCCCTTCAGCGATTTCCAAGTAGCCTGGTTCAACCTTATTGGTTTTCCAGCAGTTGCTGAACAGCACGTAACCTTAGGTCTTGGCTACGAGTTTACCCCACACTTTAGCGTAGACCTTGCCTACAAGCATGCCTTTGAAAAGACTGTAAAGGCTACAGATAATATGGGTTTTGGCTTCTTGGCAGAAGGTAAGAACGCACAGGATGCTATCTCTGTAGGTCTGAACTGGAAGTTCTAAACTCTTCTGGGGGCCTTGCCCCCTTTTGATGAGTTTCCTCATAGAGGGCTAAGGACTTCTTTGCTAAAATACTCTCCACTTCTAAAGGAGGTCAAGCATGAAATTCAAACATGTCTTTGTTTGTGTCAATCAAAGACCACCAGGCCATCCCATGGGTTCCTGCGCAGAAAGAGGAAGCAGGGAAGTTTATCAAGCCTTTATGGAAAAGCTCCAGACGGACCCTGAACTCTTTATGAGTGTTGTTGTGACACCTACTGGTTGTTTGGGTCCGTGTGGGCTTGGCCCTACGTTAGTAGTTTATCCTGATTCTCTATGGTATGGAAACGTTAAGGTAAGCGATGTAGAGGATATAGTTAACAATCATCTTAAGAAGGATGAGCCCGTAGAAAGGCTTATAGTTTCAAAAGGAAAACCTCCTGGTATGTTTTAAACATCCTGGGTCTATACGGCCCCAGGAACCCCTTCTTCTTCAAACTCTATCTCAAGCCTCTCTGCTGGTATTATAGTTGTTATTGCATGCTTGTAAACAA
>JBKBPE010000127.1:0-3021 GCA_046293375.1 Aquificaceae bacterium
GGAGCCCTCTTTCTCCTGTATCTCCTACGTACATAGAGGGCCTTAGCCTGACGTGCTCAAGTCCCGTAACAGCTTTTATATCCTCTGCTTGATAGGTCTGAGTGATTACTTCTTCTTTCATTCCTTTCATGTTTTAAAACACCCCCAGCGGGATTCGAACCCGCGCTCTCCGCCTTGAAAGGGCGGTGTCCTAGACCGGGCTAGACGATGGGGGCTAACCTCAAGAAAGATTATAAAGGAAAAAGCGGGTAGTGTCAAGTAGTGGAACCTTCTTCATCAAGATAGAAAACATCTTCTGATATGGACTCGTTCCATCTTTTGAATCCAGGAAGAGCCTCAACCCTATACCAAGAAGACCTGTACCATGTACCCTTAGGCTGTCTTTTAACTGGAGATACCTCTGCAGCCTTTGTTTCGCCATGATAATTCCATGTAATGTAATCGTTAAAGTTCTGCACTATGTCAGTTATAGCAACTCCAAACTCTGCAGTCAAGGATATCTGAAAATCCCTCCATCTGAAGATGGATGAGTCTCTGAGTGTTAATCCAAAATAACCCACACCTCCATCTTCTTTCAAAGCAGATATCCCTCTTCCTATAAAAGCCCTAAAGGCTGGAAGCGTTTCTGGTGGGTCTGATACAAAAACATCGTAATGCCCAAGTATATACTGTGGTAATGGATTTCTAAGGTCCCATACCCTTGCTTCTGCATTTTCTATACCAAGTTCCTTGAAGATCCTGCTATCAAAATCTATTAGCCTTCTGTCTATGTCTACGATAAGCAAGCTTCTTGCTTTCATAGTTAAAGCTATAGCAAGACCGGTAAGGTCATCCTCAGCACCAAGTACAAAGATGTCTTTGTTTCTAAGGTCCCCCTTTGAATCCATAAAAAGCACTCTTGAAATGGTTGTTTCTGGTGTCACAGAACCCTGATCGTAGTCTCTTATTGCTTCTGGCCTATCTTTGGTGAGCTGGACAAATTTCCTGTAAAGCTCCAAGTCCGAGTAGAAGGGCAATCCCCTACCACCGCAAGCATGACATCTATAGTCTTGGTAAGGCTCTATGCCATATTCTTTAACCAGATCATATCCTTTCTGAGTTAGTCTTATGTTATCCTCATCATCTACGAAAGCATACCCTTCTTTCACAAGCACCTTAACAATGCCAGAAGCTGCCGGAACAGGAATGTCTGACATATCTACAATTTCCCAAAAATCTCCACTCTTTAGTAAGGCAGATATAACCCTTTCTATGTTCTTCTTGTAAATCCTAACCTGGCTTTCTTCCCTTGCCATTATGGCAAAATCATTCAATAAATTCAATTGCTACCTCCTTTAAAGATCTGTCAGATAAGCTTTATTATTATATCATAAGCACCCATAGAGAAAAAGAACTTTATCTAGAGATAACTCCTCCACCCTCACCATTGGGTTTATACCAGCTCTTTTGAGAACATCTTGGCTTATTTTACTTTTTATGGCTTTCCTCTTCATGGAATAGAGCTTTACTAAAAATGCCTTGTAGCCCCCCAAGCTCTCTATATTAGCTTTTTCATCCTTTGTAAGTTTGATAAGACTGGACTGAACCCTGGGTGGAGGTTTGAAAAACCTTGCCGGTACGCTCATAATGTATTCTATGCTGTAAAAAGTCCTTAGAAAAATAGAGAGCCAGGACATACCCTTTATTAGTTTTTCAGCTACTTCCTTCTGTACCATGTACAGGGCAAAAGGAATACACTCTTTATGAAAAACTGTGTTTTCAATTATGAGGCTTGCTACATTGTAAGGTAAGTTCCCAACAAGCTTCACGTTATCACCAAGTTTACAGAAGTCAAAGCTCGTTGCATCTGCATGATGAAATTCAACCCTCTCATCAACTATCTTTTTTTTGAGCACTTGTATCATCTCCTGGTCAAGCTCTATAAGATGAAGTTTTTTAAGTGATGTGTTCAAAAGTTCTACGGTTAGATTTCCAGTCCCAGGTCCTATTTCCACAAAAGTCTCTCCCTCTCTTACGTCCGCATGCTTTACTATGGTTTTTATAATACCTGGAGATACAATTACATGCTGACCGTATCTTTTCTTAAGCCTCAAGGTCCCTTGATGGACAAAGGTCATAAAGAACGCATTCTTTGTGCTTGGGCTTTTTTGCAGTACATACGTATCTTCCATGTAGCATAAAGAGGTTTGAAAGCTTTCCCCAATACTCTTTAGGAGTTATCTTTATGAGGTCTCTCTCTATCTTCTCTGGTTTCTCCTCATTAGTAAGCCCAAGCCTTTGACTCAACCTTGCCGTATGGGTATCTACAGCTATACCCTCTGTTATACGGTAAGCGTTGTACAAAATTATGTTGGCAGTTTTTCTACCTACCCCTGGAAGCTTAGTAAGTTCCTCAATGCTTTTGGGTACCTCTCCCCCAAAGTGTTCTGCTATCATCTTGCAGGCTTCTCTTATATACTTGGCTTTGTTCCTATAGTAATTTACAGAGTTTATATCCTGGCTCAATTCTTCTAATGAAGCATTAGCATATTCCTGAGCAGTTCTGTACTTTTTGAATAGCTCCCTTGTTAGCTCGTTTACCTTTGCGTCCGTAGTCTGTGCTGCAAGGATGGTAGCAACCAGAAGCTCAAGTGGGGTGTCATACCTAAGTTCAAGCTCATCAGGATAAATTTTCTCAAGCCTTCTGAGCACCTCCAAAATAGTTCTTCTCTTATCTTCCTCGCTATTCATGCGTACTATTATAGCCTAAGGTATTTCAAAAACAGTTAAGAACCCCCTTGACTTATGATAGAAATCATTATAAATTTACGTTATGTTAACGTGAAATTACCATAGGAGGTGCTTAACATGGATGTGCTCGGCTTTTACCCTATGTGGTACGTACCTACTGTAGGTAGTGCTATAACCATAGCCCTTATAGCTTCCTTCCACGTCATGGCATCCCACACCTCTGTGGGTGCTTCCATTTTGCTGGCATACCTTGCCACAAAGGCTTACAATGAGAACCAGCCTCAGATCTAC
>JBKBPE010000128.1:0-2902 GCA_046293375.1 Aquificaceae bacterium
ATGGGTTCAAGTCCCATCACCCCGATGTTAACATATTATTAACAAAAAGGGTATACATTTTAATAGATGAAGGAGGAGCACGATGAAGCTTTTTGAGGAACTGGAAGAGGCAAAGCAGATTGTCCTTAAGATGGCAGGTACTGTTAAATCTGCCGTAGAGAAGGCTATAGAATCGCTGAATAAACAAGATATAGAGCTTGCCGAAGATGTTATAAAAGGGGATGACCAGATAGACCAGCTTGAAGTAGAAGTAGAAAGGAGATGCATTAGGATGATAGCACTCTACCAACCGGAGGCTGTAGACCTTAGATTTATAATGGGAATGTATAAGATGGTCTCTGACTTGGAAAGAATAGGAGATGAGGCGGAGAACATAGCCCAAAGGTCCATTCTTCTTGCTCAAGAACCTCCACTTAAGCCCTATGTGAACCTAACCTTGATGTCTGGCCATGTAAAGGATATGATAGAAGACTCAGTTATAAGCTTTTTTCAAAGGGATATGGAGCTTGCTAAAAGAGTAATAGCGAGGGATGATACAGTTGATGAGCTCTACCATCAGCTTGAGAGGGAACTCATAACCTACGTTATGGAAGACCCAAGAAACATAAAGAGGGTCATAAACCTCTCTTTTGTCGGTAGGCACCTGGAAAGAATGGCAGATCATTCAGAAAACATAGCAGAAATGGCAGTATACTGGTCGGAAGGTGAGGTTATAAAACATCAGCACATAAAGGACAAGGGCATGGTGTGAAGCTTTACTTAGTATTTCTTGTCTTTTCTTTGCTTTTTCTGGGCATTAACGTAGCCCTTCTTGATAACCTAAGAAGGATATGGTATGTGGGTTTTCCTATCATCCTTCTCACCATAAATATAGACCTTCTAGTTTTGGTTATAGTCTTTGCTATTTTCTTTAGAAAGTTTATAAAGGCTTATTTGGCTGGTTCCAGAAGTAAAATCAGAAGAAAGCTCTCAACGGCTACACTCCTGTATGTATTCATCCCCATACTCTTTCTAAATTTTGCCACGTCCTTAGTTTTGATACAATCCACAAAGACTCTTGTGAGCTCTCAACTAAAAGATGTTGCAACAAAATCTGAGAAGCTCTACCAACGATTGGAGAAAAGAGAGGATGAAAGGATAGGACTCTACAGAGAGTTCTTTCTTTTCCTCCTGAGAAGGGGAGAAGACCCCACCATGTATACAAAAGGATTAAGGGAAGTAAAAAGTATCACTCGAGATGCCAACTGTTTGGAGTATATGGATGCCAGCAGTGTAGTCATGTGCATTGGTGGTTACAAGATAGTGCTCATAAGGGATAAGGAAACTCTCAGCTCTATAGGGTATCTTTACGGTGTTTCGAAACAGCTCAGGAATCTGGTAAAATCAAGAGACGTTATAAGCGGTATATACGTCTATTTTCTTGTTCTCATAACCCTTGTTACGCTTCTTGCTTCTGTTTGGTTTGGAAACCTAGTTGCAAGGTACATAAGCTTGCCATTGGAAAGGCTATCTCAGAGGGCAAGAGAGATATCAAAGGGCAACTTCTCTGTCAGCGTAAGCATTCCAGCAACGAATGACGAGCTTCAAGATCTCTCAGAATCTTTTGAGATAATGAAAGAGGAACTCAGGAGTATGTACAGTAAACTTGAAGGCGAAAAAAGGATGCTGGAAGAACTTATAAACGTGCTACCTGTGGGTATTGTTTACATATCAAAGGAGGGGAGATTTTTGGTGAACGATACCTTTATAAACATGTTCGGTGTGCATGTCTGTAAAGAAGAAGACCTAAAAGGACTTCAGAATAGACAAAATATAAAGGAGGATTTTATTGAAAGTGCTGATGGTAAAGTCTTTATGTACGAAGACCTTGAACCCATAATACTCTCCGAGAGGTTCAAAACTTGGCAGTATGCAGTAAAAAGGATAGCCCATGAAATTAAAAACCCACTTACTCCAGTAAGCCTTAATTTAGAGAGGATATCAAAGCTCATCTACGCAGAGCCTATAGACAGAAGTAAGATAAAGGAGGCCATAGACTTAATGCTTGGTGAGATAGAAAGGATAAAAAACATCGTAAACCAATTTAGAGACCTATCCATAGAGAGAGATACGAAGCCCGAGGAGCTCAGCCTTCGCCAGCTCATAGAAGATGTGTCCAAACTCTATACAGGGCTAAGGGTAAACGTGGAAGGGGACAAGACGGTTTACGCAGACAGAAGCATGTTAAAGGATATGTTTCTAAATCTTTTCAACAACAGCTTAGATTGGGGGGCAAAGAGTGTAAGGATAAAAATAGATGAGACCTATCTAGATTATTTGGACGATGGAAAAGGTATAGAGAAAGGTAAGGAGGAGCTAATATTCTTTCCCCATCACTCGGACAATCCTAAGGGTATGGGGATTGGGTTAGCTGTAGTCAAGCATATAACCCATGTACACGGCTGGAATATAAAGGCTCTTTATGATGAAAGGGGTTTTTACCTTATAGTAGAGTTCAAGTCTTCTTGAGGAAGTGCCTGAAGCAGGTGTATCAGCCACTTTCTTCAGACCTTTCGTACTCGGGGCATTCTAACGTTGTAATATCTACGTCTGGAATGTTCTCTTCAATTGTGCTGTAATAACCACAAACAAAGCAATCTATTGCTACAGCATAACCCTGATGGGCGTGCCCCACATCCCATCCACAGAGTGGACACTCCCCCTCACCAGCTTTTAGGACATCTAAGAGTCTGTTGCCATTCTTCAACGAGTTCTGGATTTTCTTTATCCTATCTACTGCTTTTTTGACTTCATCGCTGTTCCATTCGGCTCCACAGTTTAAACATCTGTACTCTGCGTAGCTTCCCTCTTGGAGAAGCTTCAAAACCTTATCGGAACCACATCTATCATCTATGCATATCTC
>JBKBPE010000129.1:0-2890 GCA_046293375.1 Aquificaceae bacterium
GGTCTGTTATGGAACGGGCTATGAGGGTGCTATCCAAAGAGCTCCTATGGATAAACCCAGACTGCGGATTGAAGACAAGGAAATGGGAAGAAGTAGTACCATCTTTGAGAAATATGGTTGAAGCTTCACAAGAGCTTAGAGAAGAGTGCGCTATAAAGGTATGACGGTACAATGAGAAAGGGCTTTACTCTCATAGAACTTCTGGTGGTAATAGTCATACTGGGGCTTCTTGCTGCCATAGTTATCCCACGCATTACTGGAAGAGTAGAGGAAGCAAAGATAGAAACAACAAAGGTCCAGCTCAAGGCTATAAAGGACGCTTTAGAACAGTACAAGTTAGACAACGGCCTTTATCCCACAACGGAGCAAGGACTAAGAGCACTTGTAGAAAAACCTACTACTGCACCAGTTCCACCAAGATGGAGGCAGTACTTGGACAAGGTGCCAAAGGACGGCTGGGATAGGGAATTCATATACATATCACCCGGAGTAGGCCATCCTTTTGAGCTAAAGTCTCTTGGACCAGATGGCCAAGAAGGAACGGAAGATGACATAGATGTATGGAAAATATAGAGGTTTTACCCTTTTAGAGGTGCTCATAGCTCTTTTTATACTATCTGTGGGATTCGGCGTTTTGTTTGAAGCTATGTCAAAGGCAAGGAGGGATTACGAGCACGATGAGAACCTCTGCAGAGACCTTTTGATACTAAACAACAAAATACTCACACAGGACAGAAAGGACATAGAGATAAAGGAGCACAACCTCAACGATTATCCGAGCGTAAGGGAGATAGTATACTCTTACCGAAGGGCTATCATATACCAATACACGTTGAAGAGATGAAAAGAGGATTTACCCTTGTAGAGATACTCATAACCTTTCTGACGCTTGGACTCCTTTTTGGCCTTCTGTCCTATACCTTCTACTCTTCCATAAGAGCATCTCTTGACATCACAGAGGAGGGAGAGAGTTTAAAACAGGACATTCTACTCCTTTGGAACATACAGAGGAAAATTATCTCTTCAAAATATATAGTCCTGGATAAGGATAACATTTTTATGACAACATCTGCAGGAGATTACCATGAAGGCGTAGTAAAATGTGCTTTTATATACAAAAAACCACTTCTTTATTATTACGAATTTCCATATCCCTACGGAAATATAGAGTTTTATGAGGAAGATAAACTAATAAGACTGGGAAAGTTCGAAAATTTTACCATAAGAGCATATAAAAATGGAAATTTTTACAAGAATTTTATCGGGATACCAGAGCTTTTTTATGTCTCTGTAAACAATAAAGAGCTTATAGTGAAGCCATTTTATTGAGATGTATCATAGGAGAGAGTTCAAAGGAATTTATATTTATCAACGATATGGAAAAGCTTGTTGAGATTCCTGCAGATCTTATTCAAAAGTGTGTTAAATGCGGATTATGTAAGTCGGTATGCCCCACGTATCCAACAAAAGAAGAGGAGGGAAGCTTTGCAAGAGGAAGGCTTACCCGTGCTCAAATGGTATTAGAGGAAGAGTTACCTTTAAACAGGGAGATAACAAAAGAGTGGGATGAGTGTGCCATGTGTAGAAGGTGCGAATGGATATGTCCCAACGATGTGCATTACAAAGAGATAATGGTAAACGTTAAGCATATACAAAAAGAAAGGCTTGGGATGGGTTTTGTAAAGAATGCTGGACTCAAAAGCTTAGAGATCATGCAGTCGAAGGTTGGAAGGATAGCAGTAAAGCTTATAGGAAGTTTAGCTAACCTTGTCCCAGCCCAAGAGATAAAAGTCCCTTTTCCAACCGGTGCTGTAAAGTTTATGCCAAAACCATCGGCTAAAGCCTTCGACTTTAGGGGAAGAGTTTTTAGAAGCAAAGAAGAGAGGGGTAGACTTCTCTTCTTTACAGGGTGCATGATAGACGCCTTTTATGGAAAAACTGGTGAGAGCGTTATAAAGTTGCTCAACAATGTAGGTTATACAGTTGTTGTTCCGAAAGATATAAAATGCTGTGGTGCACCTCACTATTACTCAGGCAACAAAGAAGCCTTTGAAAGACTAAGAGAACATAACATGAAGGAGATTAAAAAGTGGGAGTTTGATGCAGTTGTGGTTGCCTGTCCTACGTGTGGTGGTGCCCTTCAGGAGGACTATGGAATAGATGAAGTTTATGACTTTGCCCAAATACTTTATAAACACCTTCCCAAGTTCAAAGGGAGTGGGGAGAGCATAACCTTTCATGTTCCTTGCCACTCTTACAGCGCTATGAAAGTAAAGGATGAGGTCTTTTATTCCCTCATAGAGTCCGTTGAAAATGCCAAAGTAAAAAAGGCAGAGATGGATAGATCCTGTTGTGGTTTTGCTGGCCTTTTTTCCATAACAAACCCTACCATATCAGACCAAATACAAAAAGAAAAGATTCAGGATCTTAAAAAGACCAGAGCGGAGATAGTACTAACTGCCTGTCCAGGGTGTGTTCTCAACCTCAAAGATGGAAGCAAGAAGCATAAAACAGGGCAGAAGGTTATGCATCTTGCAGACTATCTGGCTGAAAGCCTAAGCTCCTGATAAACCTTATTGACCTGCTCTTTGGTATCTTCTATACTTCCCGAGTTATCTATAACAAAGTCAGCATATCTTAGCTTTTCTTCCATAGGCATCTGATTGGCCCATCTTCTTTCAAAATCTTCCTCAGAAATCCCCTTCAACATGGCTCTCCTTTTGCATACCTCGTAAGGCGCGTACACAACAATCAGCTTATCGTAATCCTTATAAGTTCCCTTTTCTATAAGAAGAGTTGCCTCCACTATAACCAGAGCATCCTTTGGAAGTTTTTTAAGGTCTTCCTCAAGCTTTTTGTACAAAGCTCTATGCGTTATGTCCTCAAGAAG
>JBKBPE010000130.1:0-2874 GCA_046293375.1 Aquificaceae bacterium
TATTGCTTTACACAAAGGACTATGACCTTTATTTGGATGGTATAGAGAGCCTTGATGAACTGCCAGAAAATATTGAAAGGTCTGTGGTAATGCTGGATGTGGATACGGTGGGTCTTTCTTCTTTGCCAGACCTCAAAGAGGGTGGAAACATACTTATAGCTCTTACCTCAAACCGCCTGCCAGGTTATACCATGAAGCTTATGAGCCTTGGTTTTTATGATGTTTTTCTAAAACCTGTTGATGTTGAGGAGCTAAAGAGGTCCATAAAAAAGGCTAAGGAGGAGCTTATTCTTGAAGAAGAGGTCATACCCATCCTATATACCAAAGAAAAGTTAACGGGAGAACTTTGTAAGGAGCTCTGTTCTATCATAGGAAATCCAGAGGGGAAGATGAAGAATGTGTTAAAGAGTATTGGCAGAGCTGCCTCATTGGATGTGCCTGTCCTTATAACTGGTGAAACAGGCGTTGGAAAAGAGCTTTTTGCAAAAGCCCTCTGGAAACTTTCCAGAAGATACAATGGACCCTTCGTCGCTATAAACTGCTCTACCATACCGCCGGAGCTTCTTGAGGCCGAACTTTTTGGATATGAAAAGGGAGCCTTTACAGGTGCAATTTCTTCAAAGGAAGGGCTTATAGAGTCTACAAAAGGTGGCATACTCTTCCTTGACGAGATAGGAGACTTACCCCTTTACATGCAACCTAAACTGCTAAGGGTTCTTCAGGAAAAGAAGATAAGAAGGTTGGGAGGCATCAAGGAAATACACTGCGACTTTAGGCTTATAAGTGCTACCAACAAGGACATAAGGGGCTCGGTAAGAGAAGGCAAGTTTAGGGAAGACCTATACTACAGGATAAGTACCATTCATATACACATCCCACCTTTAAGGGAGAGGAAGGAGGATATACCAATACTGCTTAACTGTATGATAGAGAACCTTTCAAAGGAAATGGGTAAGAGGATAAAAGGTTATACAAGGGAGTTTTTAGATAAGATGCTTTCTTACAATTGGCCCGGCAACATAAGGGAGATGGAAAACGTCTTAAAAAGGGCCATTGCTCTCAGCAGTGAAGATAGGCTAAAAGGTAAAGACGTTGACCTTACGATGCTGGAAGGCAGTGGGAAAGGTCTTGAAGACATTGAAGCATTGGTAAGACAAGAGGTAAAAAGGCTCATAGAGGAAGGGGAAGAGGAAATATATCGTAAACTTTTTAAAAAACTCTCCTTAGCTATTGTCCAAGAAGCGTACACTCTATTAGGTAAGAACCAATCTAAATCTGCCAAGGTTTTAGGTATAAACAGGATAACACTCAGGAGGATGTTAGAAGGCCTTGTATATCCTCCAAAAGCTTAATGTTTTTCATGGCCCTTTCCTTGCTTTTTGTATCGTACTCACCCCTTAGGAAATTCTCAAGCATCATCTTAAGCTTATCCCTTTTCCCCTGAAAGATCAGTTTTCCCTCCCTCCATACTTCCTCTTTGGCAAAGTCCAAAACTAGTTCTCCACCATCTATGAACCACTTTCTTGAAGGGTTGAGATGTTCCCATGCAACTCTCAGGCTGAACTTTATCCCGTCGGCTCTCCCTTCAAGTTCCAAAACCTTATCTTTTTTAAAGCTTTCTATACTTATATCTTCAGAGAAAAGCTGGAGCATGTAAAAGTCATGCCAAGCCAAGTCCCAAAGGGGTGATATGTATCCCCTTCCACTTCCGAGCCTTTCTATCCTTATTTCTTTAAAATCTTTTGGGAAGTATTTGATGCAGGATGAAAAGGTTTCTATTTCTGACACGTAAAGGTTGGGATAGTCGTATATCTTTTCAAATTCATGGGAAGAAAGAGCTGGGGGTTTCTCAAGGAGGACGTGGCATCCTTTTTTGAGGAACTTTTGAGCAACTTCCACATGCATGGATGGTTCAATAGCTATTATTGCAGCTTTTAGCTCCTCATTTATGTCTCCAAAGTGACAGTAGAAAGAATGTTTGCCCGTGTCTTTGCTTGGGTCTTTGTCACAAAGAAGGAGTTTTTCCCCCATATCTTCCAGCTTACTAAGGTACTTTTTCCCCATATTTCCAAGACCGACAAGAAGCACATGCATTTTATAGACCTCTTACAAGCTTTAACTCCCCTTTTATAGCCTTATATATCTCCAACGTAGCTTTAGATTTGTTTAAGGTGTAAAAGTGAAGCCCAGGGGCGTTGTTCTTCAGAAGGTCTATGCATTGGCCTATAGCGTAGTCTATGCCTATTTTTGCTATGGTTTCGTTATCTTCCGTATATAGTTCCATCTTCTCTATCAGATGTTTTGGTATTGTGGTACCGCACATGAATGCAAACTTGTTTATCTGTTTAAAATTTGTTATGGGCATAATGCCAGGTAGTATGGGGATATCTATATCCTCTTTTTGACACATGTCAAGGAACCTGTAATAATAGGAGTTTTCAAAAAACATCTGGGTTATGGAAAAATCCGCTCCAGCTTCCACTTTCCTTTTGAAGAACCTTATCTCCCATTCCATGTTTGGAGACTTGGGATGGCCCTCGGGGTATGATGCAACTCCTACAGAGAAGTGTTGACCGAACACGTTCTTTATGAGGCTTACAAGCTCTGATGCATGCCTGCAGGCCGTCCCTGGTAATTTGGAATCCTTAGGCATATCTCCCCTAAGGGCTAATATATTCTCTATCCCTATGTCTCTGTATTCGCTGAGTATTGCTAAGACCTCCTCCTTTGAATGAGCTATGCATGTAAGATGTGCCATCACTGTGAGGTTTATCTCCCTATGTATCCTTTCCACAATCCTCTTTGTCCTTTCCCTCGTGCTCCCACCAGCTCCATAGGTGACAGAAACAAAGGTAGGGTGTACGGGTTCTAAGT
>JBKBPE010000131.1:0-2856 GCA_046293375.1 Aquificaceae bacterium
AAGGGAGGGCAGTTTGTAATGATAAAGGCCTTTCAGACAAACGACCCAATGGGAAGAAGAGCCTTTGCAATTGGAGATGTAAGAGATGATGTCCTTTCCATATTTTACGATGTGGTAGGAAAGGCAACTAAGATAATGAGCCAGTTAAAGGAGGGAGACCATGTAAGAGTTTTTGGCCCACTAGGGAAAGGGCTTTTTGATACATCAGACCCTAGATACCTTCTCATAGGTGGTGGCGTTGGCCTTTCCGGTCTCACTTTGCTTGGAAAAGAATTAAAAAAAATGAAGAAGGATGTTGTATTTGTGTATGGGGGAAGGTCAAAGGAACATCTTGGTATGAGATACTGGCTCGAAGAGGAAGGATTTGAATACATACTGTACACAGAAGATGGAAGCCTTGGGAGAAGGGGTATTGTCGTTGACGTGCTAAGGGAGTTTGATAACTCGTGGACCATCTGTACGTGTGGCCCAAAAGCCATGCTGAGGGTCATAAAGGAGCTGACGGTGGGATACAAGGTTTACCTTTCTCTGGAATCTCGTATGGCATGCGGCTGGGGTGTTTGTTTGGGATGTGTTGTAAGAAACAAAGATGGCCGGTACGTTCGTGTTTGCTACGAAGGCCCAGTTTTTAGAGCCAATGAGGTAATACTGTGATGTTTACAGGGCTTGTAGAGGACATAGGAGTTGTAAAAGGCATAGAGCTTTCATCAAAAGGTAGCCATATAAAAGTGCAGACAAATTTAAAAAACATAAAGATAGGGGATAGTATTTCTGTAAATGGGGTCTGTCTTACCGTTGTGAGTATAGCAGGGGATATACTCTCTTTTGATGTATCTTCGGAAACTCTAAGGAGAAGCAACATAAAACTTCTCAAAGAAGGAGATCGTGTTAACTTAGAAAGGGCGCTAAAGTTGGGAGACAGGCTTGGTGGCCACATACTTCAAGGACATGTAGATTTCACTTCAAAGGTCATAGCCTTAGAAAAGCTTGGTGAACACTGGACACTGAAGATAGAAATCCCAAAAGATTGGTCCTTGTACTTTGTGGAGAAAGGGTCTGTCGGTATAGATGGTATAAGCCTGACAGTAAACAGCGTACAAGAAAGAGTCATATCTATCAACATAATCCCTCACACTTACTTAAACACCAATCTAAGCTATAGAAGACAAGGAAGCTATGTGAACGTAGAGGTGGACCTAATAGGTAAGTATGTTATAAATTATCTGCAAAGAAGAGAAAGTAAGGGGTTGGGGGAACTCCTAAGGGATTATTTGGAATAACTCAGACTTTGAAAATTCTCAACTTTGCAAGAACATCAAGGAAAAATTTGGCAAAGTATACGTTTGAAACAAAGGAAGCTATAGTTCCTATGGTAAGCGTTGTAGCAAAGCCTTTTACCGGTCCACTTCCAAACTGGAAAGGATAAGAGCCGCTATGAGAAGAGTTATGTGCGTATCCCAAACAACGTTCAGTGACCTCTTGTAGCCCATCTCTACAGCCTTCTTTACTGGACTGCCAAACCTTAGCTCTTCCTTTATCCTCTCAAAGATAAGTACATTTGAGTCTACTGCTATACCCATGTTCAGAAGTATACCAGCTATACCTGGAAGTGTAAGCGTAGCACCAAGAAGAACCAAACCAGCCCACAGAAGAAGAGCGTTTAGAATTATGGAGAGATTTGCAGTTACACCGGCTATCTTATACCTTCCTATTAGAAGGAGTACAAGAAGTACAAAGCCCAGAGCTCCAGCCCTCATGCTCTGATTTATAGCATCCCTCCCAAGGGATGGGCCAACAACCTCCTCCTGGAGAAACTTCACGTTTGTAGGTAAGGCTCCAGCTTTTAGGACTATGGCAAGCTCCTTTGCCTCTTCTGGGGTGAACTGACCAGTTATCTGCCCTCTGTCTGTTATCCTACTTCTTATAACCGGAGCAGACATGATCTTTTTATCAAGGACTATGGCAAGCCTTCTTCCGATGTTCTTCTCTGTTGCATCTCCAAAAGCTTTTGACCCTTTATCTGTAAGCTCAAAGGTTACAGAAGGGCTACCAAACTCATCAGTACTTGTGTAAGCAGTTTTTAGGTCAGCACCCGTTATTACAGGGAGTTTTTCCACAAGAAACCATTCGCTTGGGTCTTTGGAAGGAAGAAGCTCTGTATCCCTTGTTAGCTTGCTCTCAAGGGCCTCCTTAGTCCCACTTTCCACCACAAGTTTTAGTTCTAGAAGGGCTGTCTTACCTATTATGGATTTGGCTCTTTGTATATCTAACACTCCCGGCAATTCTACCAGGACCCTATCACCTCCAACCCTTGTTATCACAGGTTGAACAACCCCAAGCTCATCTATCCTTTTTCTCAGAATTTCAACTGTCTGATTTGCTATACCATCCTTCAGCTGGTTTGTCTCCTTCTCTTTCAACTTCAAAAGGGCATAGCCCTTTTCCCCTCTCATGACTTCAAACCTTGGAAAGTCCTTCTCCACAACCTCTTTTATCTTGCTCCAGTCCATATCTTCCAACAGTTCAACCTTTATGCCATCCTTTTGGGCTATAACATCTAATACATTCACGTTTGCATCTTTTAGCTTCTGATAAACATCCTTTGAATACCTCTCATACTCTTGCTTAAGGGCGTAATCTATATCTGGCTCGAGAAGCATGGATATGCCACCTCTCAGATCCAATCCTAAGTTAACTGGTTTGAAAATAGTAATAGTTCCCGCCAAAAAAAGCAGAAAGATGAGCAAACTAAGGTTTAAGTAAAAGTTCCTCATATGTTTAAGATTATAGCATCTTTCTAAGTGTGTTATAATTTAGAGCATGTACTATCTTTTGCTCATCCTCTTTCTTATGGTA
>JBKBPE010000132.1:0-2848 GCA_046293375.1 Aquificaceae bacterium
CACGTTGTTAGCGTTTATGAAAAGCCACCTGCCATCATGCTCACCGTTTGTTTGAGAAAGCCATGGATGGTGGGAGTCATCCCAAGGTACAAAGCCGTGAGAAGTCATCAGTAATGGCCTTGTTTCTGGGGTATAGCCGTAGCCTGTTTCTGGATCTTGGGAAAAGACCTTTATGACTTTAAGTGTTCTCCCGGAGGGGACACCATAAACGCTTACCTGACCACTAAAACCTCCAGAGAAAAAGACATAAAACTCATCGTGCTGACCGGGCGGCACATAAACTTTGGAAGCAACATCACCCGGAGCTGCCACCTTGACTGCTTCCTTCTTTGGAGGGCAACCCGCTAAAAGGGCACCTGTCAAAAGTACTACTCCTACAACCAAGATCTTCCCACCACTTCCTTTCATGATAACCACCTCCTTATAATAGGATAAGAATTTTTTATATTAAAATCAACTATTTAATTTATCATAATTTTCTAATAAGGTTAACATGCCTTTCTCACAGGCACAAGCAATACCCGCACTCTCCCAAAAACTGGTGATTCAGGCTTCCAAGATTGCTTTTGGTGCATAAAAAGATTTTTAACCCAAACTCCAGCCACAACACCACATTATCTTAATACACACATAACCCTCTTTTAGATAGGGTTATTTATGCATCAATGCTGGTAAAAACCCTTATGCCCGAATACAAAGAACACGAAGGATGGTTAAAGAAAGATGGTTACTTTTTAAGACCATAAAAGGTTTGCGGTAGATTAACATCCCCCTACCCTTTCATGTCTGTAGGCATTATACACTGCGGAAAAATCAAATCCCCCTAGTCCCATGCTTCTTGTCTTTCCGTAAGCTTCCTTTACGTTCTGAAGAAGGAAGGAGAAAGCTCTTAGGTCTTTGATAAGGTCCTGGGCGTAGTGTAAGTCCTTGTATATGAGGTCTACGGAAAAATGCGTAGAGAAATCCTCTTTTAGAAGTTTCTCCTTCTTGGCGTCAAGAAGATAAGACTTTCCAGCTCCGTCTGAGAGGACTCTTATGAGCAGTTCTTTATCAAAACCAGCATTTTCGCCCATGGCTATAGCCTCTGCAAGTACAGCCATGAATCCGCCAAGGACTGTATTGTTTATGAGCTTTAACTTAGTGGCTCCTCCTATCTCTCCTACGTAATATACGGATTTACAGAACTTCTCAAACAGGGTGAGAGTTTCTTCAAACCTTTCCTTATTACCGGAGACAAGCATGGTAAGCTCACCCCTTTTGGCTGGCACAATACTTCCCAAGAGGGGAGCATCAAGGTAGAAGGCTCCATACTTTTTAAGCTCCATTCCTGCACTTTCCACATAAGCATAGTGATTGGTAGTCATGTCTACGATGGTCTTACCTTCTATGGCTCCATGGACAAGCCCATCCTTTCCAAAGATAATCTCCTCAGATGCTTGACTGTCAAAGACTATTATGAAAACTCTGTCAACCTGGGATACTAACTCTGCAGGACATTGGGCTAAAGGGACTCCAAGCTCAACAGCCTTTTCCTTTGTTCTATTCCACACCAGAAGCTCCACACCTTGGGATATAAGCCTTTTGGCTATCTCTTTACCCAGATTCCCAAGACCTATAAAGCCAATCCTCATGGTGCTACCTCAAAGCAGGTTTACTATAGAAAAGCCAGCTTGTTCCCAATCCTCCTGTGTCAAGCTCGCATAAACTCTTTCCGTATCCTCCATAATATCCCACGTGTTACTGCCAACAGATTCTACAAGTTTTTTTAACCTTTCCCTTTTTCCCTTTGGGACGCTTATGGTGTATGTTTTACTGTACCATGTGTCTTCGTCCCTTTCCACGTATATATCGATCCATATATCTCCCACTTCATAGGAGAGGATAAAGCCTACTGGTTCAGTAAGCCCAAGTATCCGAGCTATTTCTGATATATGAAACCTTAGCTTATGGTTGTCTTCCATATTAAAATCTTAACATGAAGTTTTTCATACTGTCGCTTTTTGGTAAGGACAGGCCTGGTATAGTAGCAAGTGTTAGCAAAACACTCTACGAACTCGGCCTAAACATAGAAGATTCTTCCATGACCAGGTTAGGGGACGAGTTTACAATAATGCTCATACTGAGCTCTGAGGAAAGCATAACAAAGGAAGACATACTTGAAAGGTTAAGAGATGTTGAGGTTAGATATGGACTTTTTGCCTCTTGCAAAGAGCTTGAAGCAAGCCATCAACGCATCCATGCTGAAAGAAACATCTATAGGATAGTAGTCTTTGGTTCAGACAAACCAGGTATAGTTTACAGTGTCTCCAGCCTTTTAGCTGACAAGGGTATTAACATCTCCAACTTGAGAACAGAGAAGAGACAAAACCTGTATGTTATGCTGATTGAAGCAGAAACCGAAAAGGATATGTACGAGGAGTTAAAGAGAGAGCTTGAGAAGTTAAAGGAAAGCTTGAAGGTTGATATTAGTATAGAAAGGGAGGAGGAGGTTGAGCTGTGAAAAAGCTGGATGTATTAATATACCCAGACGAGCGACTGAAATTACCATCTGCTCATGTTGTTGATTTTGGCATAGAAACATACAACTTTGTTCAAGACCTTATTTATACTATGAAGAGCCAGCCCTCTTGCGTTGGTATAGCCGCACCGCAGGTCAACGTTCACAGAAGAATAATTGTTGTGGATACATCCCATTCTAAACATAAGGAAAACATGTCAACCCATGGTTTAATGGTTCTGATAAATCCAAGCATAGTTCAGGCAGATGGTGAGATCATAGTAAGGGAGGGGTGCTTGAGCATTCCCGATTACACGGGTAACGTAAAAAGACACTACTGGATAAGAGTTC
>JBKBPE010000133.1:0-2834 GCA_046293375.1 Aquificaceae bacterium
GCCTTTGCTACCTCGTCCATTATAGACTTTTGAACCTCAAGCAGTTTTGCCATCCTGCCCGTTTTTATATCTTCAGAAACTTGACCCTTCATGGTGTAAGCCGGTGTATCTGGTCTTGGAGAGAACTTGAAGGAAAATACTTGTTCAAACTTTACTCTTTTGAGGATATCAAGGGTTTCTTTAAAGTCCTCATCCTCTTCCGATGGGAAACCGACTATTATATCTGTTGAAAGGGTTATGCCTTTAACATACTCCTTCAGCATTTGGACTTTTTCCAAGTACTCCTCTTTTGTGTAGCCTCTGTCCATAAGCTTTAGGACCCTGTCTGAACCAGATTGTATGGGAAGGTGTATATGTTCGCAAACTTGGGGTATATCAGCCATGGCTTTTGCTACTCTTTCATCCAAGTCTTTTGGGTGCCCTGTGGTAAACCTTATCCTTTCAACTCCATCCACCTCTGCTATCCTGTAGAGGAGTTCAGAAAAATGACTGCCTATATCCTCTCCCCAAGCTGTTACATTCTGCCCCAAGATATGAATCTCCTTAACACCATCATCTACGAGCTCTTCCACTTCTTTTAGAATGCTCTTTATGCTCCTTGACCTCTGCCTTCCCCTTGTCTTTGGTACAATGCAGTAAGTGCAACTCTTGTTACATCCTTTCATAACCGTGACATAGGCGCAGTATTGGCTATCCCTGACAGTTGGATACTCCCACATCTTGTCCTCATCGGAGGGTGGATCCTCTAAGATGGATATGGCTTTGTATCCTGCCTGTGCTTGCCTTACAAGGTCTGGAAGTTGATGCATGTTAAAGCTTGAAAACATTATGTCAACCATTGGGGCTTTTTGTATAAGGTCATGTCCCATCCTCTGAGCTAAGCAGCCACACACACCTATCAAAGCCTTTGGGTTCTTATCCTTTACCTTTCTATACTCACCCAAATGTGAGAAAACTTTATGGTCCGGTTTTTCTCTTATGGTGCATGTGTTTATGAGTATCAGGTCTGCCTCTTCCCAACTGTCTGCCTGCTGGTAACCCACGCTTTTGAGCATACCCTTTATTCTCTCTGTATCGTTGAAGTTCATCTGACATCCAAAGGTTCTTATGTAGTACTTCATACGTAATTAATTTACTGAGCTTACATTAAAAGTTCAAGGTGGTGTTGGTCTTTTATACTATTTAACCATGGATGGGTTTGGAGAGAAAAAGCCTGAGGTTGTTGAAGAGAGCATATGGATAGCAGGAGAGGCTGTAAAGAAAGCTCCAAAGATGTACGGCATTCCTACGGGCGTTGAAGGCTTGGACGAACTCTTCTTTACCGCTGAGCTCAGGAATGGTAAAGTGGAAAGGGTGTCCTTAGGTGGTATACCAGCTTACTCTGTAACAAATATTACTGGTGTTTCTGACACTGGTAAAACCCTGATAGCAGAGCAGTACACTATAATGCAAGCGGGCAGTGGAGATGTTGTTGTCTTTGTCACTGTTGAATCTCCAGCCCCTTTTATGACTGTTGGTTTGAGTCAAAGGGCAAAGGCTATGGGAGTAGATTTCGGTAAGGTACAGGACAAGATAGTCCTCATAGATGCAGCAACCCATTCCAAGCTGAGGGATAATATGCCAGACCTTTTGGCTACCTTAGCGTATGCCATAAAAACTTACAGAGTAAAGCATGTAGTCATAGATTCTGTAACTGGGCTTTACGAAGCCAGAGAGATGCTAGCAAGGGTAATAGTGCGCCAGCTTTTTAATTTTATGAAAAAATGGTACCAAACAGCTATATTTGTGTCGCAGAAAAGGAGTGGACATGAGGAGTTAACGGCAGAGGCAGCAGGTGGTTATGCCGTCAGTCATATAGTGGATTGTTCTATAATCCTCTCCAAGATCCTGGTTATGACATCTGCTCAATCAAGGCTGTATAAAAAACCCATAGGTGAGATGGTGAGATTCTTTAGAATAGATGGCTGTAGAATGTGTGGACATGACACAAGAACCCATTACATGGAGATTACAGACCTTGGAATTGTAAGGATAGGTAGCGCAGTTGGGTGAGTAATGTATAGGGTGAAGATTTGCGGTATAACTCACAGGGGAAAGATGAGAGATAGGAACGAGGATGCTTTGCTCATGAACGATATGATACTGCAGGAGGAAGTAATGAGCTCACCCCTTTGTTTTGAGAGGGAGGGTGGACATTTTATCTTTGCCGTTGCAGACGGTCTTGGTGGACATGCAGCTGGGGAAATGGCAAGCAAGCTCGCACTTCAAACTCTGATGGAACTAAGACCAAAAAACCTGGAGGATATAGTCAGCACTCTGCATAAAGCTAGGGACAGATTGGAGGAGTTTGCAAGAGAAAATGCCTATGCATACGGACTTGGCACTGCTGTAGCTGGTTTAGTATTGAGCGATGAAGGATTCTTTGTTTTCAACGTAGGGGATTGTAGAGTTTATGGACTGGAGGATGAGAAAATAAAAAGGCTTACGGTCGACCATACGGAAGTGGAAAGGCTTGTACGTCTTGGCTACATATCAGAGGAAGAGGCAAAAAGTCATCCCAACAGACACATGTTGACATCCGCCTTGATAGGTAACCCAAGCTTTGAAGAGTTTGAGGTTCACATAAAGAAAGTCAACAGTTACAAAAGTTTCTTAATATGCTCCGATGGGCTTTGGGAAGCAGTTGAGAACTATGAACTTTTTTTGACACCTTCTGAGCTTTTGCTGTTGGCACTCAAAAGAGGGGGTAAAGATAATATAAGCATATTAAGGCTCAGGGTCTTTCAAAAATAGCTTGTGCTTCAGACTACTACCCCTAAAGCAGGAGCTCGTGC
>JBKBPE010000134.1:0-2824 GCA_046293375.1 Aquificaceae bacterium
AATCAGCTATTTCCTGTGCTCTTTTCCTTGTTAAATCAAAAGCAGGATCATCAAACATATCTTTCGGACCTATAAGTTTTCCATCTTTTAACTGAAATCCAAGTGCAACAACTCTTGGTGGACCATCAAACCTTGTAGGCTTTGCCTGCTCAAAAGATACGGGCATAAGAGGTCCGTTGTGGGAACCTCTCATCCATCCTTCCACTATCCAGGGTCTTGCAAAGGGTTCTAATATCTCTCCAACGGCTGGAAAGCCTGCCTGTGCTCTCACCATCATAACTGGATCATCCTTGCCTATGTATTTACCAGCTATGAGAGATAGCCTTTGGGTTGATGCAACGGCTGCTATCTCTCCATCGTTGTTTCTCCATACGCTCCTTATGGCATACCTTTCAACTGTACCTATAAGGGCAAGAAGTTCGTAAAGCTCGGAAGGTGTAGAAAGCTTTACAGCTTTCCCAGTGTACGTATCCAGAACTTCAAAAGTGAAACCATCATGCATCTTTGGGTCTATAACAAGTCCAGCGCATACCATGGGGTCTGCAAACATCTCATAAAGAGGTAGACTCCAAGCGCTTGGAGCGGTCTTGTCTGCAAAGAAAACTATAATAGGCTCGGAAGGCCTTTCTTCAAACTCCATTTCCGCAACGCCTGGCCCCATACCTTTCACGTTCCCAGAGAAGGCTGTAGATATGAGGTCCTGACCAGCACCGTAGAGCTTTAACTTCTTTGCTATCTCCGTAGCTTTCTCAAAAGCCCTCCATGCTATGCTGTGGACTATTTCACTGTCAACCCCATGAGTGTGGGTCATAACAATTGCAGTATCATCTCCGCACACCAGAGTGTTAGCATCTATTAACACTCCCTTTTTAACCTCTTCTTTTACAAATTCCCTTATGGTATCTACAAGGTCTGGATGAACTGCAGAATGTCCCACGTAGCCTCCTACATCGGCCTTGATAATACTCAAAGTTATCTTCATCTGAAACCTCCTTTATCTGTTCTATTACTAATATTTTAGATGATAAATCTATAACTTGTAAAGGTCGTAAAAAGAGTTATCATTATTATTATGAATAATTATTCGCTGAATGGGGGTATATCATGTGTCTGTCCATACCTTCTCGGGTCATAGAAGTAAAGGGAGATAAAACAGCCGTTGTAGATACGATGGGTGTTAGAAGAGTAGTATCCTTAGAGTTGTTATCAGATGATGTGAAGGGGAATGATTGGGTTTTGGTACATGTGGGCTTTGCTATTCAGAAATTAGATGAAGAAGAAGCTTTAAAAACTATAGGGCTTTTTGAGGATATACTAAGGATGGAGGAACATGAGAACTGAGCAGGTCGACCTTAGGAGTGAGTTCAGAGACAGCAAAAGGGTTAAAGCCCTGGAGATGAAAATAAAAGAAGCGGTTGAAAGAATGGGTGATATGGTTCATATAATGGAGTTCTGCGGTGGTCATACGCATGCAATAATGAAGTACGCTATAGATGACTTGTTGAAAGGATATGTAAAGTTTGTACATGGTCCTGGATGTCCCGTTTGTGTAATTCCTATGCAAAGGGTGGACCTTGCCCTAGAAATGGCAAAACTTCCAAACACCATTCTGTGCACCTATGGGGACCTTTTGAGAGTCCCAGGTTCTAGCGGAAGGAGTTTGCTCAAGCTCAGAGCTGAAGGTTACGACATAAGAGGAGTTTATTCATGTCTTGACTCTATAAGAATAGCTAGTGAGAATCCTAAGAAAAACCTTATATTCTTTGCAATAGGCTTTGAAACTACAACGCCACAGACGGCAGTGCTTTTGTTAAATGCCAAAAGTATGGCTATAAGGAACCTCTTCGTGGTATCCAACCATGTTATAACACCTGCTGCCATACAGCATATACTGAACTCTCCAGAGATGAGACAGATAGGAAATGTTAGAATAGATGCTTTCATAGGACCTGGCCATGTTAGTGTGATAATAGGAACAAGACCATACGAGTACTTTGCCGAGGAGTTTCAAAAGCCTGTAGTTATTTCAGGGTTTGAACCTGTTGATATCCTACAGTCCGTTTATATGATAGTCATGCAGGCTGTCAGAAAGGAAGCCAAGGTGGAGAATCAGTACACAAGGTTTGTATCATACGAAGGTAATCATAAAGCTCAAAGGTTGGTATCGGAAGTTTTTGAGCTAAGGAAAGAGTTCGAATGGAGAGGCCTTGGAACAGTCCCCTACAGCGCCCTAAAAATAAAGAAGGAGTACAAGGAAATGGATGCAGAGGAGATGTTTAAAATAAGCTTGCCAAAACCCAAAGAGCATCCATCTTGCATATGTGGAAAGGTCATAAGGGGTGTTGCTTTGCCTACCGATTGTAAACTCTTTGGAAACGTATGCTCACCATCCAATCCTATAGGTTCCTGTATGGTCTCTTCTGAGGGTGCATGCGCAGCATACTTTAAGTATAAAAAGCTATGAGGATACTATTTTTCTGCCATCGTTTTAACTCTCTTTCTCAAAGGTTATACTGTGAACTTTCAGAAAGGGGGCATGAAGTTTCTGTAGAGCTGGACGTACATCCAGACCTTATGGCAGAGGCTGCTATGCTCTACAAACCAGACTTTATACTTGCACCTTTTTTGAAAAGAAAGATACCAAGGGAAATATGGGAAAGTTTTCTAACCCTGGTAGTCCATCCTGGCCCACCAGGAGACAGAGGACCCTCCGCCATTGACTGGGCATTGCTAAGGGGGGAGAAAAGTTGGGGGGTTAGCCTTATAGAGGCGAATGAGGAGTATGATGCGGGAGATATATTAGCTTATAGAACATTTCCCATAA
>JBKBPE010000135.1:0-2791 GCA_046293375.1 Aquificaceae bacterium
ATAGACCAGCTTTTGGAAAGTTATGTAAGCTTTGTTCATGGTCCCGGTTGTCCCGTATGCGTCCTTCCTATGAAAAGGGTTGACCTTGCTCTTGAGTTGGCAAGGAGAAAGGATGTTATCCTATGTACTTATGGAGATGTGTTAAGGGTACCGGGCTCCCAGAGAAAAAGTTTATTGGACATAAGGGCAGAGGGCGGGGATGTAAGAATGGTGTATTCTTGCCTTGATACTTTACAGATAGCTAAGGAAAATCCCAACAAGGAGGTGGTCTTTTTTGCCATAGGTTTTGAAACCACCACGCCTCAAACGGCTTTATTGATAAAGAGGATAAAAGACCTTGGCTTAAAAAACCTTTCTGTGATCTCCAACCATGTTATAACACCCGCAGCGATACAGCATATACTTAACGCTCCAGAACTAAGGGAGTACGGAAAGGTACAAATAGATGCCTTCATAGGGCCGGGGCACGTAAGCGTAATAATAGGAACAAAGCCTTATGAATACTTTTCGGAAGAATTTTTAAAGCCTGTGGTTATATCGGGCTTTGAACCCCTTGATGTACTCCAGTCGGTTTATATGATAGCAAGGCAGATAAAAGAGGGTAAAGCCTTCGTAGAGAATCAATATACAAGGGCTGTGAATAGGGAAGGGAACCTAAAGGCTCAAAGGTTGGTTGCCGAAGTTCTTGAGCTCAGAAAAACTTTTGAATGGAGAGGGTTGGGTATAGTTCCCTACAGTGCCCTAAGGATAAACTCTTCCTACAGAGACTTTGATGGAGAAGAAAGGTTTAAGGTCAACCTTCCCGAGGCAAGGGAGCATCCAGCCTGCATATGCGGGAAGGTGATAAGGGGGATGGCAAAGCCTTTGGACTGTAAGCTTTTTGGAAATGTCTGCAACCCAGCCAATCCTATCGGATCCTGTATGGTATCCTCCGAAGGCGCCTGTAATGCCTACTATAGGTACAGAGGATAAGATGAAAGTTTTACTACTTTGCCATCGCTTTAACTCCTTATCTCAAAGAATATACTGCGAGCTTTCGGAAGCGGGTTATGAAGTATCCGTGGAACTTGACGTACATCCGCATCTTACAATAGAAGCGGCAAAGCTCTATAAGCCTGACCTTATAATAGCGCCCTTTTTGAAAAGGAAAATACCAAGGGAGGTATGGGAAAATTATACAACCCTTGTGGTACATCCCGGCCCACCCGGAGACAGAGGACCCGATGCCATAGACTGGGCTATTCTTAAGGGAGAGAAAAACTGGGGAGTCTGTATTCTTTCTGCGGTGGATGAGTATGATGCTGGCGATATATGGTCGTACAGAATTTTTTCCATGAGGAAGGCAAGAAAATCAAGCCTTTACAGAAGAGAGATCACAGAGGGTATTGTTGAAGCCCTTTGGGAAGCCCTGGAAAAGATAAAGGGAGGAGTAAAAGGTACACCCCAGAAGGAGGGAAGGTTTAACCCAAAGGTTCCCTTAGAGCTGAGAAGAATTGATTGGTTTAGAAATTCTACCGAGGATATTTTGAGAAAGGTATACGCAGGCGATGGACAGCCCGGTGCCATAGCCAGCATAGAAGGACAAGAGTATTACCTGTTTAATGCCTATTCAGAAGCCTATCTTAGGGGCAAACCTGGTGAGTTAATAGCCAGAAGAGACGATGCGGTATGTATAGGAACCTTGGACTCTGCCCTTTGGATAACCCATATGAGAAAAAGGGAAAAGTATTCTATAAAGCTTCCCGCCCTTAAGGTTTTACCCATGGAGGTTGTTGAAAGGCTAAAGGAGGAGGCTATTAAGCCATGGGAATCTATAGACCTTCCTACCTACAGAGAGATAGTCTATAGGGAAGAGAGAGGGATAGCCCTTATAGAGTTTAATTTTTATAACGGTGCCATGTCTACAGAACAGTGTGAGAGGCTTTTGCAGGTAGTAAGATACGCAAAGGAGAGGCCTGTAAAAGCCCTTGTCTTTCTTGGTGGAGAAGATTTCTTTTCTAACGGTATGAACCTTAACACCATAGAGGCATCCCATAGTCCAGCAGACGAGTCTTGGAGGAACATAAAGGCTATGGATGAGCTTTGCGAAGAGATACTTACCACCCTTGACAGGCTTACCGTCGCTGGTATAAGGGGTAATGCGGGTGCTGGCGGTGTATTCCTTGCCCTTACATGCGATTTGGTTTTCGCCAGAGAAGGGGTGGTACTAAATCCCCACTACAAGAACATAGGAAACCTTTACGGTTCAGAATTTTGGACCTATACCTTACCCAAAAGGGTAGGTTGGGAAAAGGGAAGGGAAATTATGGAAAACAGGATGCCCATAAGTTCAAAGAAGGCTCTTGAGATGGGGCTTTTGGATGGTATTTTTTGTAAGGATCCTGAGGAGTTTTTGGAAAAGCTTAAGAGTCTGCTTGTAAGCTTTATTAATTCCAAAGACTTTGAAGATTTTATAGATCAGAAGAGAAAAGAAAGATTAAAGGACTGGTCTATTAAACCTTTGAAGGCATACTTAGAGGAAGAGTTGGAAAGGATAAGGTTGAACTTTTACGGCTTTGATCCCAGCTACCACATAGCACGCTACTACTTTGTACGAAGGTATCCACCCTTTAGAACTCCCCCATACCTTGCCTTGCATAGAAGGTTAGGCTTTCAAAGCTCTCCATAAGTTCTCCGCAACTTCATCCACATAATCCATTAAAGGTTTGTCAAGTAGTCCCTCCTTATGTAAAAAAACCATACCTCCCAAAGGACCCATTATGGTAGTAAAGGCAGGGTAAAAGCTCTGATT
>JBKBPE010000136.1:0-2785 GCA_046293375.1 Aquificaceae bacterium
TTTTATCCTTTCCTTTATCTCGCGCGCTGCCTTGTTGGTGAAAGTTACAATCAGTATTCTGTTGGGTTCTATGCCAACATTTTTAACAGTATGCTCTATCTTTTCCACCAGGGTTTTTGTCTTACCAGAACCGGCCCCAGCCACTATAAGAAGAGGTTTACCAAAGTGTTTTACTGCTCTCTCCTGATATGGGTCTGGCATTTATAAATTTTACTCAATGTTGTATAATTCATAGTGAATGACATTCTTGACCATTTTGCTTTTGGAGGTTTTCATGTCAAGCCTAACTTTAGCCCAAGAGTTGTACACCTATAAACTTCCCAACGGAGCCGACTTGATAGTAAAGAAGAGGGATGATACAGAAGCCGTTGCCCTTCAGGTATGGTTCAGAGTGGGTTCCATATACGAAAACTATCAGGAGAAGGGTATGGCTCACTTTCTTGAACATATGCTTTTTAACGGTTCAGAAAAATACTCCTACGGTGAGATAGATAAAACGGTTGAAAGCCTTGGTGGAAGGATCAACGCCGGTACCTCCAAAGACTACACCTTTTATCACATAGAAATAGCTAAACCTTATTGGAAGACTGCCATTGAGCTTCTCTATCAACTCACCCAAAAACCTTTGCTTTCAGAAGAGATGGTGCATAAGGAAAAGCCCATAGTCATAGAGGAACTAAGACGTGGAAAGGACAATCCATCAACAGTTTTATGGGAGGAGTTTGAGAAGCTATCTTACAAAGTCTCCCCTTACAGGTTTCCCATTATAGGCTACGAGGATACAATAAGCAATTTCAGCAGGGATATGCTTTTGAAGTTTTACAAAAACTTCTACCAACCAAAGAACATGTACATAGTCATTGTTGGAGATGTAAACCCAGAGGATGTAAGAAAAGAAGCGATGGATACCTTTGGAAGAGAGGAGGGTAAGAAGGTAGAAAGGCCTCGGACTTTGCAGGAGCCAAAACAGCTAAAGCCAAGGTTCAAAGAGATAGAAGACAGCAGAGTAGAGAAAGCTTACTGGATAATAGGGTGGGCTATACCACCCATAGGCTCCAAAGAGTATTACTCTCTTGTAGTCCTTGATCAGCTTCTTGGAGGTGGCAAGACTTCACTCCTTTACAGAGAGTTAAAAGAAAAGGGTTTGGTCTACAGTGTTTATACCGCAGACTTAGGAAGACCTAAGGATAACATGTTTGTGGTGAGTGCAACCTTTGACACAGAAAGATACAATAAAGTCAAAGAAAAGCTTATAAATCTAATAGTAGGCCTTAAAGAAAGCTTGAAGGAGGAGGATGTGGAGAAAGCAAAGCAGAGGGTTATAAACTCTGAAGTCTTCTCCACAGAGAAAGTGAGCAGCGACGCATACTACATAGGCTACTCTGTTACTGTTGTAGGACTTTTAGACTATTATAGGTACTTTGAAAACAATATAAAGTCAGTAAGGAGGAAGGATGTTCTTAATGTCCTTGATAAGTACATACTACAAGGTGTCTACAGTGAAGTTCTAATGGTGCCCTCAAAATGATATTTTTGATTTTTCTTATTCTTATGAATCTCTCTTTTGGAGGTGAAAGAGTGCATGAGCTTGTGTTAGAGAACGGGGTCAAGATTCTTATCAAAAAGACGCGTGGAAAGGGCATAGTTTCTGGTGTTATATTCATTAAGTCTGGTGTGCATGGAGAAACCAAGCGAGGACTCACAAACCTTGTTTCCGTTCTTCTTACCAAAAGGACAAAGGATTACGATTCTTATAGGATAGCAAGTACTTTTGAAGACTATGGTGGGAGCATATCATCCGTTGGAACAGATGACTATGTGGAGGTCTCCTTCTCAACTAAGATGGAAGGGCTTGATGAGGCCCTGAAGGTGGTTCAAAGCATGCTGTACTATTCAGCCTTTGACCAGGAGGACATAGACAGAGAAAAGGATAACATTATAACAGCCATAAGGTCCAAGAGGGAAAGTGGTATGGAGCTTGCAATGGAACATCTCAGAAGACTGACCTTTGGTGTCATGGACTACAGCGTATCTCCTTTGGGGAGTGAAGAGGATGTAAGCAGCATAACAAGGCAGATGGTAGTAGAAAGATGGAAAGAGGTGTTAAAGGGTGGGAACGTAGTTGTAAGTATAGTTGGAGACATTGGAGATGTTCCAGTGGAAGATATGCTGAGGGGTGTTTTCTCGGGTATTCCAGGTGGCATGTATAACTTTGAACAGAAAGATGTTTACGTTGAATCTAACGCCGTTGTAAGGGTAAAGAGGCCTGGGGCTCAGGCCACCGTGCTTTGCGCTTTCAATGCATCCTTCATAAAGGATAATGATTACTTTGCTTTCAGAGTTTTGAACGGAGTACTTGGAAACGGCATGACATCAAAACTCTTTAAAGAACTAAGAGAAAAGAGAGGCTATGCTTATGCTAAGTACTCCTACTATCCAACCAGGCTTTTCTCTCCTAGGATGTTTGCTTACGTGGGTACTTCACCAGATAAAGCGGAGAGCGTCCTTAAAGACCTCTTGGAAACAGTTAGGTCTTCCCATATAACGGAAGAAGATGTTAAACTCGCTAAGGACAAAATAATTGGCGACTTCCTTCTTGACCATCAAACAAGGTTAAGACAAGCTTGGTATCTGGGCTTCTATGAAGTTATGGGTATGGGATGGAAAATAGACCAAGAGTATCCAGAGAGAGTAAAGGAAGTGAGCCTGAAGGACCTTTTGAGAATACAAAAAGAGTATCTTGATAAATATAACTGCGTTATAGTAGAACCGTAAGGAGGTCTGT
>JBKBPE010000137.1:0-2740 GCA_046293375.1 Aquificaceae bacterium
TGATATCATAGTAACCATGGATGCAGACCTTCAAAACGAACCAGAGGACATTCCAAGGCTAATAGACAGACTCCAAGAAGGCTATGACTTGGTAAGCGGGTGGAGAAAAAACAGAAAGGATCCATTCTTTTCAAGAAAACTCCCATCCATGATAGCCAACTGGGTCATATCAAGAGCTACAGGCGTAAAGCTTCATGACTATGGGTGCACGCTAAAAGCTTACAGGTCTGATGTTATAAAGGAACTTGAGCTTTATGGGGATATGCATAGATTTTTGCCAGCCCTTACAAGGAGGCAAGGTGCCAAGGTAACGGAGATAGAGGTAAAACATCATCCGAGGCTTTATGGAAGGTCTAAGTATGGGATAGGCAGAACTGTAAGAGTAATACTTGATATATTCTTAGTTAAGTTCCTGAACGAGTATATAAACAAACCCATGTACGTGTTTGGTTCCTTAGGTTTTTCACTTTTTGTTTTGGGTCTCATCATGCTTATATATTTGACCTTCATAAAGCTCTTTTTAGGTGAAAATATAGGTAAGCGACCTCTTTTAATACTCAGCGTTCTTTCTATACTAGCAGGCATACAGCTAGTATCAACTGGTATAATAGCTGAGCTTTTAGTTAGAATATACTACAAAAGCAAAGGGGACAAGCCTTATAAAGTTGAAGAAACCATTAACATTTAATGTATTAAATTTAAATTATGAGCCTAAAGGATAAGCTTGTCGAACTGTCTGACTGTGTGTATATGCTGCCAGAGAATACAATAGATGGACAGAAAGTTCCCGTCTACTTTTATATAAGCAGGAGGCTTTTTGAAAACCTTGAGGAGGATGCTGTTCGTCAAGCTGCAAACGCTGCAACTCTTTTGGGAGTTGAAAAGGCTGTCTACGTTATGCCAGATGTGCATGTGGGTTATGGTTTCCCTGTAGGTGGTGTTATGGCCACAGATACCAAGAGAGGTATAATAAGCCCAGGTTCAATAGGTTACGATATCAACTGCGGTGTAAGACTCATATCTACAAACCTAACGAAGGACATGGTCTATCCTGTAAGAAAAGAGTTAATGGAGGAGGTACTCAGAAGCGTTCCATCGGGCGTTGGTTCAAGAGGGCGGATAAAACTCTCAAAGGAACAAATGCGTGAAGTTTCCCTAAAGGGTGCAGTGTGGGCCGTGGAACACGGTTTTGGTTTTGAAGATGACCTTGAGCATATAGAAAGCTCTGGGGTCCTACCGGAGGCTGACCCTGATAAGGTCTCCGATTTTGCATACGAGAGAGGGTCTGAAGAGCTGGGAACTGTTGGCTCAGGCAACCATTTTGTTGAAGTGCAAGCTGTGGATGAAGTTTATGATGAAGAAGTAGCAAAGAGGTTAGGTCTTAACTTAGACACAGTAACCTTTATGGTTCATTCGGGTTCAAGGGGATTTGGACATCAGATATGCGTGGATTACCTAAGAGTTGCTAAGGATGCTCTTTCTAAGTATAAGATAGAGATACCAGATATGCAGCTCGCTTGTATGCCTTTTAGCTCAGAGGAGGGGCAGAGCTACTTCAAAGCTATGAACAGTGCTGCAAACTATGCTTTTGCAAACAGACAGGTGCTTGGTTTCTTACTGGCAGATACAGTCAGAAGGTTTTTAAAGACATCGTGGGAGAGGATGGGCTACAGAGTAGTTTATGACCTTGCCCACAACATAGGCAAGGTAGAAAGGCATAAGGTGGATGGACAGGAGAAAGAAGTTCTGGTGCACAGGAAGGGGGCTACAAGAGCCTTCCCACCCTATGATCCAGATATACCGAAGGCATACAAAGAAATAGGTCAACCGGTTTTGATACCTGGGGACGTTGGTAGATATTCCTTTATACTCATTGGACAGAAGAGGAGCATGAATATAAGCTTTGGTAGCGCATGTCACGGTGCTGGAAGGCTCATGTCCAGAACAAAAGCAAAAGAGTACGTCAGAAGGGAAGGGATTGAAAGGATATTAGCCGACCTCACCGTTGTAGCAAGGGGGAAAAGTACAGTGATGGAAGAAGTTCCTCAAGCTTACAAGGATGTTACAGAAGTTGTAAACGTTGTGCACTCTCTTGGTATAGCAAAGCTTGTAGCCAGATTAAAACCGCTTGGAACCTTGAAGGGTTAACTTTGGTATTATAATATAGTTTTCTGGAGGAAATTGATGGGTGAGTTTGAAAAGCTTCTTGAAAAGAGCCTTGAGGAAGCACGAGAGATAAAAAAGGGGGAGGTCATAAGGTGTAAAGTTATAAAAGTAGACAGTAGAAACGTCTACGTTGACGTAGGTTACAAGTTAGAAGGTATAATACCAAGAGAAGAGCTTCCAGAAGCGAAGGAGGGAGATGAACTGAAAGCTGTAGTTATAAGGATAGCAAAGGGCGGTTCTCCAATCTTATCCTATAGAGCGTACACAGAGAAGAGGTGCGTTCGCTTTCTGAAGTCTGCTCATGAAAAAGGCAGTTTTGTCTCTGGCAAAGTTATAGAAAAGACACAGGACGGTTATGTAGTTGACATAGATGGTGTAAGGGCATTCATGCCCATGACTGAGGCCAAAAGGAGGTTAAGAGAAGGGTCAAAGGTGATCGTTAAGATAACAGAACTTCGAGACACAAAGGATGGGCTAAAGGTGAGAGTATCACAGAAGGAATATCTTTTTGAGCAGGAGAAAAAAAGGAAGGAAAAGCTGCTAAGACAGCTGAAGGTTGGAGATACAGTTGAAG
>JBKBPE010000138.1:0-2662 GCA_046293375.1 Aquificaceae bacterium
ATGATCCTTTTTCTATGGGAATGGCTACCTTACCCCAATCATACCATGAACTACTCATACATAAGTAAGGGATAGGTTATTGACAGGGTGATGAGGTTATATTCTTATGTTCCTTAAAGGCTGGTGTTTGCTTCTGGGATTCTTGACACAGCCTCCTTTTCCTCTTGACAAAAGCAAGGGCTTAGCTTATTATTGTTGTAGGAGTTTTGCTCCGCAATTTAGTTTAAGGAGGTTTTTAGTTCCATGGCACTCAAAGGTACTGTAAAGTGGTTTAGCAAGGAGAAGGGTTATGGTTTCATAACCCGTGATGACAATCAGGGGGATGTGTTTGTACATTTCTCCGCCATTCAGCAAAGGGGTTTTAAAACCTTGGAGCAGGGTCAGAAGGTAGAGTTCGAAATAGAGGAAGATACCAAAGGACCAAGAGCAAAGAACGTAAGACTCTTGAGTTGACCAGAAGGCCCCTTTCTGGGGCTTATAATTCTTTTTATGTTTCTCTATGACCTCTACAAAGGGAGAGACTCTAGCATAGTACCTACTTTAGAGAGGATTGAAAAGGCAGTAGAGCACATAGGCCTAAAAGAACTGCCTTATCGGTCTGTGCAAATTGGTGGGACGAATGGGAAGGGCTCAACGTGTGCTTTTTTGGAAAGCCTTCTCAGAGAACACGGGTATAGAACAGGATGGTTTGTGTCTCCCCATCTTGTTGAGGAAAGGGAAAGGTGGCGGGTAAATGGTGACAAAATAAGCCAGGAAAGACTTGGTTTTTATGTTGAGGACTTCAGGAAGGTTTTTGAAAGGTTTGAGCTTACATACTTTGAAGCATGCACCCTTATAGCTCTTCAATACTTCAAGGATGAAGGTGTAGACTTGGCAGTCTTTGAGGTAGGAATGGGTGGAAAATGGGATGCTACAAAAACGTGCAACCCATTCTTATGTGTAATAACCAACGTGGAAAGGGACCACACACAATGGCTTGGGAAAGATGTGGAAAAAAGGGCTGTGGAGAAACTGGGTATATACAAAAAGGGAAGGTTGCTTATACTTGGTAGCATGAAGTTTCCTCTCTATACTAAAGCCTTAGAACTTTGCAGAGAAGAAGACTTGATAGTGGCAGGTCTTGATTTTGCTGCTTACGGAAGTGTTGAAAGAAGTCTAACGGTGATTGAAAGGTACGAGTATAAAGACATTATCCTAAAAAAGGCTCCTCTTGGGCTTTGGGGTAAGTGGCAAATAGAAAATGCGAGCTTAGCCTTGACGGCTGCCAGTGAGTTAATAAAGCTTGATCTTGATAGGGCAAGTGATGCCCTCTCAAAGGCCCGTTGGGAGGGAAGGATGGAGGTTCTAAGAGAAAAGCCACTATTAATGATAGATGGAGCACACAATTTGGATGGTATAAAAAGGGTCACAAGGGAGGTAAAAAAGCACATAGGAAGCATAACCCCTGTTTTCACTGGGCTAAGAGAGAAGGAGTGGAAAGACAGCATGTCCTTTTTGAAAGGGCTATTCAACCGCATATACTTGGTGCAGATAAAACATCACAGGGGTGAGAATATCCAAGAGCTCATAAGACATGCAAAGGGATTGGGATTTAATGAGGTCATGCCTTTGTGTTCTTCGGAGGACGTTTTATGCATAGATGACGACCTTTTAGTAATAGGGTCTCTGTACCTTGTAGGAGAGATAAAAGAAGCTTTTGAAAGAGTAACCAAGAGAGTATGAAGGTAGAGTTTCTTGGGTCCTATTGGGATGATTTTCCAGAGAGTGGGGTAAAGGATGTTATCTTTGTTGGGAGGTCCAACGTGGGGAAATCATCTCTAATAAACATGTTGGTGGAAAAAAACGTAGCAAAGGTCAGTAAGGAACCTGGAAGAACAAGATGTGTGAACATCTATCTGATTGACAACTCTGTTCAGGTCGTGGATGTTCCGGGGTACGGCTTTGCAAAAGTTTCTAAGGTTGAAAGAGAAAGATGGAAATTTATGCTGGAAAAGTACTTTGTAAAGAGGAGGGAGAGCATAAAAAGCGTGCTTTTACTCGTTGACAGTGTGGTAGGACCTACCCAATTGGACATGAATATGATAGAGTGGCTCAATTTCTTAGAAGTTCCTTTTAATGTGGTATTGACAAGGGTTGACAGAGCAAATCAAAGGGAGATCTCTAAAACTCTCAGAGAGCTCAGAAGGCTTGGCATTGAACATACAATACTTAGCTCCGCCAAAGAGGGAAAGGGTAAGAAAGAACTTATTAAAATTATATTTGGATGAAGTGGTTAAAGGTAGAGGCTCCTCAGAGGGAAGTTATAAACAGGACGCTGAGAGTTATAAAAAAGTACTCGCTTAACACAGTATGCGAAGAATCTCTCTGTCCTAATATATCTGAGTGCTTTTCAAAAGGTACGGCTACCTTTATGATCCTCGGAAAGGTGTGCACAAGAGCTTGTAAATACTGCTATGTTTCCGCAGGAAAGCCGTCAAAACCAGACCCATCGGAAGCTTATCGGCTTTACTTGGCAGTAAGGGAGCTTGGGCTTGAGTACGTGGTTATAACGTCCGTTGACAGGGATGACCTTTGGGATCTTGGTTCTTTGCATTTTAAAAGATGTGTAGAAACCATAAAGACAAGGCTTCCAGAAGTTAAGGTCGAGGTCCTCTTGCCGGAT
>JBKBPE010000139.1:0-2628 GCA_046293375.1 Aquificaceae bacterium
CACTCAAAAGTATTTCGCACTTTCCACATACCTGAGGCCTATGTGCTTTCTCATCAAGTAAGGGCTTACAGCTTACCACATCCTCTATAACTGTTACTGTGATGGTTCTTAGCTTTAAAGATGGACTGGGTTGAGGCTTTTCTTCACTCTTTGTCCACCTTCCTACCGCTCCACACGAACACATAAAAAGGAAAGCTGGTAATACAAGCATTAATCTTCTCATTCTATAACCCCCTGGATTATATTTTAATACTATGCTTGCAGAAATGAAAGAGAGGTTAAAGAACCTTAGGGATAAGCTGGCTGACATAGAGCAGGTGATGGACATGTCTTCCATGAAGGAGGAACTGAGAAAAATAGACCTTAGTCTGTCCTCGGCAGACTTCTGGAACGACCAAAGGAAGGCAAAGGACGTAGTGCAGAGGAGAAAGTCTATAGAGGAGTATCTGAAGAACTTTGAAGATATGCAGAAAACTCTCAGCGACTTGGAAGAGATACTTGAAATGACTCCAGAAGAGGATCTGGATACTTTGCAGATGATAGTTGATGAGTTTAGTACTGTAGAGAAATCTATAAAGGATTTGGAGATCAGGACTCTTCTTAACGAGGAGATGGACCCAAAGAATGCTTACTTGACAGTGCAGGCTGGAGCTGGGGGAACAGAGGCCTGCGATTGGGCTGATATGCTCCTTCGTATGTACAGAAGGTGGGCAGAAAGGCACGGCTATAAGGTGGAGGTTGTGGACATAAACTCAGATGATGTGGCCGGTATAAAGAGCGCCACACTGCTTTTGCAGGGTCCCTATGCCTATGGCTATCTAAGGGGTGAGAACGGCGTACATAGGCTTGTTAGGATTTCACCCTTTGACGCAAACGCGAGAAGACACACATCCTTCGCTTCTGTTTCCGTTGTACCACAGATAGATGAAAGCATAAACATTGAGATAAGAGAAGATGACCTTCAGATAGAGACCTTCAGGGCAAGCGGTGCTGGTGGTCAGTACGTAAACAAAACGGACACTGCCATAAGGATAAGACATATACCCACCGGCATAACAGTCTCGTGCCAACAAGAAAGGTCACAGTTACAAAACAGATTAAAAGCTTTGGAGCTCCTAAAGGCTAAGCTCTATCAGCTTGAGCTCCAAAAGTTGGAGGAAAAGAAGAAGGCTCTGGAAGGGGAAAAGACCGATATAGGATGGGGTCATCAGATAAGGTCCTATGTATTCCAACCCTATCAGATGGTAAAGGACCTTCGTACTGGAGTCGAGGTTGGTAATATAGAGGCCGTGATGGATGGAGAGATAGATATCTTCATAGAAGAGTACCTAAGGCTAAAAGCTAGTGAGAGGGTTAAAACATAATCATGCCCTTCTTTCTGAGGAAGGATAAGATAGATGTACTCTTTGGCAGGCTAAAGGAGAAATATAAGATAATAGCTCCCAAGCTCGTGGATGGTGTCATAAGTTATGCCCATGTTAGTACGATAGATGAACTACCCTTTGGCTGTAGGGATCATCAAGCTCCAGGCTTTTACAGGGTCAGAGAGGAAGATGCAGGGGAGCTCTTTACCTACACGCATCCATGGAACTCACCAAAGGGCTTTCTACATCCTCCAGAACTAACACTTTTAAAGGCAAAAAGGAAAGGCAGCAGGCTGGAGATTCTCTATACTATGCCAGATGAGAGGTATGCTCTATTTGACGTAAGACCTTGCGACCTTTATGCTCTGAGGATCCTTGATAATGTATTCTTAAAAAAAGCTTCGCAACCAGACATCTACTACGCCTCTTTGAGGGAAGGCCTTTTCATCGTGGCAGTAAACTGTAACTATGCAACTGGTACATGTTTCTGTAAGTATATGGGAACGGGTCCGGAGGCAAAGGAAGGGTTTGACCTTTGTCTAACAGAGCTAAGGGATGGCTTTTTTATGGAAGTGGGAAGTTCAGAAGGGAATAAGCTCTTGGAGGGATTAGAGTTGGAGCCTGCCTTGGAGGAGCACCTACGGGAGAAAGAAGAAAGGATAAGGTCTGTTTCAGAACTTATGAAGGTAGGTATAGAAAGGGAGGGTCTCTCTGAGAAACTCTACAGGGTTATGGAAGACCCATACTGGGAAGAAGTGGGGGAAAGGTGTCTTGCATGCACTAACTGTACACAAGTATGCCCCACATGCTTTTGCTTTGATATAGTAGAAAAAAACAGTTTTGAGCTTGGAGAAAGCCAAAGAGTAAGGATTTGGGACTCTTGTTTCAATCTATCCTTTGCCACAGTTCACAGATTTAACATAAGGGAAAGCATAAAATCCCGATACAGGCAGTGGCTTATGCACAAGTTTGCTTACTGGACAGACCAGTATGACACATACGGTTGTGTTGGATGTGGAAGGTGTATAACTTGGTGCCCTGCTGGTATAGACATAAGAAGGGAGGTGAAGAATCTTGCAAGCAGAGCTTGAAAATCCTTACAGGCTTAGAGAAGGAACAGTAAGAAAGGTGATAAAAGAGGCAGAGAACATCTTCACCTTTTACATAGAAACCCAGGAGAAAGCCCTTCCGGGGCAATTCAACATGGTATATGGCTTTGGTATGGGAGAAGCTCCCATAACGATAGCAGACAAGGGAACAGACT
>JBKBPE010000140.1:0-2618 GCA_046293375.1 Aquificaceae bacterium
TTCCCCCTTTTACCTAAAAATATAATGTCTTCCTTATCTGCTTGGGATAAGACTTCTCTGTAGGGAACTCCAACTGCTTGAAAGGAGGAAACTTTGACCCCACTCTTCCTACCAAAGGCCAAAAATTCATCCAGCACTGCATCCGCTTGAGTCTCCAAAAATTCTTTTACCTTTGAAGATATTCCATAGTAGAAGGTGAAACCAAGCACACCAGCAAGGTCCTCCAAAAAACTCTCATCTATCAGCCTTTCATCCACAACATGCAAGCCCAATACTGGGACATCCAATCTTTTTCCAAATTCAAAGGCATACTCGGCGGCTATCCATCCAGCCTTTGAACCATCTACTCCCACAATTATTCTTTTAAACATCCAAGTTTCTCACCTCTTTCGCGTATGCCTCTATAAACTCTCTCCTTGGTTCTACATCCTCCCCCATAAGTATGGTGAATATTCTGTCTGCCTCGGCAGCGTCCTCTATACTCACTCTGATGAGCCTTCTTGTACTTGGGTTCATTGTTGTCTCCCACAGTTGCTCTGGGTTCATCTCTCCCAAACCTTTGTACCTTTGGACCTCAAAATCTTCTTGAGCAAGCTCAAGAAAGGAACTGTTTGCGTTGTAGAAGCTGTCCAAGGCCTTTGTTCTACTTCCAAGCACGAGCCTTAGGGGACCTTTTATATGAAAGCCAGAGAGTATAGATTTGTACGCTAAGGAGGAAAGAAAGTCTACATCTACAATAACCACCCTATCCCTTTTTGGGTCTCTGAGGATGATATCATAAGAAGAGTTATACTCGTCGTACTTGATGTTTATGTTTAAGCTGGGAAGTCCCTCCTGAAGGAGCCTTACCTTTTTAGAGAGAAGCTCTGCATTCCTTAGGTCTTCCTCAGCCAGTTTTATCTCAAGCAGAGCCGTCAAGATGTCCTCACCCTTCCTCCTAAGAACAGACCTATAGCCCTCCTCAAACTCTCTGACCTCTTTGAGAAGTTTTAAAAGGTCATCACCCGTGTAGTCTTTACCTTCTGCATCTACAAGCTTTCCTTCTTTCTTTATGTGTTCCAAAAGGAAGTTTTCAAGTTCCTTATCATCCTTTAAGTAAATAACCCTTTTACCTTTCTTTAACCTGTAAAGTGGGGGCTGTGCTATGTAAAGATAGCCATCCTGTATAAGCTTAGGCATGTATCTGTAGAAGAAGGTCAAAAGTAAGGTTCTTATGTGAGAACCATCCACATCTGCATCTGTCATGAGTATAATTTTGTGGTACCTGAGCTTTGAAAGGTCCATATCCTCCCCTATACCACATCCTACAGAGCTGACTATTGCCTTTATCTCCTCGTTAGAGAACACCTTATCCAATCTTGCCTTTTCCACGTTGAGTATCTTCCCCCTAAGGGGAAGTATGGCTTGGGTTCTTCTATCCCTCCCCTGCTTGGCTGAACCACCTGCAGATTCTCCTTCAACTATGAATATCTCACACTTTTCTGGGTCTTTTTCAGAGCAATCGGCCAGCTTACCCGGCAGTGTGGTGTCTTCAAGGGGTGACCTTCTTCTCACAAGCTCCTTTGCCTTCTTTGCAGCCTCTCTTGCCAAAGCTGCCTCTACAGCCTTCTCCACTATTAGCCTGTTTATGTCTCTGTTATCATCAAGATACTTGGAGAGATGTTCATAAACTACAGACTCTACTATGTTTTTCACGTTCTGGTTTCCAAGCTTTGTTTTTGTCTGCCCTTCAAACTGGGGCTCTGGTACTTTACAGGATACAACAGCTACTAACCCTTCTCTTAGGTCTTCACCTGTTATGGTTTCTCTGAGGTCTTTTTGGAGCTTTAAGTTTGGTAAGGACCTCATTATAGCTTTTGTAAGACCACTCCTAAATCCTGTCACATGAGTCCCTCCCTCTATGGTCTTTATGTTGTTTACAAAGCTTTCTGTAATTTCTTTATAGTCTTTTGTATAAACAAAAGCTACATCTACATTAACGTCCTCCCCCCTTTCTTCTATCCTTATGATACCTTCAAAAAGATACTCTTTACCAGTTGACAGGAATCTCACTAACTCTTCTATACCTTTGTCAAACTTGTAGGTGAAATCTTTATCTGTTCTTTCATCGATAAGCCTAAAGCTGCATCCAGGGTTTAGGTAAGCAAGCTCCCTTACTCTTCTTTCAACGAGGTCAAATTTTATCTTTGTAGCTTCGAATATATCAGGGTCCGGTTTGAATATTACCTTTGTGCCCCTTTTTGTTGTTGTGCCTATTACTTTGATACCATAAACAGGCTTTCCTCTCCTATACTCTTGCCTGCTTATCTTTCCATCTCTGTAAATTTCAACTACAAGCCACTCAGATAGGGCGTTGACAACAGAAGCACCCACACCGTGGAGCCCACCGGAGTACCTATAGACCTTCTTATCAAACTTACCTCCAGCCCCAAGCATGGTAAAAACCATCTCCACGGCTGGAATACCAGTCTCTGGATGAACGTCAACGGGTATACCCCTTCCATCATCCTCAACACTCACAGAACCATCTTCGTGCAACACAACCACAATATTCTTTGCATAACCAGCCATGTGTTCGTCAACTGCGTTATCCAGAATTTCCCACAGAAGATGATGGA
>JBKBPE010000141.1:0-2538 GCA_046293375.1 Aquificaceae bacterium
GTGGCTAATGTATTTTCCGAACCCTCCATTATCTTCTCTAAGGTCTCTGGATGTTTTTTCTCCATCCATTGGAGAAGGGTCCACCCAATGTTGAAGCTGAGCCTTTTGTAATTGTTTACTATTTCTTTGACCTTTGTGTTTATCCTGTAGTGAGCGTAAGCATTGGGTAGATAACACTCTCTGTGTATACGCTCATTCCAGTTTTCATAGGGATAGGCTGTGTCCTCCATCATGATATCCCCCACGTAGGGATTCTCCCTGAATGGTTGGTAAAAGTGCCCATGCACTACAAACTTCATACTACCAAAAAGGCCCCTATCCTTTCAAACTTCTTTATTCTTTGGCTTACTATATCTTCGTAGTTCATTCTCAAAAGCTCCCTTAGAGTCTTTCTAAGATAGTACTTTAAAACCCTTGCCGTTCTTTTATAATCCCAGTGAGAAGCACCAAGGGGTTCTGGTATCACCCTGTCTATTATGCCAAGCCTTAGAAGGTCATAGGCTGTCAGTTTGAGGGAAATAGATGCTTCTTTCACCTTAGACTGGTCTTTCCAAAGGATGGCTGCACAACCCTCTGGAGATATAACAGAATATACAGCGTTTTCAAGCATAAGGACCTTGTCAGCCACGGCCAGTGCCAGAGCACCACCAGACCCACCCTCACCTATTATCACAGCCACAGAAGGTACCCTAAGATATCCAAAAGTGTAAATACTCTTTGCTATTGCCTCAGATTGTCCCCTCTCTTCTGCACCTATCCCAGGGTAAGCTCCAGGAGTGTCAACTAAGGTTATAAGTGGCATGCCATACCTTTCAGCAAGCTTTGCAACTCTTATGGCTTTTCTGTATCCCTCTGGGTGTGGCATACCAAAGTTTCTCTCCATCTTTTCTTTTGTTGTCCTTCCTTTCTCCTGTCCTATTAGAGCAACCGGCATACCATCAAAGTAAGCAAACCCAGCAACTATGGACTTATCATCACCAAAGCATCTATCTCCATGTAATTCTATAAAATCTTTCATCATAAGTTTTATGTAGTCAATGGCATGGGGCCTTTGAGAATGACGGGCAAGCAGTATCCTGTCCCAGGGGTCAAGCTTTCTGTAAACTTCACTTGCTTTCTTTCTCAGCTCTCTTTGGAGCTCCCTCAACTCCCTTTCTTTTTCTACCTCACCAAGCTGATAGAGCCTTTTGAGCTGGTCAACCTTCTGATAGAGCTCTGCATAATCCTTTTCAAAGTCAAGAAACACCATTATATTATAGCATGGTAGGCACGGGCGGGATCGAACCGCCGACCTCTGGCGTGTCGGGCCAGCGCTCTCCCTCTGAGCTACGTGCCTTTGTTATAATTATAGCATGATCTTTGTTTATACCAATTTGAACAATCAACTCGTAGAGTCTGGCATAGATGAGTTTGGAAAAATACCTAAGGATAAGGTAGTTTGGCTTGATGTAGAAAGGCCCACAGAAGATGAGATAAGTTGGCTAAGGAATACTATAAAGTTTGAGATACCACCAAGGGAAGTGTTTGGTGATATAGAGATAAGCAGTAAGTACAGAGAAGAAGGGGACTTTATATACATGAACATCTCCTTTGTTATACAGCAAAAGGAGGATATACTGGTTGAACCCGTTATTTTTTTTATAAAGGGTAGGTATTTTGTAAGTCTGCGGTACAGGGATATACCAACGTTGATGATCTTCCAAAGGAGAGTGAACTCCAAGGGTATCTTTTTCCAGTTTCCTGAGGCCATATTTGCAGAGATAATCAACATAGAGGTAGATAGAATAGGGGACAGGTTGGAGATCCTTGGGAGGAGGATAAGAAATCTAAGAAAGGAGGTGTTTGCTGAGCAATCAGTGGAGATAATAAAGGATATATCCTACTATGATGAACTCAACATTACGTTAAGAGAAACTATAAACGAAAAGCTAAGGATCCTGAGCCATTTTATAAAAAGTCCAAAGGTAAACGCACAGACAAAAAGGGATATGAAATCCACAATTGATGACCTTTACACTCTTTTAGATTACACAACGTTGTACATGGACAGGATAGACAGTATACAGAGCTCCTTGCTTGGACTCATATCAATAAGGCAAAATGAGGCTGTGAAGGTTTTCACAGTCATAGCAACTGTGTTTTTCCCTGCAACGCTTATAGCCAGCGTATTTGGGATGAACTTCAAGGTGATGCCTGAGTTGGAGTGGAGGTATGGCTATGTTTACTCTCTCTTTCTCATGGTTGGTTCTACCTTGACCTTGCTCTATTGGGCGAAGAAGAAGGGATGGCTCTAAAGCATATAGTAGCTAAGGAAGATATTCTTCTTGGTTTTTTCATAACCTTTGCCCTTTCCTATCCTTTCTTTGCAACTCTTCTTATATGGTACAAAGACTACAGCATAAGGAAGGAATCACTTGATGAGCTAAAACCTTTTGTAAGCTTTATTACGGGCAGTGGAGATTGCAACGAAGGACGTATCAGGAACATGCTTACTGAAGATGTGACAAAAAAGTACAGTTTAGGTACTCTCAAGGACCT
>JBKBPE010000142.1:0-2488 GCA_046293375.1 Aquificaceae bacterium
CGTCTCATAGGTCCCATCTTTGAACCTATCAAGCTCAAAGGCTCCCATGGGACCGTTCCATATGATGGTTTGAGCATCGGATATTATCTCCCTCAAGAAGCTGACTGATACAGGGCCTATGTCCAAACCCATCCAGCCTGGAGGGATGTCTTGCCATGGCACTATCCTTGTTGGTGTGCTGTCAGAAAACTCCTTACCAAGGACAAAATCAATGGGAAGGTAAAATTTTACACCGAGCTTTTTTGCAATATCCATTATATCCCTCGCAGTGTCAAGAAAACCATCCTCTAAAACTGAGCTTCCAACATCGTAACCCATAGCCCTTACGAAGGTGAAAGCCATTGCACCACCTACAAATATCTTATCCACCCTTTTGAGAAGGTTTTTTATGATCCCTATCTTGGATGATACTTTAGCACCACCTAGTAGAGCGACGACAGGCCTTTGTGGATTTATCATAGCTTTTTTAAAGTAGGATATCTCTTTTTCGAGAAGGAAACCCATGACTGCTGGCTTTAGGGTCTGTGGCACTATGTAAACAGAGGCATGCTTTCTATGACATGTTCCAACGGCATCGCTTACGTATACATCTCCAAGGGATGCAAGCTCCCTTGCGAAGTTCTCATCGCTCTCTTCTTCTTTATGAAACCTTAAATTCTCAAGTAGGATAACATCACCTTCCTTCATGCCTTCTACCATCTTTTTTACTTCCTCTCCAATACAATCATTAGCCATCAGTACCTCTTTGTTTAGATACCTGGAGAGCCTTTTGGCGACTGGAAGAAGGCTGTACTTTGGGTCCCTCCCCCTTGGCCTTCCAAGGTGAGACATAAGTATTACCTTCCCGTTTGCATCCAGGATATACTCTATAGTAGGGAGGCTGGCCCTTATCCTTGTATCATCTTCAATGTTTCCCTGTTCATCCATAGGTACGTTAAAGTCAACCCTAACTAGGACCCTCTTTCCGAATAGGTTTACGTCCCTTATGCTTTTCTTTTCCATCCTTATATATCTAAGTCTGTATCTTCGTCATCCAGTTCTGTACTTTGGTCCGATGAAAGTATACCCCTCAAGCTTAGAGCCAGGTTTTTTAAAGTCTCAAGATAAGAAAGCACATCCTCATAAATGTTCATCTGCACCTTATACTTGCCAAGGTCATCGTAGGATAGCCTTCTGGACCTGAGAATTTTTCTCATGGCAGTTTTGGACATGTAAGCTCTTGAGAACTTTTCCTGCCATTCTTTCCAAAACTCTGGAGTGTTAATAGGGCTCTTGACTATAAAGTACTCAAGATTGGACACCTCCTCTAAAAGATGAACATCAAAGGACACGTTTTTCATAAAAATACCTCCGCTGTATATTATAAAGCAGGTCTAGGAGAGTAAGCTCAAACTCAAAAGAAGGGAGCCCATCAGCATCAGAAGGGTACCTGGTATTATATGCTTTACCTCTTCACCAAAGAAAACCTTTCCATAGTAAAGGGAGAGAAGAATGGATATTCTTTCTACGGCAACCACATAAGATGTAGGAGCATGCAAAAGAGCTATATAATAAAGTATGCCACCAAGGGCAAAGAAAAGGCCTATGAGAAGTAAACTAGGTTCCTTGTAGCTTTCGTGTCTTAGAAAATGCTCAGGTTTTACGAATGGAAACGTTCCAGCGGACATGCACACTGTGTAGTACCAACTGAAGAAGTAAGGATTACTCTCCAGAATAACCATCTTACCTATTACCACGTTAAGACCAAAGAGAAGGGTAGATACTATCATGTAAAGAGAGCCTATACTTTTCCTGAAGAAGTCCTTTGGAGAAGGGCCCGTTATAAGGATGGCTCCAACTACAGTCAATAGTATTCCAGCAAAGCCTAAAGGTGTTAGCCCCTCACCCAAAAGTAGAAAGCTAAAAAGGGCTGAGAAAAAGGGCATTAGAGAGTAAAAGGACATGGCAATCGAAAGGGGAGCGTGCTTCAGAGCTTTTATGAAGAGGACACCGCCCAAGGTCTCAACGGGAAGCCAGATCAGCGTGGATACCAAAACAAAACTGTTCATATCCCAAAAGAGGATGCTAAGCGGAAGCAGTAGAAGAGAAGATAAAGGAAACCTTATCCAGAGTATAAAGTACTCATCAAAACCTTTATATATGAGTTTTTTACTGAAAAGGTCGTTCGTAGCCCAAAAGAAGGAAGAAAGAAAGGCAAGCAGTATACCAAACATTGGGATAAAATAGTTTAACATGCGAAGGGAAAGGCTTTTCACACCTGGACCCGTTGAAATACCAGAAAGAGTAAGGGAGACCTTAGGAAAACCAATAATACATCACAGGACCGATGAGTTCAAAACAGTTTTTTTAGAAACTAGAGAGCTTGTAAAGAGGCTTCTGGATGACACTTCCGAAAACTTTGTATTTTTCTGTTCCTCTGGTACTGGCGGGATGGAGGCAGCCATACTTAACTTCTTTGAAAAGGGGGATAAGGTGCTGGTTGTAAACG
>JBKBPE010000143.1:0-2419 GCA_046293375.1 Aquificaceae bacterium
AGAAAGAGTAAACCTCAGAGCGTCCGCTCCGTACTTTTCTATTATGTCCAATGGGTCTATCACGTTTCCCTTTGTTTTTGACATCTTCTGTCCTTTCTCATCCTTAACGATGGCATGTACATAAACATCCCTAAAGGGTACATCCTTCATTAAGTAAGTCCCCATCATTACCATCCTTGCAACCCAGAAGAATATGATGTCAAAGCCAGTGATGAGGATATCAGTGGGATAGAGGCTTTCTAAGTCCTTTGTTCTTTCTGGCCAGCTAAAGACAGCAAAGGGCCAAAGTGAGGAGGAAAACCAAGTGTCTAAAACATCCCCATCCTGCTGAAGGTTTTCGGAACCACACTTTTTACACCTTAGGACAAACCTGTAGCTCTTACTTTTTTTGTTGTACCTGTAAATGTTTTCTTTCTCTGTGATTATGGCCATTGGGTTCATATCCTGTGCAAAGAAGAGCCTAAGGGAGTTTGCATCCACTTGCATAGAATGGTACTTATCAAAGACAAATTTCTTGTAAAAATCCAAAACACTAAGCTCTGGATGGGCAAAGGATGGTCCTTTTAGAACCTTTTCCAGTTCTTCTGGCACGAACTCGTAGTCTATTCTCCCATCAGCTATAAGGTTAAAGATCAGCTTATCATAAGGTCTTTCAAAATCATCATCAGTGAATATGTTATAATTACCACAATCTTTACAGTACCAGACTGGTATTCTATGACCCCACCATATCTGTCTTGATATACACCAGTCTTTTAAATTCTCCATCCATTGAAGGTAAATCTTTCTCCAACCTTCCGGTATGAACCTAACCCTTCCTTCAGAGATAACTCTTATGGCCTCCCCCTTTATCCTTTCATCGGAAACCTTCACAAACCACTGGGTGGATACCTTTGGCTCTATAACTGTTTTACATCTGTAGCATTTGCCAACTGCATGTCTGTACCCCTCTACTTTTTCTAAAAGTCCAAGCCTTTTAAGGTCCTCTACTACACTTTTTCTTGCTTGGTATCTGCTCAGCCCAGCGTAGGATCCAGCATTCTCGTTCATGCGAGCAAACTCATCCATTACTTCCACAAAGGGAAGGTTGTGCCTCTTCCCTATCTCAAAGTCATTAGGGTCATGGGCTGGTGTTACTTTAACTGCGCCTGTTCCAAATTCCAAAAGTACGCTCTCATCAGCTATAAGCGGTATTATGTTTCCCACATCCTGACCCTTTAGGGTTTTCCTCTTCCAGCTTACTAAAGGAAGTGTCAACTTTTTACTCAAAAAGCCTTTGTATCTTTCATCTTTTGGATTTACAGCCACTGCTGTGTCCCCTATCATTGTCTCGGGACGGGTGGTGGCAACTGTTATGTATCCAGAACCATCCTCAAAAGGATACCTTATATAGTAAAGCTTTCCATCTTCCTCTTCGTGCTCAACCTCAAGGTCAGAAAGAGCAGTAAGGTCATAAGGACACCAGTTTACTATGTACTCCCCCCTGTATATGAGCCCATTCTCGTAAAGCTTTCTAAAGGCATGCCTAACAGCCTTTGAAAAACCTTCATCAAGGGTAAATCGCTCTCTTCTCCAATCTACACTCACCCCAATTCTCTCTAACTGTTCTTTTATACTACTTCTTGATACAGGAACCCATTCCCAGACTTTCTTTAAAAACTCCTCCCTTCCAAGTTCCAATCTGCTTTTTCCCATGTTCTGAAGCTGTCTGTCTACCACATACTGAGTAGCTATTCCAGCGTGATCAAAGCCAGGAACCCAAACTACGTCTTTACCCATCATCCTCTTCCATCTGCACACAATGTCCTGAAGGGTCACATTAAGAGCATGCCCCATATGCAATGACCCAGTTACGTTGGGAGGCGGTATAACAACGGAGAATTTATTTTCTCTTTTGGCTTCTTCTATGGAGTACAAGCCTTTTCCTACCCACTCTTTGGAATGTTTAGCCTCTACCTTTTTATGGCTGTATTCACCTATGTCTTTCATATTTTTGTAAATTATACCATACAAACACACGCCAGGTGAGAAATTCAAAAAAGCCCAGATACAAGCCTATCAATAAAAAAGTGATAAGGCTATAATTATAACCCCTACAACATCTTTATCCAATATGCTTATGCTATTGGATTTGGTTTGATGATGCCTAATTTCTCAGCCGACGTATGGATAACATTATACTTTGACTACCTTTTAATAAGGTATATATTAAAGAATGAATAACTATTCGGAGGTTTGTCATGTGTAGAGAGTGTGGTTGTTCAAGCACAGAGCATGGTCATTCGTCACATAAGACTGTTCAGGCACTTGCAAGAGTGCTCGACGCTAACGACAAACAGGCTCAGGAAAATAGGGAGCACTTTGAAGAGTGCGGTGTGTATTGTATAAACCTTATGAGTTCACCAGGTTCGGGTAAAAC
>JBKBPE010000144.1:0-2411 GCA_046293375.1 Aquificaceae bacterium
TTGGAATATCAAAGCGAGGATTATAAAAACAAACATCAACCTTCTCATGTTAGCCCTCCTTTAGTCCCACCATCCAAGGATTTTTATAAGCCTTACGTTTCCTGATTGGTCAAATTCAAGCTTTATAGACCTAGCCGCAAATAGGCTTTCTATAGAAAGCTCTTTGCCAAATTGGTCTTCCACTCTTACATTTTTAGAAAGGGTGTATTTCTTTCCGTCCACTTTTAGACTATTACCCTCCACCCTTACATTAACCTGATTTAACTCTATGCCAAAGGCCAAGCCAAGGGAAAGGGATAATACCAACAGCCTTTTCATTTTCCTACCTCCATAGTTATATTATCTTTGCCTTGATCCCCTTTTGCGTGATGTTTTTGTGAAGTGTTAATATATTTCCATGGAAAGGCGATGGTTTCTTCTTTCTATATTTTCCCTTGGATTTGGTGGTCTTTTGGCCTTTTTGGTTGCCATGGCAAGGACTCCAGTGGTTTATAAGCTCTTTCCCCCTGGCTACTTCTATTATGCTCTTATCGGGCACGTGGACTTTGCCATTGTTATATTCCTTCTTTCCTTTACCGCACTCCTCTGGACGAGGGTCTATAAAACGGGTAGCAAAGTCTCCTTCTATCTTTCTCTCTTGGGCTTTCTGTTCGTTGCTGTCCCAGTGGTCTTTGGTACGGGCCTTGCGGTTTCCAACAACTACCTTCCCACAATTGTCCATCCCCTTTTCTTCCTTGGCATGGGCTTCTTCTTTTCTGGCTTCTCCCTTCAGGCAATCCTTCTGCTGGGCCACGGTGGGGGAAATATCCTATCCAGAAACCCTTTACATAATGCTCTTGCTGTGAGTCTCTTTCTCACTTTGCTTATGGTTTTGGCTGTACTTCCATCCTACCTTAGGGCAGGAAATCCTTCCGATGTGTACCTCTTTTACGAAAGGCTCTTTTGGTCTCCTGGGCACATTCACCAGTTTTTAAACGGTGCTGTTCTCGTGTTTGCTTGGTACTATCTTCTTGAGCTCTTAGGTAGAAGGAGGGAGCTTGGACTATTGAGGTACGCAAATTTGTCCTTTCTTGTTTTTGGCTTTGTTCTCCTTTTGGTTCCAGTTTTCTACAAAGACCCCGTATCTTACTCAGCCAAAGTTTTTACAGAGATAAGCTACGCCGTAGGGCTTGGTATTCCCATGTTCTTGCATGCCTTCAACGTTTTAAAGAGCACAAAGCTATATTGGAAAAACCCCTATTCCTCTTCTCTTATACTCTCTGTAATCCTTTACCTCTTAGGTGTCCTTATAGCCTACGCTGGCATAAGGGCAGACCTAAGGGTTCCAGCCCACTATCATGGTACTGTAACAAGCCTTACGTTGGCTCTTATGGCAGTATCTTATTATCTTGTGCAAGAGTACGGTTATACAAAAAGGCTTAGCTCTATAACCAAGATACAACCCTATCTGTATGGGGTGGGTATGGTCCTTTTTATCCTTGGTCTTTACTTTGCAGGAAAGGGAGGGGCCCCAAGAAAGACTTACGGTACAGCTTACACGCAAGACCCTGTGGTTCTTATTTCCCTAACCCTTATGGGTTTTGGTACACTGATGGCAGTTGTAGGTGGAGTGATGTTTGTAGTATACATTCTAAGACTAACCATGGGTAGAGCCGTATATGAAGAGGAAAAAGTTAAGGGATGACAGGGCTTTGGCTTTGGCCCTTTCCCTACGGTGAAGAGATATGAACATTCAAAAAGTGTGTGGCACAGGATATGCATGGGTCAAAGCACCTTATTATCTTTTCTGATTCATCCCTTATCCTTTCCTCTCCTCCACTCAAAGCTTCTTCCAAGCCCTGAAGTAAGGAAAGCTCCATAGCATCCTGATTCTGCGAGGTGGGAGGTACTATATCTGCACTCTCTACCCTACCCTCTTTATCAAAGGAGTAACTATGCCAGAGTATCCCCCTGGGTGCTTCGCTGACTCCGTAGCCTGTCCATTCCACAATCTTATGCTCTACCTGTGAGCTCTTTGGTTTTCTGTAATCCTTAACCATCCTTATAGACCTCTCCAAACTGTGAACTATTTCCACCATTCGGATCAGTATACTCTTGTATGGGTTGGTTTCTGGAGGCTCCAAGCTTAACTTCTCTGCATACTCTCTTGCTATAGGGCTTAATCTTTCATAGCAGTTGTTGAACCTTGAGATTGGTCCAGTCACGTAAACCTTTCCGTCCTTTCTCTTTGAACGCTTGGCAGTTGAGTACTCAACTGTGTACTCGCTAAAGAACTCTTTGAAGTCTTCCTTTTTTATCCTAATCCCATCGCTCATTAGGATGTCGCCCTTTAATATGGGGTAGTCTTCCTCCGTTAAGGAGACAAAGATAACATCTCTTAGCTCCATTTTGGGAAAGTGAAGACCTTTGAA
>JBKBPE010000145.1:0-2380 GCA_046293375.1 Aquificaceae bacterium
ATTTGATAAAAGGGGGAGTCTTTTGAGTTATGACATATACGAAAGCATAATAAGAAGTAAGGCAAGACTGACTTACGATGAAGCTCTAAGATTGATAGTAGGAGACCCTGGGCTCGAGGAAAGGTATCCCCACCTTATCAAACCTCTTAGGCTTATGGAAGACTTTTACCGTATACTCTCTGCAAGAAGATGGGAGAGGGGGAGTATAGATTTTGATTTGCCTGAGTCTGAGGTTTTGATAGATGAATTTGGTGAACCTGTGGCAGTTGTTCCATACGAGAGACACATAGCGCACAAGATAATAGAACAGTTTATGATATCAGCAAATGAAGTCGTAGCTTTGCATTTGAAGAATACAGGTTATCCATGCCTTTACAGAGTACACGAGAGACCAGATAGAGAGAAGGTGGAAAACTTAGTTGAAATACTCTCAGGACTTGGTTACAAAGTTAAGAAAGTTTCCCTTGAACCTAAGTTTTTTCAGAAGATCTTGGAGGACTTTGAAGGAAGGCCAGAGGAAAACCTTATCAGGTTTTTAACTCTCAGGAGTATGAAAAGAGCTCATTACTCTCCCCACAACCTTGGACACTTTGGCCTTGCTACAGAACACTATGCCCATTTTACATCTCCCATAAGGAGGTATGCAGACGTGGTAGTTCATAGGCTGCTCAAGAAGTCGCTCATGGGTGTAAATATAGATGGTGAGAAAGAAATCACCAACTTAGAGACAGTTGGGGAACATCTCTCAAACAGGGAAAGGCTTGCCGATGAGGTAGAAAGGGAGGCTATAGAGCTTTTGAAAATAAGGCTTATGAAAGCTCATATTGGGGAGGTGTTTAGGGGTATAATAACGGGAGTTGTGTCCTTTGGTTTTTTTGTTGAAATCCAGGATTATCTGGTTGAAGGGCTTGTAAGTATAAGTACCTTAACAGATGACCATTATGTGTACGATGAACCAGCTCATAGGTTTGTGGGGGTCAGAAGCGGTAAAGTGTTTAGGCTTGGGGATAGGATAAGCGTAAAAGTTGTGAGGGTTGAAGAGGAAAGGGGGAGGTTGGACCTAACTCTTGCGGAGGAAAAGGAATGAGAATTACTGTAATAGGGGCTGGATACGTAGGTTTGACTACTGGCATCTGTTTTTCACATCTTGGTCACCATGTTTTAGTAGTTGAAAAGCTACCGGAGAAAGTGGCTATGCTTAAGGATGGAAAGCTACCCATATACGAGCCTGGCCTGGAAGACCTTCTTCTTGAGAACTTAAGTCGTAAGAGAATAAGCTTTACAACAAGCGTAGAAGAGAGTGTTGGTTTTTCAGATGTCGTCTTTATATCCGTTGGGACGCCACAGAATCAGGATGGTTCTGCGGACCTCTCACAAGTTGAAGAGGTGGCAAGGACCGTAGCTACGCATATGGAATCCTATAAGCTGCTCGTGGAAAAGTCTACAGTACCTGTGAACACCCACAAGCTTATAAAAAAAACCGTCCTGAGGAGTATAAAAAGGGAAGTGGATTTTGATGTGGCATCCAATCCAGAATTTCTAAGAGAGGGGAGTGCTGTAAGGGACTTTCTTGAGCCTGACAGAATTGTTGTTGGGGTTGAAAGCGAAAGAGCAAAAGATTTATTCAAAGAAGTATACAAAGATATAAAAGCACCCATAATATTTACAGACCCTGCGACTGCTGAGCTTATAAAGCATGCTTCCAACTCTTTTTTAGCCATGAAAATATCCTTCATTAACATGATAGCAGACCTTTGCGAAAAAACAGGAGCAGATATAAAACTCGTAGCTGATGGCATGGGATACGACAAAAGAATAGGAAGGAGTTTCCTGAACGCTGGCGTGGGATGGGGTGGAAGCTGTTTTCCAAAAGATGTAAAAGCTTTTATAAAGATAGCTGAAAACTACGGAGTGGATTTTTCCCTACTCAAAGAAGTGGAAAGGATAAACATCAGCAGGGTAAAAAGGTTCATAGAGAAGGTGCAAGATGTCCTTTGGAGTCTGAAAGGCAAAAAGCTGGCTCTTTGGGGACTTGCCTTTAAGCCTGATACGGATGATATAAGAGAGGCTCCATCTTTAAAGATTGTATCTGGACTCTTGGAGCAGGGGGCAAAAGTTTACGCTTATGACCCAAAGGCTATGGAGAACTTCAAAAGGGTTTTCCCTAAGATAAACTACGGGAACAGCATGTACGAAGTTTTGAAGGATGCCGATGCTCTTCTCATAATAACAGAGTGGGAGGAGTTTTTAAAAGCAGACCTTTTCAAGGTAAAAAGCCTTATGAGGCTTCCTATAATAATAGACGGTAGGAATGTATACGAGCCATCGTACGTAAGAGAGTTTGGCTTTGAGTACTACCCTATGGGAAGAAGTTGAGTAA
>JBKBPE010000146.1:0-2380 GCA_046293375.1 Aquificaceae bacterium
CTACCTTATCCACATCTCCAATGGCATTCCCTACCTTCACCTTTTCCAAAGCAAAATAGTATGCGTCTTTTACAACTTGGTAAACCCGTTTGAACCCGTCTGAAGCTTTGCCAACAAAGATAGTCCTTGTAAAGTCAGTGCAGTAGCCCTTCCACAAAAGGCCCATATCAATGAGAAGGTTCTTGCCATGCTCTATACTCCTTTGGGATGTCTCCCAGTGAGGCACAGCAGACCCTTCTCCGTATGCTACAATCGCAGGAAAGCTCTCGCCCAATCCGCCCTCCTTGAATATCTCCGCCGTTATAAAGCCTCTAACTTCAAGTTCTGTAATGCCAGGTTTTATAAAATCTAACAACCTCTTGTATATTAGGTCGCTTTTTTCTACACCCTCCTTCATCAGCCTTATCTCATCATGATTTTTTATAACTCTTATCCCTTTGAGAAAACCAGAAAAGCCAACCCATCTTACTCCCTTTGTCCTTAACTTCTCTTTGAATTCGCAGCTCACCCTGTCCTTTTCATAGCCAACTTTTTTAGCTCCCATCTCCCTTAAGAAAGCTTTCAAATACTTGAAAGTACCCTGTCCTATTAGCCTTACATCCCAATCGAGCAGAACCTCCTTTGCCCTTTGGTAATACCTCCCATCCGTTAGAAGATGCTGGCTCTTACCTGTGAGTACCACATAAGCATTGGTTGACCTAAAACTGGAAAGATAGAAGACGTTTGCCTGGGAGCTAAAAAGGAAGGCATCAAGACCTTTTTGCTCCAAAAGTTTTTTGACCTCTATAAGCCTCATCTTAGACCCAAAAGCTTCCTGTACTTGGCGACCGTCCTTCTGGCTATGTTTATATTCCTTGACCTCAAAAGCTCTGATACCTCTCTATCGCTCAAAGAGTCATACATCTCCACAACTTCCCTGATAGCCCTCATTACCTCTTCCTTACTGACCCCTCCTTTGCTTTCCTTAACAAAGAAGAATCTAAGAGGAAAGGTTCCAATGGGAGTTTTTACGTACTTAGAGTTTATCACTCTGCTGACAGTGGATATGCTAACACCTATTCTTTCTGCTGCATTTTTTACTGTCAAGCTTTTGAGTGGCTCATTTCTAAGTAAAAAGCCCTCCTGTCTCTCTATAAGGAGCTGACCTATACTTCTGAGGACTTTTCTTCTCATCTCGATGAGAAACTTTAAGCTCTTAGCTTTCCTTAGTTTTTCCTTACTAAGTTCATCCTCTTGAAGCTGATCCTCTTTAATTTCTATGTCTATAAAATCGTCTTGGATGAAAAGGTACCAGCTTTCTCCGTCATGCTCAAGAAGAAGGTCCACCCTTGAAGTGGTTTTAGCACCACCCTCACCTGATATGGGCCTCAGTCTTAGCCGTGATATGATATCCTTTAAGCCCTTGTCCACTTTGCCGCTTTTTATAGACTGAAGAACTTCTCTTCTAAAGTCAGCATCTTCTGGATACATCTCTCTAAGCTGGACCTCCAAAAACTCTTCAAGGTTCTTGGAAGCTACACCTACGGGCTCCATCTCCATCATGATAAACTCTCTTATATCTTCTACGTAGTCTACGCTTACACCGTATGCCTTTGCTATATCTTCCAACTCACATTTCAAAAAACCATCATGGTCTACTCTGTAAAGGATCTCCAAGGCAATGTCCCTATCGTCCTCATCAAACTCAAGGTTTATCTGCTCCAGCAGCTGTTCATAAACACTGCTTGTTGCAATGGGTTCCCTCGGCTTTATCTCCTCCCTGAAAAACCATGTTGGAACCCTTTTAACCACATAGGATATGTAGGAGTTTCTGGACTTTTCCTTTTCAAGTTCATGCTCCAAATCCTGCGCTGTTTTTGTAAGAAGTTCTATATCGTGCCTTAGAAGTATAGATAGGTTTAACTTGGGCTTTACTGTAGTCTTCAGCTCACCTCTAACCATACTATACAAGTTAAACCTTTTCTTCTTCTTGCGCCATTACAAAAAGGCTCACTATCCTGTTTCCTTCCATCTTATCTACTCTGAATTTAAAGTTATTGTACTCAAACTCATCACCTTCCTCTGGAACTTTGGAAAGGTTGGCCATGACGAATCCTCCAACTGTATCGTACTCGTATTCTTCTGGAAGCTCAAAACCTACAACCTTTGCAACTTTCTCCACATCTGCCCATCCATAGACTTTGTAGATACCCTTGGAAATTTTTACGAGGTCCTCTTCCCACGTCTCCGGTACATGTCCAAATACCACCTCAGCAATGTCATGAATGGTAACAAGGCCAACTACTTCCCCGTGTTCGCCAACCACTATGGCCATCTGGGTGCTGGATTCTCTCATCTCTTTGAGCAAGGACATAACGCCAAGCATTTCCGGTACAAACAG
>JBKBPE010000147.1:0-2351 GCA_046293375.1 Aquificaceae bacterium
GTCTCCAAGGAGTACAGGGTTGTTTTTCCTTCTTCTTACAAGTATCTGTATAACCCTCTCTATCTCCTTTTCTCTTCCCACTACGGGGTCAAGTTTGCCCTCTCTTGCCATTTGTGTAAGGTCTCTTGAGAACCTATCAAGGTTTGGAGTAGGTGCATACTTCACATTCTCCTGAGGAGGAAGCTCTCCCAATATCTGCAATACTTCTCTTCTTACAGAGTACTCATCAAGACCAAAACCCCTCAGTATCCTTCCACCAAGGCCGGTCTTTTCCCTTACAACACCTATAAGGAGATGCTCAGGACCTACGAATTGATGATGAAGTATGCGTGCTTCTTCTACTGCAAACTCAAGAACCCTTTTAGCATCTGGAGCAAAAAGTATCTCTCCCGAGTGACTCCCCCTCGTTATCTGACCAATTATGGCCTTCCTTATTTTGTCGGTAGTTAGACCAAACTTAGAAAGTATTATAGAAGGGAGGTCTTCATCCTTTATAAGTGCAAGTAATATATGCTCACTACCAAGATAAGTATGCCCAAGCTCAAGAGCTTCTTCTCTTGCCTGTAGGATAACCTGCCTTGCTTTTTCTGTAAACTTTTCAAACATCTCTTTACACCTCTCTATTTAATAAAGATATATGAAAACTCTGCTTTTGCAATATGATCGTTGATCAGTGTTTAACGGCTAAACTCCTCAGTTATAAAACCAGATAATTTATATTTGATGAGCCTCTCTAATTTTCCCTTAGCCTCCTCCCTGGTTTTGAACTTCCCGTACATAACCCTGTAAATACCAGCTTTTTCAACTACGCTTATATCTTTCAAGGAGAGCTTCCTTTCCACAGCCCTTTTAAAGTTGTCAGCTCCTTCGTAGGAAGAGAAGGCTCCAATCTGTATGGAGTAAAAGGTCTCTTTTTTATTCTCTGGTTCTTTTTCAGTAGGCTTAGCCTGTTTTTTTTCAGTCTCTTCTGCAGTTTCCAATTGCTGCTTAGCTATGTATTGACTCTGCTCTTTTAAAAGAACCTTGTTTAGAAGCTCGTAGGTTTGTGTTTTTATAAGGTTATCTACGTTTTTCATATCAAGGAGTTGTTTTATATAATCTTTAGATAGCTTGTAATCTCCAAGTTCAAAATTTACCCTGGCTAAGCTTAATAGAGCAAATGGGGTATTCGTATCATTGTTCAAAAGGAAGGTGTAAACCTCCATTGCCTTTGTGTAATCTCCTTTTCTCTCGTACTCTTTTGCAAGCTCCCATTGGGCGTCAAAAAACAGAGGGTAATAGGCTGTAGACTTCTCCAGGTACATTGTGTAACCTTCTTCATGTCCTATGGCTTTGTAAGCTTTGGCAAGATAGTAATAAACCATATGTTTTTGAGGGAAGGTTTCATCTTCGAGGGTTTCTTCAAGGGTCTGCCTTGCCTTATCATAGTTATCGGAGATATAGTAAAGTATTCCCAGGTTCATCTTTGCCTCTGTAAAGGTAATATCTACCTGGAGGGCCTTATTGAAGGCATCTTCTGACTTCTCGTACTCCTTTGCCGCCATATAAGCAAGCCCTAATGCATTCCACACTTTGGGTTCTTTGGGAGCTATAGAAACTGCTTTATAAAAGTTGGCTATGGCATCAGAGTAATTCTTTGCTATGTAAGAAGACATCCCAAGGTCATAGTAGAATTGCCATCCTTTCACATCTTCTTTTTCCTGGACTGAACAAGAAAGTAGGAAGAGTAAGAATAGTGGAAGGAACTTCTTCATCGCTTTAAAATTGCACCTCCAAAAACACTCTTTAGCTTAGACATGTCCTTTTCTATACTTGCAGTTACCACCTTTATCCTAACTTTATAAAGTTCCCCCTCTCTGGCTATCTGACCTTTGTATCCCATATCTTTAGCCTTCTTCAAAGCTTTTTTGGCATTTTCCTCCTTTGAAAAAGCACCGATCTGTATTATGTAAGCCTTCTTGGACTCCTCCTTTTCTGCTTGCTTTTGGCTTTTTTGTTTAGGTTTAGCTGTTTTTTTCTCTTCTTTTTCAATAATCTGTACAACCTTCTTTTCCTCCTCTACCTTATCTTTTTTCTCTTCCTCTGATGGTTTGGCTTCTGATTTTTCTTGTGCCTTCTCCTCTTTTGGTTGGGGCTTTATAACTACGGGTGGTGGAGTAATCTTCTCTTCTTTACTTTTTAGCCATGCATTAAGGCCAAGATAGAAAAACACAAGAGCTATTAAAGCTCCAAGTAATATGACAAGTCTCTCTCTTTTCATATTTCCCTCCTTTACATCCTTTCTGGTGCAGAAACGCCAACTAATTTTAATATAAGCTTTAGCGTTGTTTCAATACCCTTTAGAAGGCTAA
>JBKBPE010000148.1:0-2316 GCA_046293375.1 Aquificaceae bacterium
ATAGGTGGTACAATAACTGAGATAGCTGCCAGAGCTTCAAGAGAAGCTGCCATGCAGAACAGGCCAGTGGAGTACAGGTCTACGGACGGTAAGGAAAGAGTATACGCAGAACCAGTCGCTTAAAGGGGTGATTGCAAGATAGTTAAAACCAACTATTATCAAAATGGCAAGCTCGTAAAAGTAGAAGAGAAAGAGGTCTGTCCATAAGCTTATGAGGGGAAGGTCCCTCATAGGCTCTTGCATCTTGTATTTATAACGCCGAAGTTTCCTCCCTTTTTTCTGTAGAGTATCTTTAAGGCTCCGGATTCAATATCCACGAAGGGTAAAAAGTAAACACCAGACTCCTTGAGTTCAAAAAGTGCATCCTCTATACTCATAGGCTTCTCTATAGCTAGCTCTTCTTCTACTACAATGGGCAGTTCCATCTCTGCCATGGGAGCTATCTCTGCACCTATTAACTCCTCTTTAAACCTTGCTCCTTTTCTCCTTATCTCGTGCCTACGCTCTTTTAACTTTACTACCTGCCTTTCAACCTCATCCATAACCTTATCAAGGGCGGAAAAAACGTCTATATCCTCCTCCCACGCATGCACTGTGCCACCACCCCAAGTTCTCAAGTAGATGTCTATGTCCACTCTATAGATGGTAGGCCTGCTTTCACCAGCAAAATCCTTTTGCTTTGCCCTCGTGGTAGAAAGAGTTACAATCACCTCCACTTGGTCTTCTTCAGCCTCTTTCAGTAATCTATTTAACCTATCAAGCTTACCCTCGACAAAGCTCTTCATGGCATCTGTCCAAAGGATACCTTTTCCTACAAACTCTGCGTTCATGTTTGAAAACCTCCTCTACATACTTATAGGGTATACTATCATAACATGAAACTGGGCGTTTTAGTATCTGGCAGAGGGTCAAACCTTCAGGCCATTATAGATGCTGTGGCTTCAAAGAAACTCAAAGACAGCATAGAGCTGGTCATATCAGACAGAGGGAAAGCCTTAGCCATACAGAGGTGCATAAAACATGGGATCCCATACAGAGTTATAGAGAGGGGAGGGTTTAGTTCAAAGGAGAATTTTGAGAAGGCTTTGGTTAATGAGCTTAAGGAAGCTGATGTAGAACTTGTTATCCTTGCTGGTTTTATGCGCATCCTATCTCCACATTTTGTAAAACATTTTCCCATGAGGATAATAAACATACATCCTTCTCTGATACCAGCTTTTAGGGGAATAAACGCCCAGAAACAAGCCATAGAGTATGGAGTAAAAATAACAGGCTGCACAGTTCACTTTGTGACGGAAGAGTTAGACAGCGGTCCAGTTATAGTCCAAGCCTGTGTTTCAGTGTTTGAGAAGGATACAGAAGAATCTCTCTCTGAACGCATACTCTCTTATGAGCACAAAATACTCCCACAGGCTATAAGATGGATATCAGAAGGAAGGGTGAAGGTCTATGGGAGAAGGGTGGTTGTTGAGGGCGCACATTACGGTTGCCTTCCAGTAAATCCCAAGTTAGAAATGTTTTAAAATAACAATCCATGAGCCAGAGCCTTGCAGAAAAGTTTTACTTTTATATGAAGCTGGGAAGGGAGTTAGAGCTAAGAGCAAAAGAGGAGTATATGAAAGGTAACATAGGAGGTTTTTTACATTTGGACATAGGGCAAGAGGCTGTGAGCGTTGGTGCGGTTTTGGGCTTTGGGAAGGGAGACCTTTTCTGTCCTTACAGGGAACATGTCCTTGCCCTTACCAGGGGAATGGACCCAAAGCTGATAATGGCTGAGCTTTTTGGAAAGGTTGCAGGTGTTTCTAAGGGTAAAGGCGGTTCTATGCATCTTTATGAGCCAAGGCTTGATTTTTATGGAGGGAATGCTATAGTCGGAGCGCACCTTCCCCATGCTGTAGGTGCGGCATATGCAAGAAAGCTTATGGGAGAAAAGGCTGGAGTTCTTGCCCTTTTTGGAGATGGAGCTACAAATGGTGGTAGTTTCTTTGAGGCCATAAATCTGGCTGTAGTGTGGAAGGTTCCAGTACTATTCTTCTGTGAAAACAACTTCTATGCAATAGGAACAAGAATAGACAGGGTTTCGGCCTTTAGGGATGCTTACATGAAGGCAAAGGATTACATGCCTTATATCCAAGTGGACGGTATGGATGTTTTCCAAGTCTACGAAGCCGTCCAGGAGGCAAAGAAGTACATGGAAAACTACGGGAGCCCTTTCTATATAGAAGCCCTTACGTACAGGTACGAAGGACATTCCATGGCAGACAGGGGAGATTACAGGTCTCCAAAGGAGATAGAAACTTACAAAAAGAAGGACCC
>JBKBPE010000149.1:0-2249 GCA_046293375.1 Aquificaceae bacterium
TTTTATTAGTCTTTCGCCTTTTTCAAGAACGTATCTGAGTTCGTCTAGTCTGCTGTCCACACCATTTCTTATCAATCCACCTTCTTTTAGATGAATTGGTGGGTCTTGAACAAGGATATCGTCTATATCCCGTGCCACATCCTTAGTGTCTTCAACTTTTTCAGTCAGTTCTACGAGTAAAGAAGAAGATAGATCCTCCTTTTTCAAGGATTCTTTCAGGCCATCAAGGGAAAAGAGGGCTCTCTTTAGAAGGAGAAAGTCCTTCGGTTTTGCTAAGTTACCGCTTATCTTTGAAATTAGTTTTTCCATGTCTGGTATCTGGTCAAGATGTTTTCTGATTTCATACAGGACACTTACTTTGTTTTTCAGCTCCTCAACTGCTGATTGCAGTTGCTCTATCTTTTCCTTGTTGCTGAAAGGATGAAGTATATAAAACTTCAGCTTCCTTCTTCCCATAGGTGTTAATGTCCTATCTATCACACCAAAAAGGGACAGTTCTTCTCTACCTTCCCAGCTTTCTATGAGCTCAAGACCTCTTCTGACTTTGTAATCTATCCTAACATATCCCTCATCCGCATAAGGTTTTGGTTTGTTGAGAAAGGGGAGAAAACTTTTCTGTGTTCTTTTAACATACGTATATATACAACCGCAAGGTAAAAGCTGTTCCTCTTTATCAAACCCTAAAGCTCTTGAGTTGTATATGCCAAAGTCTTTCTTTAGCTCCTCAAGGCCATCAGAAAAGCAATTTTCATCAACCTCTGTCTTAAAGGATGCTGTGAACTTATCAAACTTATACTCAAGCCCCCGTGGAAGGATAAGCTCCTTTGGTGAAAACTTAGCAAGAAATTCATAGGACTGGTATTCATTAAAGGAACCACCAAGAAATTCGCCCGTTGTTAGGTTAAGGTAGGCACAGAAGTATGTATTTCCTTTCTTGTAGGCACATGCCAGCCCTGATATGTCCTTCTCAAAGTAGGTTCCTGGAGTTATAACCCTTACAACGTCTCTCTTGACTAGCCCTTTTGCTTGGTTTGGATCCTCTATCTGCTCGCATATGGCAACCTTGTAACCTCTTGATATGAGCTTAGATATGTAAGAAGAGGAAGAATGGTAAGGTACCCCACACATGGATATCCTTTCTCTTCCCTTTCCAGTCGGTCTTGATGTAAGGACTATTCCGAGCTCCTTTGAACCGATGGTTGCGTCTTCGTAAAAAAGCTCGTAAAAGTCACCAAGCCGAAAAAAGAGTAGACAGTCTGGATAGAGTCTTTTGAAGTGATGATACTGGGAAAGCATAGGGGTTAGGTCTTCATTTAGCATACTCTGCATACCTTGTTTCCCTTATCACAACTACCTTTATCTGGCCTGGAAACTCCATCTCTTCCTCTATTTTCTTTGCTATATCCTTTGAAAGGATATAGGCTTCTTCATCGCTTATCTCCTCTGGGTTTACTATTATCCTTACCTCTCTACCTGCCTGTACTGCATACGCATTTGCTACACCTTTGAAGGATCTTACTATGCTTTCGAGCTTTTCAAGACGCTTAAGGTACGCTTCCAAGGTTTCTCTCCTGGCGCCCGGCCTTGCGGCAGATAAGGCATCAGCAGCACATACAAGAGCAACTTCTGGATATCTGACAGGCTCTTCGTTATGATGGGCCTTTATGGCATTAAGTACTGGGTCTGGCTCTCCATACCTTTTGCATAGTTCTATCCCTATATCTGTATGGGACCCACCGAGCTCGTGGGATATAGATTTACCTATATCATGAAGAAGACCAGCCCTCCTTGCCATTTTTGCATCCAAACCAAGCTCTTCTGCCATCAGACCCGATATGTAGGCTACTTCCTTGGAATGAAGAAGTACATTCTGTGAGTAGCTTGTCCTAAAGTAAAGCTTTCCTATGTAATAGTATAATCCTGGGTTTACGTCATAGAGGTCCATCTCTGCACAAGTTTCCTCTCCCATCTTTTTTATCTTATCATCCATTTCCTTTTTGACTTCATTCACCACTTCCTCTATTCTCGCTGGGTGTATTCTTCCATCATCTATGAGCCTTTGGAGAGCTTCTTTTGCTATCTCCCTTCTTAGAGGGTCAAAGGATGATATGGTTACTATATCTGGTGTATCGTCTATTATTAAGTCTACACCGGTTAAAACTTCAAAGGTCCTTATGTTTCTTCCCTCTCTTCCTATGATCCTACCCTTAAATTCGTTATTTGGGAGTTCAACGGCCGAAGTGGTGTAA
>JBKBPE010000150.1:0-2209 GCA_046293375.1 Aquificaceae bacterium
GTATCCCCCTTTTTAAAGAATAGTACAGCCTTTCTCATCCTAAGGCTGTCTTTGTAATGTTGATACTCTTCCCCTTCGTAGAAGTCAAGCACGTATTTACAGTAATCTTTAAAGATAGCCAAATGGCAAGAAGGTTTTGAAGCTCTTCCAGACAGTATATTGAAGACAGAACCCCAAAGAGGGTCAGCATTCTGTGGGACTTCTCCATAAAGTTTAAAGTTCAAGGCATAGTAAAGCTCGCAACTGGCCTTTTGATACATATGAGAAAAGCCGCATGAGGATCTAAAAAGCTTATGGGCCTCCTCTTCCTTATCTCTCTTTACGTATATGGTACCGAGTACATACTCTGCCATAGGTTTAAAGGATGATGGCATGGATATTACTTTTTTTAACTCTCTCTCGGCGGATGTATAATCACCTTCGAGATAATAGTCAACACCCAGCTTGTAGGACGTAAAGTCCTTCGGCTCACCGCAGCTTATTCCACTTTCATTTTTCAAAGGTTTTACCTGCTCGAACTCTAAGTGTTCTGGAGGCTCTAAAAGCATGTAAGACAGGTCTTTTGGCCTTTCTGTAAGCTCTTCAAGCCTTTCGGGTGGTAGCATCCTGGGCTTTTCCTCCACAGTCTTGCCTATTATTTCTACGCTTATATCAAACTCTTTCTTTATATCCGCCGATACAAGAAAAAGAAGCAAAAACACAAAGCTAAAGAGCTTTATGAGCTTCCACATAAAAACCTCCCAGATGACAGGTTGTGTTAAGCTTTAGTATAACATTCCTCCTATCTTCCATGTTTACAACTGAGTAGCTTGCATTGTCGCAGCCAAAGCTCCAAAACTTGGAAAGGTCTATACTCAAGAGGCTGCAGAACATGGCACGCATTGGAACTGTGTGGGATACAACTACCACTGTTTGTCCCCAATGTTTTCTTTTGATATCCTCGAGGAAGTCCTTTGTTCTTTTTTGTACGGAAACTAAGCTTTCACCCTTGGGAAACTCCACGGTATGCGGTTCATCTATCCACCTTTTAAAGTCCTCTGCATACCTTTCCATTACCTCTTCCACCAGCATGCCAGACCAAAGGCCATGATCTATCTCCCTTATCCTTTCATCCTTTATCACATCAAGTTTCTTAGGCTCAGCTATTTTTATTGATGTATAATAAGTTCTTTTAAGGGGTGAAGAGTATATGACATCTATCTTCTCCTTGGACAGCTTTTCCGCAAGGAGTTTTGCTTGCATTCTTCCTCTTTCTGAAAGGTCTGGGTCAAGAAGTCCTTGATATCTACCCTCTGGATTCCACTCACTTTCAGCGTGACGGACTAAGATGAGCTTTACCATACCCCTGCTTCCATCAAAGTTTTTGAGTACTCCTCAATACCCTTTCCAAGCTTTACATCAAAACCAAGCTTACGGAGAGTAACTTCGAGCATTCCAACAAACATAAGGCCATCCTCTGCACGTACACCCATATGAGATATTCTAAAGACCCTTCCCTTTAGATGGTCCTGCCCGCCAGCAGTTCTTATCCCAAGCTTTATGAGTTCTCTTCTTATCCTTTCTGACTGGTCGCTCTCCAGCGCTGTAACCGATATGGATGGTTTTTCTGGAAAAAGAACAAGACCCAATGCCTCAGCTGCCTTTATGGTCCCCTCAGATATGGCCTTGTGTCTTCTCTCCACACTTTCCATTCCTTCCTCAAGGATCATTGATAGAGATTCTTTCAGAGCTATTATCAGGTTTATGGCAGGAGTCCATGCCGTCTGTCCCATAATTTGCTTTTCTAACTCTCTTTTTATGCTAAAGTAGAAGGCTCCATCCTTTAGCTGTCTTTTAGCTTTTTCAGAAAACCAGAGCAGAGAAAGTCCGGGTGGTAGCATAAGAGCCTTTTGAGAACCTCCAATTAACACATCTATACCCATCTCCTTTGGTTCTATCTTGTAAACACCCAATGCGGTTATTGCATCAACGACCAAAAGAGTATCCCTCCCCTTGCAAAGCCTGCCTGTTTCCTCAACTGGATGGTACGCACCAGTAGAGGTTTCTGACATCTGCATAAGGATACCCTTGCAATCTGGATGCTTTTTGAGAAGAGCATCCACTTCTTCAGCTTTGGCAGACTTACCCCAATCTATGCTATAGTCAACCGCTTTAAGCCCCCAATGCTCGGCAAGCTGTAGCCACCTTTGCCCAAACTTGCCCCCGTTTA
>JBKBPE010000151.1:0-2207 GCA_046293375.1 Aquificaceae bacterium
GTGTAAACATACATAAATTGAGAAAAGATCTGGAAGGAAATCTAAGAAGGCTTCACAAGAACAAACTCATGGAAGACATAAAGATTGAGTTTATCAGCAGGGGGGGGAATAAGGAACCGTTGCTGAAAAGGCTTATAAAAAGTGCAAAAAACCTACTTGACAAGCTGAAAGGAAAAAAAAGATGGACTATTATGAACTCAGAGATAAAGATGTACATCAATGTTCAAAGACTTTTCTGACCCAATACATGGTTTTATCAGAGCTCAAGAGAAAGAACTGAAGCTTATAGACTCACTTTATATACAAAGGCTCAGGTATGTAAAACAGCTTGGTGTAGCTTATCTTGTCTTTCCATCTGCACACCACACACGCTTTGAACATTCCTTGGGAGTTATGGAACTAACCAAAAGGATGTGTAAGAACTTAGGGCTCAGGGATAAAAGGATGCTGCAGATAGTCAGTCTTGCTGCACTTTTACATGACATTGGTCATCCACCCTTTTCCCATACGACGGAAGTTCTTTTGGGCGACAGAGGGCATGAAGCTATAGGCTATAGGATGGTATTGGAAGGCCAAGTTGGCGATTTGCTCAAGAGGGAAGGTTTTTCTAAGGATGAGATAGAGATTGTTGCTAGACTGGCTTTCAAAGCTTGGAAAGGGGAGGAGGAGAGGTTTTTGTCTAGCATAGTTACCGGTGAGTTTGGTACGGATAGGTTGGACTATCTTAGAAGGGATGCTTACTTTTGCGGAACATCTTATGGTTTCTTTGACTATGAGAGACTTCTCACAAACATTGCGTTGGTGGAGAGCAGGAAGGTGGTGAACATAAGCGCACTCAAAGCATTGGAGAGTTTCGTCCTTGGTCGATACTTTATGTACTCCCAAGTTTATTTTCATAAAGTAGTTCGTATCCTTAACATACATCTCCTTGAGATGGTTGAGAGGTTTTTTGGGAAAGACTACTTTCAAGATACTAGCTCACTCCTAAAGTTGACAGATGGTGATATACTTTCCATTGCTCTACAGTATCCTGAGGACACATACGTGAGAAGGCTAATAAACAGGGAACATTTTAGGGAGGTATTCAGCTCAAAGGAAGAGAAGGAGTTCAAGTATATAAAGGGAGAGCTGTTGCAAAGATACAGTCCAGACCTCCTTAGGTTTGACCTTGCTGAAAAGAATGTCTTAGATGAGGATATATATCTTTCAAAGAATGGGCATCTGGTAAACCTAAAAGAAGTTTCTGATATTGTAAGCAATTTGAAGGACATTAAAATATACAGAGTGTACGCAGACAGAAGCATATGGAAAGATGCTATCAGCTTCCTGATGAGCTATGCGTAAACTGGTGAATAAGCCATCTACCAGACTTTTGGCTCTGTCTTTTGTTCATTTCTCTGCCCTTGTGGGCATTATAGCGCTCTTCGGTGTGGCAGAGCAAACTCTCCATTTGGCTTTTACCATTGTCTACCTTGTTGGTGTATATCTTGATCTAAAGGGTACGTACCCCATAAAGAGGTTTCTGCTCAACGTCTTTGCCCTTACCTCTTCCGCTTACCTCCTTTCCTTTTTAAGCCAGGAGGATCTGCTAAAACCTTTTGCAAACGTAATCATGCTCCTTCTTTCCACAAAGAGTCTTGAGGAGAAAAAGCCAAGAGATATGTACCAGATATTACTCTTGAGCCTTTTTGGTGTTTCAATATCAACAGCTTACAACCTAAGCGTAAGCTTTGCTTTTATCTTGCTCTTTGAGATAGCTATAGGACTGCTTGCTCTTACTTTTGTAAACCTCTACAGGAGTGTTGGAGATGTACCTTTTAATAAGGATTGGATAGGGGTTTACGCCATATTTTCCCTTGTCTTCTTCCTCTTTGTCTGCTTACTAACTGTCCCCTTCTTTGTCCTTCTTCCCAGAACAGAAGTGCCTCTCTTTTCCCCCTTCGGTAGGCATGGGGGTTTGAAAACCGGCATAGCCAATGAGGTCACTTTGGGAAAGGTAGGAGAGATACAGCAGGACAATACAGTTGCCTTTAGAGCATATGATCTTCCAAAGGGCATGCAAAATATGTACTGGAGAGTATCCGTCTTTGACACCTATACTGGAAACTCCTGGATAACCACTAATAAGCAGGAGATACCCTTACCTAAAACAGAGGACAATATGTCTTACACCATCGTTTTGGAACCTACTTTTGAAAAGTATTTAC
>JBKBPE010000152.1:0-2201 GCA_046293375.1 Aquificaceae bacterium
GAGCTTCCACCATACTATTTGGGTCTATAAAAGGTGTCATATACAAGGTGCTCCTTCCATGTCCAAGGAATCTTAAGCTATCTGTGTACTTTAGGTCCATAACTATGGGAAGAAAGTTATTAGAGGTTTTTATATCAAGAAGGGGCTGGAAGTTTATCAAAGGGTCTTCGGTAAAAAGGCTAACATGGACAAAACCAAAAGCGTCAAAGATAGGCATTCCTTGACCTTCCCTTTCTGCAAAGATCAAACAGCTACCATCCAAATCAACAACAAAAAGGGGCGAAAAGTCCAAAAACTCCTTATTAACCCTTTCTTGAAGGTCCCCTTCGGATATGTCCAGCTCCATTACCTCCACGCCCTTTTCCCTAAGGCAGTGGGCTAAGGCAAATATATGCCTGCGTGTTTCACCTTCTTGTCCCTGTTTTAAAAAGGCTACCTTCATGGTCTAAAAATCATAACATAGATATGCCGAGTAAGAAATTCCCTTTTGTAGGGGCGTTGCAATACGCCTTTTAATTTCTTACTCAGCGTTTAGTATTATCTTTATTATCATGGATGCAGCTTTTTGTAAACACGAGCACATTTTCTATATACCTAAGAGGAAGGCCGAAGGAAAGGTGTTGCTTGTCTTTCTACTGACTTTTTCAACTATGTTCATTGAGATAATGGCTGGTTATATCTTTAAATCAGTTGCTGTTCTTGCAGATGGAATACATATGGGGACGCATGCAGTTGCCTTTGGTATATCATTAAGTGCTTACATGCTCGCACGCAGATGGACAAAAGACAGAAGCTTCTCTTTTGGAACGTGGAAGGTAGAAGTCTTAGGAGCTTACACAAGTGCCATTGTGCTTGGTTTTATGTCCTTCTTGATTTTACAAGAGGCTCTTATGAGATTCTTTAAAAGGGAGAAGATAGAGTATGAGGAGGCACTCTTGATAGCTTTTGTAGGCCTTGTTGTAAATCTTGTAAGCGCCTTCGTTCTTTCTCATGAAGAGGGGCATCACGGAGATATTAACCTCTCCTCTGCCTATGTCCATGTTTTGGCCGATACTTTAACTTCCTTTATGGCTATAGGGGCTTTGCTGGGTGGAAAGTATCTAAACATGTGGTACCTTGACCCACTTTCTGGTATAGTAGGCTTTTTTGTTATTCTGAGCTGGACGTACGGCCTTATAAAAGATACATCTGGAATACTTCTTGATAGGGAGATGGAAGCACCCATCGTGCAAAAGCTTATAAAAAGAATAGAGTCCGATATGACAAGCAGAGTTTATGACATACATCTCATCAGGGTGCATCATGATAGTTATGCTTGCATTTTAGGCATAATGACAAGTGAAGAGTACTCTGTTGAAGACTATCTAAAGCGCATTGAAGAAGTTGGTAACATAGCTCATGTTACTATCGAAGTCAGGTACTGTCCAAAGGATGATTACAATTTTACAAAATTGTAAACAAAGTTACATAACAGAGGGGATGACTTAAAGGAGAAAGGTAGTAGAATAAAGCTTTAGCGGAGAGTTAACTTTGGCATGCTCTTTGCAATAATACTTACAGGAGGTTGGATATGAAGAAAGTGGAAGCCATTATTAAGCCTTTTAAGCTTGATGAGGTAAAGGATGCCCTGGTAGAGCTTGGAATAGGTGGCATGACCGTTACAGAGGTTAGAGGCTTTGGACAGCAAAAGGGCCATACAGAAATATACAGGGGTACGGAGTATGTTATTGATTTTCTGCCGAAAGTGAAGATTGAGGTGGTTGTAAAAGACGAAGATGTGGAGAAGGTTGTGGAAACCATCACGAAGACAGCTCAAACTGGAAGGGTTGGAGATGGGAAGATATTCATAATACCCATTGAAGATGTTATAAGAATACGTACGGGGGAGAAAGGTGAGCAAGCTATATAAAAAAATCTATAAAAGGAGGTAGAAAAATGCCCAAGTACTCGCCGGCAGAAGTACTAAGCCTTATTGAGCAGGAAGGGGTCCAATATGTGGACCTGAGGTTTTCTGACTTTTTTGGTCAGTGGCAACACCTTACCATACCAGCTTATGAACTATCTCTGGACACTTTTGAAGATGGTAGAGGCTTTGATGGTTCTTCCATAAGGGGGTGGCAGTCCATTCATGAGTCGGACATGTTGGCTTTTCCAGACCCAACTACCGCGTTTATAGACCCATTTATAGAGCCTAAGACACT
>JBKBPE010000153.1:0-2130 GCA_046293375.1 Aquificaceae bacterium
GGGCACTGGCTTATGGGAGCATTTTTTACAGCAACGTCCATGATAGGTTTTATAGCTCTGGCAGGAATAATAGTAAGAAACTCCATACTCCTCGTTGACTTCGCAGAGGAGAGGATAAAGGACGGTGTGCCACCCCATTTGGCAGTAGTGGAAGCAGGAGTTATAAGAACACGTCCCATACTCCTTACGGCCATTGCTGTTGCAGTAGGAGCCTTTGTAATACTCTTTGACCCAATCTTTAACGGCCTCGCCATATCTTTGATTTTTGGAACTGTAGGCTCAACGATCTTAACCCTTATACTAATTCCCATCATGTACTATGCTTCTAAGATAAAAAGGCTTGCCCTACTACCCTCTCCAGAGGAAGTGCAGAGGGATATATTAAAGTAATTATGATAGATACCCACTGCCACCTGGACCTTCTCAAAAAGGAAGACCTTGAAAATAGTCTTAAAGATGACTCTTTAGAGTGTCTTATAACAGTGGGCTACGATAGAAAGACAATAGAGAACTCTATCAGGGTTGCTGGCGAGAACAAAAAGGTTTACTGTGCCATAGGCTTTCATCCTCACGAGGCGGAAAGGGTAAAGGATGAGGACATCCTATGGCTTAAAGACCTTGCCAGAAAGACTCCAAAGGTTAAAGCGCTTGGAGAGATGGGGCTGGACTTCTACAAAGATTACTCAGACAGGAAAAGGCAAGAAGATATCTTCAGGAAGCAGATAAGCATAGCAAGAGAGCTGGGACTCCCCATAGTTGTTCACAGCAGAGACGCGGAAGGAAAGACCTTTGAAATTTTAATGGAGGAGAAGGCTTACGAGGTTGGAGGTGTAATGCACTGCTTTACTGGAAGCTACGAGTTTATGAAAAAGTGCGTAGACTTTGGCCTTTACATATCTTACTCGGGCATAATAACTTACAAAGGGGCAGACCAACTGCGTGATGTGGTAAAGAGAACCCCAACGACAAGGATCCTCGTGGAAACGGATAGCCCCTTCTTAACCCCTCAAAAGTTCAGAGGAAGAACCAACAGACCATCCTACATATGGAACACAGCAGAAGTTATGGCGAAGCTCATTCCAAACTCTTCACTTGAGGACATAAACAGAATGACAACAGAAAATGCCAGATTGCTCTTCAATATAGGAAACAACAAGGGAAGGGATACTATAACTTACGTTATAAATAACAAACTTTATATAAACTTGACCAACAAATGCAATCTTCACTGCACCTTTTGTCAAAGGGAAAGGGAGAGAAACTTTATGATCAAAGGCTATTGGGTTTGGGTATCAAGAGACCCAAGCGTTGAAGAGGTCATAAGAGAGATAGGGGATCCCAAAAGGTACGATGAGGTGGTTTTCTGTGGATACGGAGAGCCAACGTTGAGGTTTTCTGCCCTGGAGGAGATAGCCAGGTACGTAAAGTCCAAAGGTGGAAAGATAAGGGTGGATACAAACGGGCTTATGCTTACCTTCCTACCGGAGGAAAGGCTAAGGGAGCTGAAAGGGCTTGTGGATACCTGGTCTGTAAGCCTGAACGCCCCCGATGAGGAAACCTACAACAGGATTTGTAAACCCGTTCAAAAGGATGCCTTCAAGCACGTGTTAGAGTTTGTCAAAAAAGCTTTAAAAGAAGGCTTTGAAGTCGTGGCCACAGCAGTTGACTGCGATGGAATAGATATGGAAAGAACAGAAGCCTTGGCAAAGATGCTTGGTGCCAAGTGGAGAAGAAGGTTTTATGAAGTTGTGGGATAATATCTACTTATGCTTTTATTAGCAACTTTTATGAACTAAATTCTTAAGATGCTATAATTTTTATCCATGGACCCCGATATACTCATCTTGGCCATAGTCAATTTGGCGGAGGGTGTAAGAAAACTCATAGGGGAAAATGGAGCTAAAGCTGTTTTAAGAGATGCTGGCAGACAATCTGGGCCAAAGCTCTTTGAAAGTCTAATAGGAGAATTTCCGGAAAAGCTTACAAAAGCTGAAGCCATCAAAAGGGCATGTGCTATACTGAAGGAATTTGGTTTTGCAAAAAGGATAGAAATTATAGAGGGAAAAGTTCAGGTGGAGGAAGATATCTTTACCAATGTTATAAAGGGAAACAACCTAACAGAGTCCCCTA
>JBKBPE010000154.1:0-2061 GCA_046293375.1 Aquificaceae bacterium
AAAGACTATAGGAAGTATGGAGCAAAACCTTGAAGCAGCCATAACGGGAGAGACTTACGAATATACAGAAATGTATCCAGGTTTTGCAAAGACTGCAAGGGAAGAAGGCTTTGATGACATAGCAGAATGGTTTGAAACCCTTGCAAGGGCAGAAAAGTCCCACGCCGGAAGGTTCCAAAAGGCTCTGGATAGCATAAAAGCCTGAGCTGTTTCCCGGCCCCTGCCGGGATAAACACTTCTTGGGGGTGATTGTGAGAAAGCTAAGCTTTGAGGATATTCTGAATATATACGAATACGAGAAGGTAAGGGAAGAGAAGAGAAAGGAGGTGATAGAGTTAAAGAAGAGGAGAAGGGTATTTGTGGGAGACCTTGTACATCTTGTCTTTGAAAATAGAGAAACTGTTTGGTTTCAGGTGCAGGAAATGATAAGAGCAGAAAGGATGGTAAAAGATGAAGAGATCAGACAAGAGATAGATATCTACAATGACCTTATACCTGATAAAAACCAACTTTCAGTGACTATGTTCATTGAAATACCGGATGAAGGTACCAGAAAAGAGCTTCTCCCTAAGCTCGTTGGTATACACGATGGACTTTACCTTCATATAGGCAGTGAGCACACTATCAGGGCTATAGCTGATGAAAAAAGCAGGGAGGATTACGAGTACGGTAAGGCTGCAGTGGTTCACTTTTTGAAGTTTAACTTGACAGAAGAGCAAGTCAAAGATTTTAAAAAGCTTCCACTGAGCATAGAAATAAACCATAAAAACTACAAGGCTATAAGCCAAGTACCACAAGAGGTAAAGGAAGAGCTCATAAAAGATTTTGGTTAAAGACCACTTCTGAAAAAGCTTTGTAAGGATTTTTCTCTTCCGTCTCCCACACAAAGCTCCTCCCTTTGCTAAGTATCCACTTTGCTTTAGCGCTCTCTGGATGGTGGCCACATATAACTATGGATATGCTTTCTTCCGTCAAAAACTTTGCCAAAGATTCTTCATCCTTGGGAATGTCATGAATCAGCTCTGCGGACCCCCCATCCCTAAAGATCAGAAGTTTACGAGCATTTCCAAACTCATCGTTCACATATCCTTTCTCGTCCAAAAGAACACCCATCTTTACTTTTTCGTACTCCAATGGCTCGTAATGTATAAAGGTAAGCTCGAGCTCAGGAACCTCTCTTTTTAAGCTTTCTTCTATCTTATCTATGGTTGCATGTATTCTGGAAAAGTCCCTTCCCTCTATAACCAAAGTTATGTCAGCAAAGAGTTTACCACCGGAGGTACGGACAAAAAGGTTCTTTATCTGTTTTACTTCATCAAAACTCAAAATCACATTCCTTATTCTTTCAAGTGTTTTCTCATCTGCAGATACATCAAGGAGAACAGACACTTCTTTTCTGAGTATACCAATGCCTGTGTAAGCTATCAACACGGCAACTCCCATTGCAAAGTACCTGTCCAAGGCATATCCCATATAGTAGCTCAATAAACTCATGAGCACAAGAGAAGAGCCAAAGGCGTCCGTAAGCGTATGGTAAGAATCCGCTATAAGGACTGGAGACTTGAGCTTTTTGCCAGCCCTTCTCTCAAGGAAGGAAAGGCCAAGGGAACTAAAAAGAGAAAATAGTATGACGCCAAACCCCATACCCAAGTACTCATCCTTTATGACAATATTCCTCTGAAAAGCCCTTTGGAAGATCTCGTAAGAAGCTATGAGAAGAAACATGGCTATCAGGATGGAACCTATGTTTTCAAGCTTGTAAAGACCATAGGGAAAGCTCTTAAATTTTCTGTCTGAAAACCTTAACGTAAAGTAAGCTATCAATGAAGCAAAAGAGTCTGAAAGGGAATGCATAGACTCTCCCAGCATGGAGAGGCTTCCTGTAAGAACACCGGCTATAAACTTAGCCAAAGATTGAAGGGTGTTTACTCCCAAAGATAACAAGGCCCAGTGCTCTTTTTTCATCTGTTCAAGAGTATTTTAGCACCTTGATAAGTACCGCGTTCTTTTAGCTTATCAACTATAGCTTTTATCACATCCTGCTTCTTTGAGTAAGTACAG
>JBKBPE010000155.1:0-2013 GCA_046293375.1 Aquificaceae bacterium
AAGGATCAGAAGTGTTTAAGTATCTGGCAGGAATTATCTGGTCTGTATCCACATTGTCTGAGAACTTCCACGCCTTTCCCCTTATAACCATAAGAACATTATACTACCGCTTTGAGGATTAAAACCATAAGTACTTGCTTACTATCGTATCTGCCCGTATAATGTTAGGCATGGGTTTGAGAGAGATGGCTTTGTTCCTTCATATAGTACTTGCTACTCTTTGGGTAGGTGGTATGATCTTCTTAGTATTCATTGTGAGCCCCTTTGTTAGGGAGCTTCCCATAAAGGACCAGGTCTTTCAGGAAGTTGGAAGGAGGTTCAGCTTTTACGGTACATTGATCTCTTTGTCTGGGCTCTTCGTCACTGGTCTCTTTAACATACATTACATACTTGGTTTTTCTAGGCTATTTGACATTTCTAACCCTTACACTCTCACTCTCTGGCATAAGATGGGCCTCTTTCTTTTAGTTGTCTTTGTCTCCTTAGTTCATGACCTTTACTTTGGGAAAAAGGCTGTGTACAGTACCATGCACAGACTGATGGCTAGAATTTTAGGCTTTGCAAACCTCCTTTTGGGGCTTATCATTGTCCTACTTGCTGTTAAGCTCAGATTTGGTGGATGAGTTTTCTAAGGTCTCTGTAAAAGGATGGATAAGAAACAGAGACACATCTTGGGTTGTCTATTATGGTTTCTCCCCGTGCCAAAAGCCCAGCTATGGAAAAAGCCATTGCTATTCTATGGTCATTATTAGTCTTAACAAAGGACCCACTTAGACTGTCTGTTCCTTCGATGTCAAACCCATCTTCGTACTCTTCTACTTTTACACCCATGGCCCTTAGGTTCTCGACGATGGCTTTAATTCTGTCGCTCTCTTTCACTCTTAGGTCTCTTGCCCCCCTCACTCTGGATACGCCATCTGCAAGGGACATAACAACAGCTAGCACTGGTATCTCATCTATCAAAGAGGGTACTTCGTCCTCCCTCACCTCTACAGCTTTTAACCTTCTCCCCCCTCTTATCAATACGTTAGCTACAGGCTCAAAGGATACCTCTCTCACATCCTCAAAGCTAACATCGGCTCCCATTTGTACAAGTTTCCTGTAAAAGCCATCCCTCGTCGGATTTATAAGAACATCCCTTAGAACAAGCTCCGAACCCTCCGTTAACAGAGCCAAAGCTGCAAAGAAGGCAGCAGAAGATGGGTCTGCTGGACAATAAACTTCAGCAGAGTGTAGTTTTTGCCCTCCAGTTAGCTTTATTATGTGCCCCCTTTCTCCTTCCATCTGGAAAAGCTCCGCTCCAAATAGCTTTAGCATCCTCTCTGTGTGGTCTCTGGAAAGATAGGGTTCTATGACCTCTATCAAGCCTTCTGCCCTCAAGCCAGCTAAGAGTAAAGAAGATTTAACCTGAGCTGAGGCTTTTTTGTTGAAAAAGGATATACCTTTTAGGCTCCCACCCCTTACACATATGGGTAGCTTATCCCCATGATGCCTACCGTCTATAAGAGCTCCCATCTGCCTTAGAGGCTCCACAACTCTCAGCATGGGTCTACTTCTTAAACTTTCATCCCCAGTTATCACAGAGAAGAACTCCTGTGTGGATAAGACTCCAAGCATAAGCCTTGCTGTTGTACCGGAATTTTTCGCATCAAGGACATCTCTTGGTTCTTCAAAAAGAAAGTTTTTTCCTCTTACCCAAAGCTCAGACCCCCTTCTTTTTACTTCCACACTAAGGGACATAACCGTATGAAGCGTTGCCAAGGTATCCTCAGAGATAAGCCAATTTTTTATAAGGCTTTCTCCATTGGCTAAGGAAGATACTATAACAGCCCTATGAGATATAGATTTGTCCGAAGGAACCCTGATCTCACCCCTTATGCTTTTAACTGCCTTTACTCTCATGAACTTATTATAATAATACCAAACACCGAGTGAGAAATTCAAAAAAGCTCAGACACAAATCTATCAATAAAAAAGTGGTAGGGCTATAAGCAGGTAGAAAGCCTATACTGA
>JBKBPE010000156.1:0-1961 GCA_046293375.1 Aquificaceae bacterium
CTTTGGGAAGGTTTACCTCTATTCTACCGCACGTGGGACAAGCAACTATCTCAACTCCCTTTTTTCTTAAACCCAAGGATTGAAGTATGCTGTAAGCTGTTTCTACTTCTACCCATGGGTCATCTGTGAGAGAAACTCTCACTGTGTCCCCTATTCCTTTGTAAAGGAGTATACCTATTCCAACGGACGACTTGATGATTCCTTTCCTGCCCATCCCAGCTTCTGTTATACCAATGTGAAGAGGTATGTTTGTATGTTTGGCAAATAGCTCATTAGCTCTTATATTCTCAAGCACATCAGAGCCTTTTATGGAGACTTTGTAATTGTAAAACCCCCACCTTTCGAACTTTTCAGACCAGCGCATTGTACTCTCAAAAAGGGCCTCAGCACATGGATAGCCGTACTTTTCAAGCAGGTCCTTTTCTAAAGAACCAGAGTTTACGCCTATTCTTATTGCAACCCCTTTTCTTTTTGCCTCTTGGACTATTTCTCTAACTGTATCTTCTTTCCCTATGTTACCAGGGTTTATTCTTATTCCATGAACACCTTTCTCCATAGACCTAAAAGCGTACGAGGGTGCAAAGTGCACATCTGCTATGACGGGAATTGGAGAGTTTTTTATAATGTCTGGCAAAGCTTCCAGGTCCTCCTCGTGAGGAACTGCAACGCGTACAAGTTCGCACCCAGCCTCAAAAAGCTCCTTTATCTGACTTACTGTCTCATCTACTCTATAAGTTTTTGTTGATGTCATAGACTGAACCACCACGGGAGCATCCCCTCCCACTTTTACCCATCCTACTTGTATCTGACGAGTCTTCCTCCTTTCTATCATGAGAGTTCCAGCATCCTCCATATAGGTCTTTTTGCTTTTTCTATCGTATCCTCTGGAAGGACAACCTCGTTTATCTCATCTCTTATGGTTTCATAAACCTTAGTAAGAGTTATGCCCTTCATTGTGCAACAGTATACACTACCACAATAGTTCATAGACTCTGGAAATATATACTCCCTGCTTGGATCTTTCTTCATAAGAGTGTATTTAAGGCCCACTTCTGTTATAATTATAACCTTTTTGGCCTCGCATGTGGTTGCGTAGTTTATTATCTGAGAAGTGGAACCTACAAAATCAGCCATATCTATCACCCCTTGATGACACTCGGGATGTGCAGCTACTTTTGCATCGGGGTGTATCTCCTTGAGCTTTTGAACCTCCCTTGCAGTAAACTCAAAGTGCGGTGGGCAAAAACCTTTCCAGATTACAAATTCTTTGTCAGGTACATGCTTCTTTACCCAGTGTCCAAGGGCTTGGTCTGGTACAAAGATTATCTTTTTACTCCTTAGCTTTTGAACTATCCTGATGGCATTGGCAGAAGTCACACAGACATCAGAAACAGCCTTTACATCTGCGTTTGTGTTCACATAGGCCACAACCTCACCATCGGGATGCTTCTCTTTTAGCCTTAGGATGTCTTCAGCCTTTATCATATCAGCCATAGGACAGCCAGATTCGGGATTGGGATGCAGCACCTTTTTGGTAGGGTTGAGTATCTTTGCAGTCTCGCACATAAAACGGACACCGCAGAAAACTATAATGTCTGCCTCCGTCTGAGCTGCTTTTCTGGAAAGCTCCAAAGAATCTCCTATAAAATCCGCTACATCCTGGACCTCTGGTCTTTGATAGTAATGGGACAGAATAACCGCTTTCTTCTCTTTAGAAAGCCTTCTTATCTCCTCTTGGAGGGACATTATATACTCATTACTGAGTTCCTGATCCTTTACAAGCTCCACCTGTACCATGATAGAAGAATATATGTCTCTAAGAGAAAACTTTCATGTGATAAGACATAAATTCCATAAATCCATTGAATTGGGAGAAAGGATAGGAGATTATCACGGAGTGGCAAGAATGTATCTATACCTTGGCAACGCTTACAGATATCTTAAAAATTACACGCTTGCAG
>JBKBPE010000157.1:0-1498 GCA_046293375.1 Aquificaceae bacterium
TATAACGCTTTGGACAGTGGAAAACTTCCCACAATGAGGGGATGCATACTGAGCGAGGAGGACCTTCTCAGGAGGGAGGTGATCATGGACCTTATGTGCAACTTCATCTGCGATTTTGATAAGATAGAGAGAATGTTTGGAATACGCTTTCAATCACACTTTGAAAGGGAGTTGGATAAGTTAAGGGAAATGGAGGCGGATGGGCTTTTGGCAGTAAAGGACAGAAAGATAAAGGTTTTGCCAGAAGGAAGGCTTTTGATAAGGAACATAGCTATGGCTTTTGATGAATATGTGGAACGTAAAGTCGAGTCAAGATTCTCAAGAACCATATGAGTAAACTTCTTGAGGTCATCTCTCTTTCAAAGGTTTTTAGAGTAAGCAGGGGGTTATTTAGGTCTTTCCCTTTCTATGCTGTTAGGGATGTCAGCTTTTGGGTAAACTGTATGGAGGTTTTTGCTCTTGTGGGTGAGTCTGGTTCTGGAAAGAGTACCATAGGCAAGGTGATCCTAAGGCTTGAAAAACCCACTTATGGAGAAGTAAAGTTTGAAGGGAAGAACATATTTCTTTTGGGAAAAGAGTACACAAAGAAGGTTGCTGCAGTTTTCCAAGACCCAAGGTCTTCCCTGAACCCTTATATGAAGATAGAAGAGATAATGAAAGAGCCACTTTTGGCACACGGTATAAAAGAGAAGGAGAAAAGATTGAAAGAGGTCGTAAGGATGGTTAAGCTCCCGGAAGATCTCCTTGAAAGGAGACCGGAGAACATATCTGGCGGTCAGAGGCAAAGGGTTGCCATAGGCAGAGCCTTGTCTTTGTCCCCAAGGCTTATAGTGGCTGATGAACCCACAGCCTCCTTAGATGCTACCATAAGAAAGGATATACTCATGCTTTTTTCTGAGCTAAAAAAGGAAAACATAAGCACCATCTTGATAACTCATGATATAAGAGCAGTTGAACTTGTAGCTGATAGAGTCGGTGTAATATACGGCGGTAGACTTATGGAAGTTGGGGATAAGGAGGAGGTTTTACAAAAACCAAAGCACCCTTACACCAAATACCTGCTTGCTAACCTTCCTGTAAAACATCCAAGGGATAGGAAAATGAGGACCTTTGAGGATTCTAAGGCTTGTCAAAACGGCAACGGCTGCCCCTTCTATCCCCTATGCCCTGAGAGAATAAAAGAATGCGAGGATAGCCTAAGGGAGGTTTACAAAGATGGAAGGTTCGTTGCCTGTAACTTATACTGAACTGCTCCTATTGCTTCTATTTCTTTATCTGTCTGGCTTTTTCTCATCCTCAGAGATAGTTTTCTTTGGTACAAATAGATACATTCTAAAGAGGTACGCGCAGAGAAAGGTATATAGGCTACTCAGTAGCTTACTCTCCAAACCTAGGGAGCTTTTACTTTCCATACTTATAGGGAACGAAATAGTAAACGTCTTTATATCCTCTTATGGAACTAAGGTTTTTGTGGATGCTTTTGGAACAAAAGGAGCAT
>JBKBPE010000157.1:1508-1947 GCA_046293375.1 Aquificaceae bacterium
AGGTCTTTCCAAAAAACCTGGTTCTACCTTTCGCTACCAAACTCTCCCTCTTCTATACGCCCATATTCTATGTTTTTCATCTTCTCTTCACACCGCTCAGGTTGCCACTGGCTTTTACGCTTGAAAAACTTTTAAAAACCTTTAACCTTAGGATGGAAGAAAAGAAGAAAGTAGAGGAAGTTTTTTGGGATATATTTGATATGGGGTATGCTGCTGGGCTGTTCACGGCTGATGATAAGGATATTGTAGAAAGGCCCATGTCCCTTGATGATACACTTGTGAAGGAGATAATGACACCAAGGTTGGATATCTTTGCCCTTGATGAAGACCTGACCATTGAAGAAGTCTTTGAGAAGGTCATAGAAAGAAAGCATGCGCGCATACCAGTTTTTGAGCAAGACATGGACAATATAACTGGAATAGTATACGTAAAAGACCT
>JBKBPE010000158.1:0-1916 GCA_046293375.1 Aquificaceae bacterium
CCAGATGCTCTGGAGCTATGAAGTTGGCAACCTCACAGGCTTTCTCAAGGCTTTCAACCAAAAATATGGTACCGAACCTTTCTATGGACCTTCTTGCTATATCCTTTCTTGGAAATTCCTCCATGAGCCTTTCAACCTCTTCTTTTACACGGGTAGCATGCTTCTCTTCTGTAGTTATCATGAACGCTCCAGCCAGTTCATCATGTTCAGCCTGGGAGAGAAGGTCAGAAGCCACCCATCTTGGTTCACAAGAACCATCAGATATTACAAGTATTTCAGAAGGTCCTGCCACCATATCAATATCAACTACACCAAACAGAAGCTTCTTTGCAAGGGCTACGTATATATTGCCAGGACCAACTATTTTATCAACCTTTTGTATGGTCTCTGTACCATATGCCATACCGGCTATAGCCTGAGCACCACCTACCTGATAAACTCTTTCCACACCAGATATAAAAGCAGCTGCGAGCGTATACTTGTTAGGCTTTGGAGAAACCATTATTACCTCTTTGACACCAGCAACTAAAGCCGGTATTACGTTCATCAAAACGGTGGATGGGTAAGCTGCTTTACCACCGGGCACATAGACTCCCACTCTCTCCAAGGGTATAACTCTCATTCCTAAAAGAATACCCCCATCTTCTGTGAAGAAAGACTTCTCCTTCTGAAGCTCATGAAATTGCCTTATCCTCTCGTATGCTATCTCAAGGGCTGAGCGGATATCATCCTCTATCTCGTTGTAAGCGTTTTCAAGCTCCTCATAAGGAATCTCCATATTATCTGGCAAGAGCTCCACATTATCAAACTTTTTTGTGTATTCTGCTATAGCTTTGTCGCCTTCTTTCTTAACTTTTTCTATTATATCTCTTGTTGTTGCTTCGTACTCTTCCCCAAGTGTCTCCCCCCTTTTTATAACAAGCTTTAGCCTTTCGTTAAACCTCCATGCTGCATTCCTTAGGTCTTCTACCTTCATCACATTACCTATTATACAGTGTTATAATAAAAAGAAGGAGGAAGAAATGATTAGGAAAAGAAAGCTCGTTAAGCTGGGGTCCTTGCTCTTTGTCCTCGCATACTCTTGTGGTACTGGTGCTACCAGTTGTCCAACAAAGGATGCTGTTAAAAACTCCGTAAAAGAGCTAATACCGCAGGAGTTCTCCGTTGAGTCTGTCTCTCCACTGAAGGAAATAAGCGGTCTGTGTGAAGTTGTGGTGAAGGTAGGGACTCAACCCCTTGTTTTTTACACAGACAGCGCCGCAAAGTATGTGGTGGCTGGGAATATTCTAAGCCTTAAGGACAAAAAGAACATAACAAGGGAACGCCAGCAGGAATTTATGAAGGTTGAAGGAGATGTGCTCAAAAAATTGGAAGAGCATGTAAACTTTACATACGGTGAGGGTAAAAAGTACATATATAAGATAACAGACCCAGATTGCCCATTTTGCAAAAGAGCAGAACCTATAGTAGAAGAATGGGCTAAGAAGAACGGTGTAATGATAAAGTTTATTCTTTTCCCTCTTCCTATACACCCCAAAGCCTTTGATAAGTCGGTGGCCCTAGTATGCGGAAACGGAGGTTACAAAGAGCTCTATCAGGAGCTAAGCCAAGACTATATCTCAAAGAACCAGTGTGAAAAAGGGAAAAAAGTTATATCCGATAACCTTCAATTTCTGAGCCAGCTGGGTGTAAACGGAACTCCAACCTTTATAGGTATGAACGGCAAAATGCAATCTGGTGTACCAACGGAGGAAGACCTAAACAAACTGATAAATTAGCCTACCTGTACACCTTTCTTTTGAAAAGCTCCTTTGGGGAGACTAGTCTTTCTATGAATACCTTACCGTCTAAGTGGTCTGTTTCATGCTGGATAACTACCGCTTCAAAGCCCTCTGTGTCAAACTCCAGCAGGTTCC
>JBKBPE010000159.1:0-1831 GCA_046293375.1 Aquificaceae bacterium
TCCACCTTTCTTTCACAAGAAGAATGGAGAGATATAAAAAGGGTATGCCTGGCATACGATGGGCAAGATATGTCTAAAAAAGCTCTTAACATGCTTAAAGCTCTCAAAACCCTTTTTGGTTTTGAAATAAACGTTATTCATGTGGGTGAAGAGAATTTTCAAAAGGAAATGGAGGACGTAGACAAGTATGAGAACCTTAAAGGCATTCCAGAGGAGAAGATAACCCAGTACTGTGAAGAAGAATGTATAGATATGCTTGTGATGGGGGCTTTTTCAAAGGGAAGGCTAAAAGAAACTGTTTTTGGCAGTATCACAAGCTTTGTTTTACATCATGTGAACATTCCTATTCTTTTGGTGAAGTGATATGAGCAAGCTGTACGTTGTATCTACACCCATAGGTAACTTAGGGGATATAACCCTTAGGGCTTTGGATGTTTTGAGGGAAGTAAACTTTATAGCCTGCGAAGACACAAGAAGGACCAGCATACTTCTCAACCATTTCAAGATAGGGGGGAAAAAGCTCCTTTCTTATTACGAACCAAAAGAAAGCGTCCAGGTACCAAAGATCCTCAAGCTACTTGAGAAGGAAAGCGTTGCTCTTGTCACAGACTCTGGCACTCCAAGCATATCAGACCCAGGTTATAGGCTTATAAGAGCGTGTATAGATAGAGGACTGCCCGTCGAGGTCATTCCAGGTCCAAGTGCTGTTCTTACGGCTTTGGTTGGCTCTGGACTTCCAACGGACAGATTCTTGTTTGTGGGTTTTCTCCCACGTAAAGGACTTTCTAACTTCCTTAGGAAACTTCAGGTATACGAGGATGTTACCGTGATAGCCTTTGAATCTCCCAACAGAGTGGTCAAAAGCCTTGGGATTATGAAAGAAGTCTATGGTGACAGCATTCCCTTTTGTGTGGCAAGGGAACTTACGAAGATGCATGAGGAGTTTGTGCGTGGAGACCTGGCTTACGTGCTAAATGAGCTAACAGAAAGGAAGGAGATAAAGGGAGAGCTTGTTGTCCTTTGGAGACTTTAGGTCAAAAAAGTATTAACTTATAAGTATGGGCGTTACAGCGGAAAAGACAAAAGTAGACAGGCTCTTGGAGCTTATAAGGGAGGAGGACAGAGAAAAAGTAAAGAAGGCCATAGAGTTTATTGAAAAGAAACATGGAGGGCAGATAAGAGTATCTGGAGACCCATACATTGTACATCCTATGGAAGTTGCCACGGTACTGGCCCAAATGGGACTTGATAAGTATACGGTAATCTCTGGACTCCTCCACGATGTTTTGGAAGATACCCAAGCAACTTACAACGAGGTCAGGGACAAGTTTGGAAAATGTGTGGCCGATATTGTTGAGGGTGTCACAAAGCTCGGAAAGTTTACTCTTAAAGATACAGAGCAGCAGAAGGCTGAGAACTATAGAAAACTGCTTCTTGCAACAGCAAAAGACCCGAGGGTTATCCTTGTCAAGCTTGCGGACAGACTTCATAACATGGAAACCCTAAACTATTTAAGAAGAGAAAAGCAGATAAGAATAGCCAAAGAGACCCTTGAGATATACGTACCCATAGCTAACAGGCTAGGCGTTTGGAGAATAAAGACAGAACTTGAAGACCTTTGCTTTATGTATCTTTACCCCTCTGAGTATGAAAAAGTAAAGAGTTTTGTTGGGAAAAGCAAAAAAGAGCTGGATGAGTACCTCAAGAGAAGCTTTACACCCGTTATGATGGAAGCACTGAAGAATTCTAAGATCCAAGCTCACATCACGTACAGGCCCAAACATCTCTATGGTATATGGCAGAAGACTTTAAGAAAATCCATAAAGCTTGA
>JBKBPE010000160.1:0-1784 GCA_046293375.1 Aquificaceae bacterium
GGAGATGTCTATGGCTCTTTCTAAAGGCTCTTCTAACTCTTCTAAGCTCTCTGGGAGTTTATAAAAACCACCTACCTTTACTGATACAGGATGGGAGACTCTACCGCCAAGCTTTTCTAAGGTTTTAGAACCAGCCTTCTTTATCTCCAACCCAGCGTTAACTAAGCTTTTATCCACCTTTGCAAGTTCCAGTATGGAAGAAACATTGTAAAAGTCTGGCAAATGTAAGAAAAAAACATGCAAAGCATGGCTTTGTATCCACTCCCCGTAATACATGAGCCTCCTTATACTCTCCAATTCCTCAGTTATGTTTACTTTAAAGGCATCTTCCACAGCTTGAACACCACTCATCTGATAAGCCACTGGACATATACCGCATATGCGTGCCGTTATATCTGGTATAACGTGGTAAGGTTTCCCCTTCAGTATCTGCTCAAAGAACCTTGGCGGTTCGTAGATGCGTAGTTTTAGGTCCTCTATCCTTCCTTCCTTTATCTTTATGTTTAAGGCTCCTTCTCCTTCAACCCTTGTTAATGCATCTATTCGAACCTCCATAGGCTCTCCCTGTAAACTTTATTGTAAGCATTACAACTAAGCTTTATGTACTCTTCTCCTTTGGGAAATGCCCCAAGGAAGGCTTTTATATTTGGTTTGCTAACTGGTCCATAGCATCCATAGCATCCCCTGCTGTAAGAAGGACATATGGCTCCACATCCACCCCTTGTTACGGGACCTAAGCATGTCTCATCCCTTGAGACAGGCAAGCAGACTACTCCCTTCCTCTTACACTCAAGACAAACAGGATAATCTTGTAAAAGTAGGGTTTTTCCACTAAGAAGGGCTATAAAAAAATCTCTAAGCGAATGAACGCTTATGGGGCACCCAACAAGTTCGTGATCTACATATACATAGTCTTTTATTGGTCTTGTATTCAACAGCTTCTCAAGGTTTCCCACACTCTGTATTCCACCAGATACAGCACAAGCTCCTATAGCTATGAGGACCTTAGACCTCTTTCTTATATCCTTTATCCTTTCCTCATCTTCTCCGCTGGATACAGAGCCTTCAACAAAAGAAACATCAAAGTGGCCATACTCGTTTACGCTTTGAGCTTCAAGAAAGTAGCTAATACTTGGTAGTTTAAAAAACTCCTCTTCCATTTCAAAGAAGGCCAACTGACAACCATCGCAAGAAGAGAACTTAAAAACTCCTATTGTCATACTTCCTTCCTCTCAAAGTACTCCCTTATACTATCGTACCTGAAGATTGGACCATCCTTACAGACAAAAAAAGGTCCTATCATGCAATGCCCGCATGTTCCTACGGAGCATTTCATATGCCTTTCAAGAGAAGCATAGATTCTCTCATATTTTACTCCCTTCTCCCTCAACTCAAGAATGCATGCCTTTACCATAGGGTCTGGGCCACAGATAAACACCAAAACATCTTTGCTTATGCTCGTCCTCTTTATGAGGTCTGTTATCAAACCCACGTTCCTGTTCCATCTCTCGTCTGGCCTGTCAATGGTAACCAAAAACTCGGCTTTTTCTTCCCAGCGATGATAAAGCTCTCTATAGAGTAAGCTTTCGTAATCCTTAGAACCGTAAAGATGCAAAACCTTTCTTATAGGGTACCTTCCATCTATAGCTTCCTGAAATATCCATCTTGTGGCAGCTATGCCAAGTCCCCCAGACACTATCACAAGCTCTTTATCATAAGCCTCTTCTATGTTCCAACCATTTCCGTATGGCCCTCTATAATAGATAACATCTCCTTCCCTTAGC
>JBKBPE010000161.1:0-1710 GCA_046293375.1 Aquificaceae bacterium
GGATGCATCCATAGAGGATATAAACCCTGAAGAGCTGGATATGGTTGTGCTACCGGGGGGTTTGGACGGCGTAGAAAAGCTAAAGTCAGACAGGAAGGTCTACGAGCTACTGAAGGCTGTACGGGAAAAAGGGAAGTACATATCCGCCATATGTGCCGCTCCAACAGCTTTGGCATCCTTTGGTCTGCTTGAGGGAAAAAGGTCTACCGTATATCCTGAGCTAAAAGAACAGATAAAGCCAGCCCTTTTTGTGGATGAGAAGGTAGTTGAAGACAGTAAAATAATAACAAGTCAGGGACCTGGAACTGCCTTTGCCTTTGGTTTAAGGCTTGTAGAAAAGCTTGTTGGGAGGAATAAGGCCAGGGAAGTAGCCAAGAGAATGCTCATAGATTGGAATGATACAGGTGAGAGTAAAGCCCAAAGTTGAGGAAAAACTAAAGGGTTTCTTCCCTTGGGTTTATAAACCAGAGATACTATCGTACACAAAAAAACCAAACCCAGGTGATGATGTTGTTGTTAGAGATGCAGGAGGCCACTTTTTAGGCTATGGGTACGTAAACCCAAATACAAACATAAGTATAAGGATGCTCTCTTACAGGAAAGAAGAGAAGATAAGCGATAAGCTAATAAGAGAAAGAATAGAGCAAGCTTATCTTTACAGGAAAAGCCTCTCTCTTAACACAAATGCTTTTAGACTTGTCCATTCGGAAGGGGATCTTCTTCCTGGGCTTGTGGTGGATGTATACGATGAGTATGTAGTGGTTGAGTTCACCACCTACGGGATGAATATTATGAGAAGTTGGGTTATAAGTGCTCTCGTAGATGTTTTAAAACCAAAAGGGATATATGAGAGGGCTAACGGTTACGCTCAGAGTGTTGAGGGTTTTAAAACTTCCGAAGGAGCTCTTTACGGACAAGTTCCCGATGAGGTAATCATATACGAAGTTGATGTAAAGTACTACGTAAGCATACCCCAAGGGCAGAAGACAGGCTTCTTCTTGGACCAAAGAGTGGCAAGAAAGCTCATAAGGAACTTAACAAAACCCGGCTTTAGATGTCTTGACCTATTTTGTCACTCTGGTGGCTTTGCCATCAACATGAAGAAGGCTGGAGCGGAGGATGTTATAGCTGTTGATGTTTCAGAGTTAGCCTTAGGGCTTGGGAAAAAGAACGAAAGGCTCAATGGCCTTTCTGGTATAACATGGATAGAAGATAACGCCTTTGATTTTATGAGAAGATTGCATCAAGAAAAGCGGAAGTTCAACCTGATCGTGATAGATCCTCCATCTTTTGCTAAAAATAGGGCCGGTGTGCCCAACGCACTCAGAGGCTACAAGGAGTTATGCGTGAGGGCCTTGCCCCTTGTAGAAGCATCGGGGTACATAGCAATCTTTTCTTGCTCCTTTCACATAACAGAGGAGCATCTGCTTGACGTTCTTTGGGATTCTGCAAAGGATGTAAGGAGGTACTTAAGAGTAATAAACAGGAGCTTTCAAGACTTAGACCATCCTTGGCTTATACAGGTACCAAACACCCTTTACCTTAAGGGAGTATATGTGGAGGTGTTTTAATGGACATATACAAGGTTGTAGTTCTTGGCATAGTAGAGGGGCTCACCGAATTTTTGCCTGTATCCTCAACTGGTCATCTAATACTTGCTGCCCATATTATGGGTGTTGACCAGAATGCTTTTACAAAAAGCTTTGAAAT
>JBKBPE010000162.1:0-1683 GCA_046293375.1 Aquificaceae bacterium
ATACCTCTTAGTAGCTTTCGGTGCTGCTCTTGCCGGAGCTACCAATGCTTTAGCTGGAGGTGGAACCCTTATAACCTTTCCTCTCCTGGTTTGGCTTGGCGTAAATCCCATATCCGCTAATACAACCAACACTGTTTCCATTTGGATGGGTTCTGTAGCAAGTGCCTTTGGCTTTAGAATGTATATAAAGGAGGGCATGGAGCATCTCAAAAGGCTCTTGTTCCCATCCTTGCTAGGTGGGTTATTGGGGGCTTACCTGCTTGTAAAAACACCGTCAGACCTTTTCAAGGACTTTGTGCCTTTTCTTATACTATTTGCTACCTTTGTTTTGGCTCTCAACGATCGGTTTATAAAAAAAAGTGAGCTCTCATAGTAGATACCATATTTTGGTTCTTATGGTCCAATTTTTGACCTCGCTTTACGGTGGGTACTTTGGCGCTGGGATAGGGATACTGATGCTTGCATCTTTAAGTTTAGCTGGCGTAGAGAACATACACGTAGCAAACGGCGTAAAGAACCTCCTTGGTATGTCCATAAACGCAATAGCCTCCTTATACTTTGCCTTTAGTGGTCTTGTTTTTTGGCAATACGCTTTTGTTATGATGATAGGTTTTGCAGCAGGTGGCTTTCTTGGAGCAAAAGCATCGCAGAGGTTTGAGAAAAGAAAGGTAAAAACCTTCATCATAGCTTGGGGGCTTCTTCTTTCTATACTTTTCTTCTTAACTTGAAAATACAGAAATAAGAGCTAAGGTTATAAGTATGGTAAGGTTGGTTCTATCTTTGGTTTTTGTCCTCTGTGCGTTTACAATAGGAGGAAAGACAATGAAGGTAGAGAGCACGTCTTTTAAAGATGGAGAACTTATACCAAAGAAGTATACCTGTGAAAGTGATGATACTTCGCCCCAGGTAAGTTGGTCTGGTTTTCCAGAAAAGGCTAAATCTTTTGTGCTCCTAATGGATGACCCAGATGCGCCTGGAAGAACATTCACCCACTGGGTAGTTTACGACATACCTCCAAGCGTAAACAGCTTAAAGGAAAACTTTCCTAAGATGAGGGAATCAGAAGGTATAAAGCAAGGAGTTAATGACTTCGGAAAGGTTGGCTATGGTGGCCCTTGTCCTCCAAGAGGTCATGGTTATCACAGGTACTACATTAAAGTATATGCCCTTGATGTTGAAACTCTTGGCCTTCCACCAGAAGCTACAAAAAGTCAAGTAGAGAAACGAATGGAAGGCCATGTGATAGCACAAGGGTACATAATGGGAAGGTACAGAAGGGATTAAAGCAGTTCGTTAGCATGATAAGAAGAGCGGGCAAGTGGCAAGGATAAAACCTTTTCAAAACCATAAGATAAAGCTATATCTCTCAACTCGTCAAACTCCTCCGGTCTGTAATACTTTTGAATCGTGTAATGTGCAGGAGACGGGCTTAGGTACTGACCTATGATAAGAAATGACACTCCGGCCTTCCTAAGGTCTTCAAAGACCCTTAGGACCTCCTCCTTGCTTTCACCAAGCCCCAGCATAAGACCTGATTTTATTGGTTTGTCTGAATTCTCCGCATAGTACCTTAGCACATTCATACTCCTTGCGTAATCTCCCTTTGGCCTTACCCTTTTGAAGAGTCTCTCCACCGTTTCTATGTTGTGAGCTATAATGTCAGGTGATGCAGATAATACTCTT
>JBKBPE010000163.1:0-1629 GCA_046293375.1 Aquificaceae bacterium
TGAGGGATTGACATGGAATCCTTTGCAGTTTTATCACCCCTTTTATCCTTCCTGCTTGTAGGCCTGCTTGGAAAGAGAATAGGGGATAGGGCCTCTGGAGTTTTGACTGTCTTGGCAGGAGCTTTTTCCTTTGCCATCTCTCTTTACTCTGCAGCAAAAGCTATAAAAGACCCTTTTACTGTAAAGCTCTATGAGTTTATAACGCTCGGACCCTACACCCTTCACTTGGGTCTTTACTTCGATGCCCTCTCCTCTATAACAGCTTGCATAGTTACCTTCGTGGCTACACTCATCTTTTTATACTCCATAGGCTACATGGAAAACCTCTTCGGCCAGTGGGTCTTTAAGTTCTATTCCTACCTCTCCTTGTTCCTCTTTGCCATGCTTTTGATAGTTCTCTCCGACAACCTTCTTGGTATCTTCTTTGGCTGGGAAGGTGTGGGACTCGCCTCTTACCTTCTCATTGGATACTTCCACAATCAAAAGAAGGCCTCAGATGCTTCCTTAGAGGCCTTTGTTATGAACAGAATAGGAGATTGGCTCTTTATATTTGGCATCATCCTCTCCTTTTACCTTTTTGGCTCTCTATATCTGTTGGATATATTCCATCAAGCTCCAAAGGCAGATCCCCATCTCCTTGGGCTTGCAGCCTTGCTCCTCTTTGGTGGTGCTGTTGGAAAGTCTGGGCAGTTTCCCCTTCACACATGGCTACCAAACGCTATGGCTGGTCCAACGCCAGTCTCAGCCCTTTTGCATGCAGCCACCATGGTAGCTGCAGGGGTCTATATGGTTTCAAGGCTCTATCCAGTATTTGAATTATCGCCAGAAAGTTTGAAGGTTGTAGCCCTGGTAGGAGGTATAACTGCCCTTTTTGCGGCTCTTGCAGCAACATCTCATACAGACATAAAGAAGATAATAGCCTTTTCAACCATGAGCCAGCTTGGGCTTATGTACCTTGCCCTTGGGATAGGGGACAAAGCAGGTGCCATGTTTCATCTCAGCACGCATGCTTTTTTCAAAGCTCTCCTCTTTCTATCTGCTGGAAGCGTTATAACCGCCTTTCACCATCATGTATATGATATATACGAGACTGGGGGGTTAAGGAGTTACATGCCCTTGACGTACGTAAGCTTTTTTGTTGGAGCCTTAGCACTCTCTGGCATATTTCCCCTTTCAGGTTTTTTCAGCAAGGACAGGATAATATCCAGCAGTTATGAGCACAGCATAGCCTTAGGAGTTTTAGCCAGCTTAGTAAGTTTTCTTACAGCCTATTACATATTCAGGGAAGGGTTTGTAATGTTTCATGGAGGAGGGTCTTTCAAGGAGCACCATATGGAGCCACACGAGAGCAAGCCCATCATGACAGTTCCCATGATAATTTTAGCTTTTCTATCTGTGGTAGCTGGAGGTTTTGAAGGTTGGTACTTTGGTCTATTTGATGCTCACAAGGAGCTTCATATGAGCGTAGCCATCCTTTCTGTTAGTATAGCTCTTGGTGGCATAGGGTTGGCTTATCTTCTCTTTGGTAAGGGACAAAGAAGGCTTGAGATTATCCTCTTTAGAGAGCAGTTTTTCACAGAAAGGTTCTACCATAGGGTAATGGCTTGGGGATATGTGAAAGTATCAAAG
>JBKBPE010000164.1:0-1526 GCA_046293375.1 Aquificaceae bacterium
TAGGTCTTTTACTGGTTTTGATAAATCTTCTATGTTGGGCTTATTTATAGTTTTATAAAGATCAATTTTTTCATATGCAAAATTAAAGTACCTTTCGTGAAAATCCGATAAATCTTCTATATCAAACTCTATATAATTATCAGCAAGAGTAATTCTATCTCTACTGCCGTTATGCTCAAAGATCCTTATAAAACCAACAATTCCCGCATTATATAGCCAATCACCAAGATAAACTTTTTCCTTCATCTATACCACCTCCACCATTCCAAAGCCTTGACTTGTTCTTAAACCTACTCCCTTTTTGTATAATACATTAAGGTCTTCTGGATCGCCTTTTAGTAAGAAGCAACCTTCAAAGCAGGTAAAGACCGCATAAGGTTTATTAATCTTACTTCTTATTTCCCAAAGCCCATGCTTTACCACTTGTTTTTTCCAACCTTGAACTGGCTCAAAGACCATCTCTCTTTTTAAACCATAGCCCCTTAGATCTTTTAGTATTTTATCGTGAATCATGTTGAACTCCTTGTTAAATATCTTATGAGGAAACTCCCCATCCTTTAGAACAGGCTTTCCTTCCTTATCTTCAATAAGAATAGGTGAGTAGGTTTTAAAAACAACCCTATCGGAGGTTATATTCTTTTCATCCATGAGAAGTACCTTTTCAACCAATAGGTTTATCTCATGGTTGAAAGGAAAACACTTTACTTTAAGCATACCATTGTAAAGGTTTAGTATAAACTCTGGATCTATAGAGCTTATAAGAAGTGATATTGTAACATTTTCTGAAGGATAAAAAACATAGTCTTCGATTTGAGTTTCATCATCTGGACACAAGGAAAAACCCTCCTTTTTTTTCTGTATACTCTTTGGCAAAAGCAGAGCAAAGGTAAAAGGTTTGACCTTTTTAGTATAGAACTCATTTTCGTAAAGGCTTTCTTTGTAATAAGGATTTGAGCTTCCAAGAGCGGATTTTATAAAAGCCAATACCCTGTGCCTGTATATGATTGGAAGCTTACTCGTTTGAATAATAACCCTCACCCTCATAGTATTATTTTAAACAAAAAATTCAACCTTCCACTTCAACACGCATAACTCCCAGCTATACCTAATCTCGTCCAACAACTCATAGCTCCCATCTTGACCTAACGTTATAATATCAAAAAGAGATTTGAGAAAGCATTCTGTTATCAAGTTTAAAGACCGCTTTGACTATGAGCAGGATTTGCCGTACTCAGGCCAGCTTTTGATTTTATGTTTTTTCTTCATGTTACAAGTTATTTATACACCAAAGCCTTCTCACTCTCATCTATTTTTACAAGGACTATAGTTTATCTAAGGGTATTTTCAAAACATCAAAGATGTTGCATATTTTATACTTAGCTTAGTTGATAAAAGCTTTAGTCATTTACCCCTGTTCGTATACTATCTTCCCCTTTTCCACCCTGAAGGGTATGAGCGTAATCCTTTCACTGCTCATAAAAAAGGTAAAACCTTCTATCAGACCTGCAAAGAAGTATACGATAGGG
>JBKBPE010000165.1:0-1503 GCA_046293375.1 Aquificaceae bacterium
TAGTTAATAAACTCTTTTCTCTTAAACCTAAATCTTTCTATCTCATCAAGACTAAGCTCGAGGAAGAGGACCTTTAGCTTATATTTTATAAAGTCCCAGTTTCCAAAAAGATTTTGCGGATCTGATGCTTCATAACCGTATGGATTGGTTTCAAGAAAGTCAAAGTAGTATCCTATAAAAGTCCTCACTCTTGGGTCTGTTACGGCAAGAAGTTTTATAAATTCTGAGTCATAATACTCTATTATTCCAAGAAGCCTTGCTATGTTTATCTTCTTAATGTTATGAAGGTGGCAAAGTTCGGTTCTATATTTTTTGGGAAGATTCCTCTCTAAACAGTACTCCTTTAGCACATCCATATCAGACTTTAGCACGCTTCTAAAGAAGGCAAGCTTTTCCTTCTTAGTAAGATGTTCTTTTGAAAGAAACATTTCCATCATTTCCTTACCCTCCTTACGATTAATTTATCCTCAAGCTGGAGAGAAACAATCAAATATACTTATGCTCCCATAAAGTACTTTTATAGAGTGTTAAAAATCAAGGTCATAATCCTCTTCGATGGTTTCCTCAAGGTCTGGTTCGTACGCTTCAACTCTCTGTATAGGAGATGGTTCTAAGGGTTTGAAGCCTGCAGTCTCCTTTATGAAAGCCACCTTGACTATGCCAGTAGGCCCCTGTCTTTGCTTTGCCACTAAGATCTCAGCTATCCCTTGCTCTTCTGGTGGTGGGTTCCTTTTGTAATACTCCGGTCTATGCAGGAAGATTATTAGGTCTGCATCTTGCTCTATTTGACCTGACTCCCTCAGGTCCGCAAGCTGTGGCCTTTTATCACTCCTGTGCTCCACTTGGCGGGATAGCTGTGCCAAAGCTACAACAGGAAGGCTAAGTTCCTTAGCCAGGGCTTTTAGGTTCCTTGATATTTCTGCAACTTCTTCCTGTCTTGAGGCTTTTCTTAAAGGTGGTTTCAAAAGCTGGAGATAGTCTATAAAAACAGCTTCCACTTTCCTTTCTTTTTTGAGCTTTCTTGTTTTTATACGCAAGTCTGTGGTAGAAAGGGTTGGCGTGTCATCTATGTATATGTCACACCTGGACAATCCAAGAGCTGCCGATATGAGCTTTTCTCTGTCATCGTCCTTTATAAACCCCCTCCTCATGTTTTGAAGGGATACACCAGAAAGCATAGAGAGAGCTCTCATAACAAGCTGCTCTTTACTCATCTCAAGGGAGTAAAGGGCAACTGGAACCTTTTCCTCCATTGCCATGTTTATAGCCATGGATAGCATAAAACTGCTCTTACCCATACCGGGTCTTGCTGCTACGATCACTAGGTCCGACGGATGAAAACCGGTGGTAAGAATGTCAAGATCAAGAAAGCCAGTACCCTTCCCGGTTATGAGTTTTTCCTCTTTTCTGTGCTTTTCTATTATGTCTATAACCTTTGTTGCCACTTCCCTTATGTGATAGTACTGGGTAAAGGAGTGTTTTTCGGATATCTCAATAAGTTTG
>JBKBPE010000166.1:0-911 GCA_046293375.1 Aquificaceae bacterium
ATGCTATTGGATTTGGTTTGATGATGCCTAATTTCTCACCGGCGTATATCTTATATAAGGGCAGATGCTTTGAATTTCTCGCCCAATATTTTACAATAATTATGAGGAGGAGAGATGAAAGGAAGGGAATTAGGGGCAGCCTTTGTACTCCTGTTTACCTTTTCTTGCACAACAACAGTCAAGCAGGCTATAGTACCGAGAAGTAAGGATAACATACGGCTGGTTCAGAAGGGTAGCTTTACCTTTTCAGAGGAGGAAGAAGAGTTCGTAAGATACGAGGCAAGAAACTTTGGTATCCCTGTTCCAGACCGTGAGGAAATAAAAAAGTACATGTTGTACTACCTTCAGAACAAACCCTACTTTGAAAAAACCCTTCAGAGGGCCAGCCAATATATGCCCTTGATAAGGCCCATAATAGAAGGTTATGGTTTGCCTTCTGAGCTATCATTCCTCCCAATCATTGAAAGTGCATTCAACCCTTCCGCTGTATCAAGGTCTGGAGCGGCTGGACTCTGGCAGTTTATACCGTCAACCGCAAGAAAATATGGGCTAAGGGTTGATTCAAATGTGGATGAGAGGTTTGACGTTGTCAAGTCTACAGAAGCAGCAGCTAAGTATCTGAAAGACCTCTACTCCATGTTTGGAAACTGGGAGCTTGCCTTAGCTGCTTATAACTGTGGTGAAAACTGTGTACTGACAAAGACGGCCGGTGTAGACTTTTGGGTTACAAAGGACATGCTACCCATGGAGACAAGAAACTATGTTCCAGCCTTTTTTGGTGTGCTTCTGCTGGCAAAGGGTCCATACAAGTATGGTATCAATACAGACCAGATAAACATCAACTTAGTAAAAGCTCAAACTCCAGAAGATGCCAAACAGGAATATAAAAGAAGGGAGAGGATAATAACGCT
>JBKBPE010000167.1:0-907 GCA_046293375.1 Aquificaceae bacterium
ATCTTCTTTGGTTGGGAAGGCGTTGGTCTGGCTTCCTATCTTCTCATTGGCTACTTTCACACTCAGAAAAAGGCTGCCAACGCTTCTTTAGAGGCTTTTACCTTAAACCGTATCGGTGATTGGTTCTTTCTCTTTGGCATCATAGCAAGCTTTTATCTCTTTGGTTCCTTGTCCTTGCTTGACATCTTTGGTAAGGTTTCAGAAGTGGATAAGGCTTTGCTTGGTCTTGCTTGTCTTTTGCTTTTTGGTGGTGCTGTGGGTAAATCGGGTCAGATTCCCTTACATACATGGCTTCCCAATGCTATGGCCGGTCCTACTCCTGTTTCTGCCCTTTTGCATGCAGCCACCATGGTAGCTGCCGGTGTTTATATGGTGGCAAGGCTTTATCCCATGTTTGAAAGTGCACCACAGAGTTTAAAGGTTGTGGCTTTAATAGGTGGGCTTACAGCCTTGTTTGCCGCTTTGGCAGCCACATCCCACACAGACATAAAGAAGATAATAGCCTTTTCCACCATGAGCCAGCTTGGGCTGATGTTTTTAGCTTTGGGACTTGGAGACAAGATGTCTGCCATGTTTCACCTTACCACTCATGCCTTTTTCAAAGCACTACTCTTTTTATCTGCAGGTTCTATAATACACGCCTTTCACCACCATGTGCATGACATTTATGAAGTAGGAAACCTCAAAAAGTACATGCCCATAACCTATGCGAGCTTTTTAGTGGGGGCTTTAGCCCTTGCGGGGATATTTCCTCTGTCTGGATTTTGGAGCAAAGACTTAATAGTGGCCACGGCTTATGAAGTTAGCTTTGGTTGGGGGGTACTTGTATCTTTGGTTAGCTTTTTGACGGCTTACTACATATTTCGTGAGGGTTTTGTGATGTTTCATGGGAAAGAGAGGCACCATG
>JBKBPE010000168.1:0-844 GCA_046293375.1 Aquificaceae bacterium
ACCTATCGCTATGTGGTCTATTTCATAACTGTCTGCAAAGGAACCTGCTATCGCCAAAAAGACAAGGTTCCTCATGGGTACGTTGGTGGCGGGAACCTCTTCTCCATACGGACCCTTGGGTACTTCTGGACCACCCTCCAACAGGGCTGAAGTAATTAATTTATAGTGGGGTACTTCTACCACTATATGCTCTTTTACCTGTGCGATCCTTGCCAGCTCTTTGGCATACTTTAGCTCAATCTTGTGCTTTTGTCCGTAGTCAAAGGATAGGGCATAGACCTCTTGGAATTCCCTTTTACAAAGCCACAAAAGAGTGGCGCTGTCCATTCCACCGGAGAGTAAAACTATAACTCTTTTCATGACTAATGCCGGAGGCGGGAGTCGAACCCGCACGCCCTCACGGGCACTGCCCCCTCAAGACAGCGCGTCTGCCAGTTCCGCCACTCCGGCTAACTTCTAAATATTATATACCAAAAGTAGCAAAGGTAAAGCCCTTTATCTGTACCGAAAATGCTGAAGTCTGAATTACCGAAAGGCTAATTCTTTAATTTACATTAACGAGTTTCTAAATATAATAAATAACTATAGGAGGGATACTATGATAGTTTTTGATGAGAGCCTAAGACTAGGAATTGAAGAGATGGATGCGGAACATAAAACTTTGGTGGATATGCTTAACCATTTGCAAAGTCTTCTAAAGGAAGGAAAAAGAACAGAAGCTATGCATTATTTTAACGAGGTTCTTTTATCCTATGTAGAAACCCATTTATCCCACGAGGAGGCTTTTTTGGAGCAAATTGGATATCCAGAGCTGGAATCCCACAAAAAGATCCACGAAGTTTAT
>JBKBPE010000169.1:0-746 GCA_046293375.1 Aquificaceae bacterium
TTATTTTCCACCTGACACACATCTACAAACTCACCGTAAGAGAAGTCCCTTCCAGGGTTCGCCCCTAAATAATGATAGTCGGGCTCATTAAGGGCTATAACGGCGTTCTTTATACCGTAGGTGGTATTATCCCAATAGACTTTGAAATGGGGTGGTAGGTTAAAGGGACCCACAAAGCCCTTTTTAGTTTTTAAAAGTTGCCAGATCTCCTCCTCTTGAGCAAGCCTGAAGTTATCGGTGCCCAACAAGGCCTCCACCTTGTTCTCGTCTATGTTCCTGTCTCCCCTTATAAGGAAAAGAAAGGGCTTATCGCCTTCTACTATATAGAGCAAGGCCTTTATTATCTTTTGCGGTGGTACATTTAAATAGGAAGAGAGTTTCTCTATGGTGTCTGTGTTGGGTGTATGTACCTTTTGTAGTGGCTTCTCTTCTTCTGCCTCTTCTTGGGGTTTTGGAAGTTTCACTATTTCCGCGTTGGCCGCATAGCCGCAGGCTTCACAGTAGGCTACCCTTGCCTCTCCGTAGTCGGTCAAGACCACAAACTCATGGGAGCTTATACCACCTATAGTCCCTACGCTTGCCTCTACCATAAGGGTTTTTAATCGAAGCTTTTTAAAGATCCTATCGTAGGCAAACTTCATATTTTCGTAAGAGAACATGGCAGAGATTTCATCGGTATCAAAGGAATAGGCATCCTTCATTATGAACTCCCTTCCCCTTATCAAGCCAAACCTTGGCCTTTTTTC
>JBKBPE010000170.1:0-336 GCA_046293375.1 Aquificaceae bacterium
CGGGCAAAACCACTATAGATTCTTCTTTCACGTACTTCAAAAGAAACAGAACCTTTGATAAGTTCTCTTCCACTTTTCCAAGGGATGGTTTAAACTGCAAGGCTGCTAAATTAAGCATAGTTTATAAAATTATAATCATACGTGGGGTTAGGAACCATCCTTAAAGCTCATATAGCTAAGGGTATTAACAAATCCTTATTTGGCACTTCTTGAGCCGATCTACAAGGGAATTTTTTAGCCGGTCTATGTTTGTTTATAATTATAAGAAAGGCGAGGTGCCGGAGTGGTCGAACGGGGCGGTCTCGAAAATCGCTGTGGGTTCAAAGCCCACCGGGG
>JBKBPE010000170.1:347-656 GCA_046293375.1 Aquificaceae bacterium
CCTCCCTCGCCGCAGGAGAAAGGAATGAGCTATTTAGTTAGAGAACTAAAACCTACCTTTGAAAGATTAGCTGAGCCTCTGATAAATTTTTTTCAAAGGCTTGGTATAACTCCAAACCTTCTTACCTTTACAGGTCTTTTGCTTACAGCCCTTGGATCCGTTGCCCTGTATCTTGAAGAAAGGTTTTTAGCTCTTTTGCTTCTTTCTTTGGGTTCCTCGTGTGACTTCTTGGATGGAAGCCTCGCAAGGAGGCTTAGCAAAGATTCAAAATTTGGCGCCTTTAGTGACTCCCTTACCGATAGAATATCC
>JBKBPE010000171.1:0-526 GCA_046293375.1 Aquificaceae bacterium
GGTGGAATTGGGGGAAGATCTTATAGAAGTTTTTTCCTATGTAAAGGGACTTCAAAGGACAGGCTACGAGATGGAGGCTTTGACCTCGGTAAGCGTGGCTCTTCTTACCATATACGATATGTGTAAGGGCATGGACGATAGCATGGTTATAGAGGAGATAAAGCTCTTAGAAAAGGAGGGGGGAAGATCTCAATGGTCGAGGGACTTGAGGGGCTTAAAGGTAAAGGTGCTTTCTGAGTGTGGTCTAAAGGAGCTAATAGAGGGAAAGCTAACAGCCCTTGGAGCCCTAATAGAGGAGGAAGATTATCAACTACTTGTAAGCACGCAAGCCCTTGAACTTTCCGAGGTTTGGGGAGTTTCCTATGTTATAAATCAAAAGCTTTTTTCCCTGATGCCAGAAAGCCTGATAGAAGGTGTAAAGCTTGGGCTTTTTAATGGCAAGCCCTGTTTACAGTTGCAGGCAAAAAAAGAGGTCATAGAAGCCTTTTTTGAAAGCTTTGGAAGCCTTTTGGGAAACTGGGTTTAT